>JANNSX010000293.1:0-8983 GCA_031403155.1 Hyphomicrobiaceae bacterium
GCGGGCAACAAAGCGTGGCCTCAATCAACTGAGAAAATCAGACCCGATGATGACGCTCAGCACAAAGCCTTTTCGAGCTCTACCCCTTGAACCCGATGCGGCTGTGGCTGCCGTCGCAGAACGGCTTTCGGTTGGAGGCGCCGCAGCGGCAATAGGCCGTAGCCCCCGAGCGCTGCTTCGTCGTCCCATCCGACAGGTTCAGCGTGTGCGCCGATTTCACCAGCAGCGGACCATCGGCCAGGAGCTCGACGATCACTGCCGGTGCAGCAGCCTCGGCCTTCGCACCCGCCTCGCCGCCCTTAGCCGACCACGACAGCGCTCCCGACGGGCACTTGTCGACGGTTGCCTTGATATCCGCCGTGGCGGCCGCGCTCGTGTCGATCCAGGGACGGCGGTTCGGATCGAACACACCCGGCAAGCCATGGAAGCATTTCTCCGAATGGATGCATTGCTCGGGCTTCCAGGTGACCGTGATCTCGTCATTGCTGTAGGTCTTCGTCGTCATGTCCGATGTCCTTCCTCGACCCAGGCGAGAATAAGCTTGCGCGCAATCGCGTGCCGGCCAGGAATGATCAACTCCTCCGGATGCCGCGTCTCATCCATTGCCCGCACCTCATCGCGACCGAACCATCGCGCGCTGGTCAGCTCGTTCGTGTCGACCACAACCCGGTCGTGCAGGGCCTCCGCCCGGCAGCCGAGCATCAGCGAATGCGGGAAGGGCCAGGGCTGGCTCTCCTGATAGCGCACGGTGCCAACGTCGAGCCCGACCTCCTCCTTCACCTCGCGCCTCACTGCATGTTCGATGTCCTCGCCCGGCTCCAGGAAACCGGCCAGCGTCGAGAACATCTTGGTATTGAAACGCGCCTCGTGGCCGAGCAGGCATTTGTCGCCGTAGGTCACCAGCATGATGACGACGGGATCGGTGCGCGGGAAATGATCGCGCCCGCAACTCCAGCATTTCCGCCGCCAGCCCGCGTCCTTGATGTCGGTCGCCGAGCCGCAATGGCCGCAGCAGCGATGATTGTTGTGCCATTCGGCGAGTGCGCGCGCCTGGCCCGCGAGCGACAGCTCCTCCGGCGTCAGCGCGCCCTGCACGGCAAGGCTTCTCAGATCCACATAGGGCTTCAGGATAAACGGCCCGCCCGGCACGGCTTTGGCCCGATGCTCGGTGATATCGAGCGTGAAATAGGCGCGCTCGCCGTTTTCCAATCCAAGAAACGCCGCCGGATGCCGCTCAAGGCCGAAGGCGACGATCTCCTCACGCGTGAACCACCGGAGGGTCGTCAGCGTGCCCGGCTCGGCCGCGACGATGCAGGGTTTGTGCTCGATAGTGACGAGATAGCGCGTACCGGGCGCCGCGATCCGCTCGGCAATCCAGACCTCGTCGGCGCGCCTGGGGCTCATCCGGTCGAGCGTGCGCATCGGCCCTAGCGTCGGCATCGGCGTCTCCCTCGGTTGAGGGAAGTCTAGGTCGGCGGGTCAGGCGCCGGCAAGCAGAACAACGGCCCCCACAGAGATGCCGAGCCCGAGCGACTGCAGACGGCCGATGCCTTCCTTGAGGACGATGATCGCCAGTAGCACCGACACGGCAGGAAACAGCGCGCTGGTCGCCACCGCAATGCTGAGTTCACCGGTTGCTGCCGACATGACATAAGCCAGGTGGCCGAGGCAATCGGTCATGCCGGCGAAGAGAGCCATGGCCACTCCGACAGCGACCGTCCCCCTGTTGCACTCCACCGCCGCTTGGCATGCATTGCCCGGCACGCCGAGCAGCCCCAGAGCAGGCTGGGTCGCCGCCCGGAACATACCATAGATGAGCACCGCGATCCGCCGGCCATACACGGCGATAGCCGCCAGGAGCACGCCCGTCGCACCGACCAACCGGGCCACCATGACGGCATCGCCGGCCGCGCTGGCCTGAACTGAGCCCAGCGCCAGGTCGGCGGTTCCAAACAACAGACCGCTTGCCATACCCAGGCCGATGCTGAGCTTCAGAGATGACGGCGCACGCTCGGCATCTCCGGTGCCCCGCGTCACGAGACAGACCGCCACGCCGGATAGGAGAATTCCCAGTCCCTGCAGGACGCTCAAGCCGTTGAGGACCACCCCGTCGATGAACACCGGCAGGACGATGTTGAGAACCCCGGACAAGGGTGCCACCACCGTGATCCGGCCATGGGCCAGGCCATGGTAGAGCAGGCCGACGGCCGTGACATGCGACAGGCCGGCGATGGCGCCGAGCAACAATGCCGAGGGCGGCACAGGTCCAATTCCCAGTCCGCTTGCCACCGCGATTGCCAGGGCGCACGCCGCGAGTTGTGCGACGAGCAGGGTGGCGAGCGTCGGCAAGCGCGTCGCCGCCCGTCCGCCGACGAAATCGCCGGCGCCATAGGCGAGTGCACTTGCGAGAGCCAATAGTGTGGGTCCGGCGACGGGCATGACGGCTCCTCCCTGGCGAGTCGGAGTTCGCCGGCCGTTTGCTGCTTCTTGTTTTTGGTGACGGGCCCCGGCCTGCCCGGGGGCTCCGGCGGCTCGACCTCAGTCAGCTGGGCATCAAGGGAATCGCCGGCAAGTGCCCGTTACATTCGTAGCAATGGCTTGAAAGTGCTGTGGCGGGACAGGGTTGCCTCAGACAGCCCCGATCGCCCATAATGGCCACGGGAGGTTGGTGGTGGACGGATCCCTCGCCAACCGGGTCAGATCCGGAAGGAAGCAGCCCCAACGAGACAGAGCCGGGTTGCCGGCCAGCCTCCTACTCGTTTCGCTCGCGGATGCTGTCGGATCGCAAGCGATCCGGGCATCCTCCGCGGGGGCGCGGCTCGCCGCGGGTCGCCTTGCTCCCGGGCCCTTTGGGCCGTTAGAACGTCTGGGATCATGGCGAAGAAGAAGAGCGACAGCACCACTAGCAAGGACGTTCCGGCGATCACCGGTTCTGTAGGCGTCGTTCTATCCTCAGTCAAAGCCAACGCGGCAGCATATGTCGTCCTCGCCCGCAAGTACCGGCCGCAGACCTTCGACGACCTGATCGGCCAGGAGGCCATGGTCACGACGCTGCGGAATGCGTTCCGGACCGGCCGCATCGCCCAGGCCTACATGCTGACCGGCGTCCGGGGCGTCGGCAAGACGACGACGGCCCGCATTCTCGCCCGCGCCCTCAATTACGAGCGGCCGGGCATCGACGGACCGGTCATTGACATGCCGGAGCTCGGCACCCATTGCCAGGCCATCATCGAGAGCCGGCATCCCGATGTTCTCGAGATGGACGCCGCCTCCAACACCGGCATCGACAACATCCGCGAGGTGATCGAGAGCGTGCGCTACATGCCGCTCGCAGCCCGCATGAAGGTCTACATCATCGACGAGGTCCACATGCTGTCGAAGGGCGCGTTCAACGCGCTCCTGAAGACGCTGGAAGAGCCGCCGCCGCATGTGAAATTCATTTTCGCGACGACCGAGATCCGGAAAGTCCCGGTGACGGTGCTGTCGCGCTGCCAGCGCTTCGATCTCCGCCGGGTCGATGCGGCTGCGCTCGTGGCCCACTACGCCAGGATTGCCAAGGACCTAAATTTCGAGATCGACGACGAAGCGCTGCGGCTCATCGCCCGCGCCGCCGAAGGCTCGGTGCGCGACGGCCTCTCCATCCTCGATCAGGCCTTCGCCTCGGCCGAGGGCGAAGTCAGCGGCAAGGCCGTGCGCGACATGCTGGGCCTCGCCGATCGCGGCCGCATCTTCGACCTGCTCGAGCTGGTGCTCGGTGGCAAGACCAAGGAGTCGCTCGGCAGCATCGATCAGCTGATCGCCGAGGGCGCCGATCCGCTCGAGACGGCGGGCGATCTCGCCGAGTGCGTCAACGCGGTGATGCGTGCCCGGGTCGGGGGCGCCGAGGCGCTGAGCGAAGGCCTCTCCAACGAGGAGCGCACGCGCGCCTCGGCTCTGGCCGGGAAGCTGGGCGTCGCCCTCCTCTCGCGGGCCTGGCAGATGCTCAGCCAAGGCCACGAGGAGGTGGCACGCGCGACCAACGCCGTGATGGCGCTCGAGATGCTCGTCATCCGCATGTGCCACATGGCTTCCCTGCCGAGCCCTGATGATGTGATCCGCCGATTGGGCGAGCAGCGGGCGAGTTCTGCCGCGCCACAGCGCGAGGAACCGCGACCCGAGCCGCAACCCGACTTCGAGCCCGAGGAGGCCATGTCGCAGGAGGACTATGGCGGCGCCGATCCCGAGATGCTCGACTATGATATGGCGCCGCCCAACGAGGACGAGATGCCGCTGGCGCCCATGCCGCCGGTCTCGCCGGCCGCCCCTCCCGCCGTTCACTTCAACAGCTTCGAGGAGCTCGTCGCCTTTGTCGGCTCCAAGCGGGATGCCCTATTGAAGATTGACCTCGAGGAGCGCGTGCGTCTCGTCCGCTTCGAGCCGCCCAAAATCGAGATCGCGCTCGTCGATGGCGCGAGCTCGAACCTTGTCGGCGACCTTTCGCAGAAGCTGCAGCGCTGGACCGGCGAGCGCTGGATGGTCGCGGTGTCGCGGGAGCCGGGCCAGCGGCCATTGGGCGAGGTGAGGCGCGAGAAGCTCCAAGTGGAAATCGATCGCCTGAAACAGACGCCAATGCTCAAGGCCGCCTTCGCCGAATTCCCCGATGCCGAGATCGTCGACATCCGGCCGCTGTCTGAAGCCGATGACGGCGAGAGCGCTGCGAGCTAGAGCGTGTTCAGGCAAAGTGGATACCGGTTTGCCGTAGAACGCGCTCAAAACAAACAGGCTAGACCGTTCTCCGGTTCGCAAGGATCGGAGAGCGGTCTATCAAACAAAACAAACAGGACCAGATGACATGAACATCATGCAGATGATGAAGCAGGCCCAGCAGCTCCAGTCGAAGATGGAGACGATGCAGGCCGAGCTCGAGGCGATCGAGGTCGATGGGCAGTCGGGCGGCGGGCTCGTCAGGGTGACGCTCTCGGGCAAGATGTCGATGAAGTCCGTGCGGATCGACCCGAGCCTGCTCAAGGCCGACGAAGGAGAAATCCTCGAGGACCTCATTCTGGCCGCCCATCAGGATGCCAAGGTCAAAGCCGAGCGTATCCTGCAGGAGAAGATGCAGGAGGCGACCGGCGGGTTGCCTCTGCCGCCGGGTCTCAAATTGTTCTGACGCCCAGTGTCCCGTCCCGCAAACACCGACCAGCTCTCAGCAAGCACTTTCGGTATTTGCGGGAGATGAGGGACACTGGAAACTAATTGATCTCTCGTGCGATTCAGCTTCGCAAATGCCGTCGGAGCCCGCTGCCACCTCCGTCGGCAATTGCGAACCATCGCACGAGATCACGCGTTTCTGACCCATGATCACGTCCCGGCGAGGCGGCCTTGGCGGCCTCGAAGGGCACCCCATCTCTTGTGCAACGGCGGCGGAGTCGAAGCCGCCATCAATCAAGAAAGGGTTACCTCATGAAAACCATTGCGATGATCATGACGCTTGCCGCCGGCGTTTCCGCTTTCGCCCTCTCGGCCTCCGCTGAAAATGCGACGATCAAGGCCGGTGCCGACGCCGCCAAGGCCCGTCCGGTCGCCGTCGTGAGCGGCGTTACCAACGATTTCCAGAGCGGGTTCGTGGCCTCAACCGCGACGTCCGGCAAGCAGCCGGCCTGGGTCGTCTACGGCTCGACGCGGCAGTAACCGAGCGAGTTAGTTTTCGCCGAATGACAGCAAGCGATATCCGCCACCTTTGCGTTGGGCCAGACGCTCGGCGAGGAATGGGAGCAGGACTTCCAGCTCCTCTCTGAGCGTCCATGGCGGATTGACGACGAGAAGCCCGGAGCCGTTGAGGCCGCGCGCCTCGACCTCCGGGCGGATCGCCACTTCGGCAATGAGGACCTTGAGGGACTTCCGCGCGGCGATTGCCTCGTGAAGGGCGCGATGCTCGCCCGAGACCTTGATCGGATACCAGAGCATCAGCATGCCGGTCGCGAAGCGTTTCGTGACATCGTCGATGGCGGCGACCGCTCTTGTCATCTCGTCGGGCTGCTCGTAGGGCGGATCAATCAACAGAAGGCCGCGCCGTTCGGGCGGCGGCAGCAACGCCTTGATCGCGACCCAGGCATCGAGCCCCATGACCTGCACGGACTTGTCGCGGCCGAGTTCGGCCTCGAGCAGCGCCCGGTCGTCGGGATGCAACTCGTTGACGACCAAGCGGTCCTCGGGCCGCATGAGGAGACGCGCGACAAGCGGCGAGCCAGGATAGGTGTCGATCTGGCCGGGCTGGTTCAGGGCCCGTACCGTCTCCAGGTAGGGCGAGAGAATCGCCGCGACGCGCTCGGGAATCGCAGCGGTATCGCTGCCAAGCAGCCGCCCGATGCCGCCCTGCCATTCACCCGTCTTGCCCGCCTCGATGCCCTGGAGATCGTAGCGGCCGATGCCCGCATGCACGTCGATGACGCGGAACGGCTGTGGCTTGCGCTTGAGATAGGTCATGATCGAGGCCAGCACGGCGTGTTTCAGCACGTCGCCGAAATTGCCGGCATGGTAGGCATGGCGATAGTTCATGCCGGGGCGAGCTGTGCCGGCCGCTGCCAACCCTGGGGGTCGAACGGGACCGGGAAATCCTCGACCTCGATGCCGTCCCTGCCCGGCTCCTTGACGCGACCCGCCTCGAGGCCGATGGCGTAGAGTTCGCGCAGGTTCTGCGGCGAGCCGTTGTCGAGCTGGCGGAGTCGATCGAGTGTCATGGAGAAACGCACTTCATCGAGATTGCCGAGATTGAGCGCGCGGTGGATGTCGGGCGCCTCGAGGCTGGCATCGAAGCGCTGAAAGACGAGGCTCTCGCCCATGGTCAGGCTCTCGCCCGCCTGATCGCCGATCTCGGAATTGATGGTCCAGGGCTTCCGCGGCTCGGACAGAGCTTGCATGACAGTGAGCGCGGCGAGCGAAGAATCCTGCACCATACCCATGGCGACATCGCGGGCCTTGAAAACGTGCGGCTGACCCATGAACTTCGCCGGATCGTGCCGCATGCGCCACCAACCGGTGCCGAGCGAGATCATCAGCATCTTGTCGTGCTCGACCGCCCAGCCGAAGCCGTAGGCAGGCAGCGTCGCCGTCAGGAGCGCCTGCACCGTCGGCGTGTTGTGGCCACCCATGGCGCCGTCGACGAAGAGGCCGACCTGGCGCGGATACTTGCCGCCCTCGTTGATGACGATGAGCGCCGGCTCGAAATAGTAGGGCGCCGCCGTCGAGGCGCGGATCAGCGTGCGGATCTCATAGTCCCGGTTGGGCTTGTAGCTGCCGTCCTCGCCATCCCAATACTTCGAGCGAGGATTGTTCGTCAGCACCCAGGGGCTGCCGGTATCGATCCGCTTGCAGCAGATCATCAGGCCGGTCTCAAAGCGATCGGAGCCGAGCGTCATGGTGCCGAAGGCCGATCGCAGATGCCGCTCGAGAGCGGTGGCATCGAACTTCGACCTTCGCAATCCCGGCATGAGCCCGCGTGGCGTCTTGAACACATCCGGCGCCAATCGGAAATAGGTGTTCTTCACCTCGTTGACCGACATGCCCATGGCAAGGCCGGTGGCGATGATCGCGCCCGTCGAGGTGCCGGCGATCAAGTCGAAGTAGTGCGACAACCGAAACCGGACAGGATCGGGGGAGAGTGGCGCCAGCACCTCCTCCATGCGCTCGAGCAGTCCGAGCGTGATCAGGCCGCGCACGCCGCCGCCGTCGAGCGTCAGGATGCGCTTAGTGTCGCCGGGCTTGTAGGTGAGGTGCCGCTCGAGCGGACTCTCGTGGCCGGCGTGCTCCTCGGGGTTGTTCATCTTGCCGGGCATGTTCATGACGGCATCGCATCCTGGGCTGCGAAGATTTCGCGCATGCGGGTCTCGAGGTCCCGGTAGTGGTCGATGAGCCCTTCCGGCTTGAACGAGGCGACCGGCGCCGTCGTGTAGCCGAACGTGACACCGATGCACGGCACGCCAGCCCGCTTGGCCGTCGCAACGTCGGTTTCGCTATCGCCCACCATGATGGCGCGATCGAGATTGCCGTCGGCCAGGATGATGGTGCCGATGAGGTGGCCCGGATCGGGCTTGTAGACAGGCAGCGTGTCGCGCCCGACGATGGCGTTGAATAGCCGGTCCATCTTGAGCTCTTTCAAGAGCTTACGCGACAAGGCCTCCCGCTTGTTGGTGCAGACGGCGAGCTTGGTGCCGCGCTTGGCGAGACCCGTCAACACCTCGATCACATCCGGGAACGGCCGGCTTTCGACGGCGATATTGTCGGAATAGTAGGCGAGGAACTGGTTCAGGAGCTTGTCCACCTCGGGATCGCTCAAGGAGCGCCCCGCCAGGGACAAGGCGTGCACGATCATGGCGCGCGCGCCATGGCTGACGGTCGCCCTGATGTGCTCCACCGGAGCCTCCGGCGCGCCGATTGAGCGCATGACGTGATTGGTGGCACGGACGAGATCCGGCGCGGTGTCGACCAGCGTACCGTCGAGGTCGAGCACCAGGGTTACGTTCTTCATGCGTTGCCGCCCTTGCAAACCGTCCAAGGCGCGGATGATAGCCGCTCGGCGGGGGCCTGTCAGGTCCGTAAATGCCAGTACCCGAAATCAGAAATGGCTGGCACGCATGACGAGCAAGGATGTCCGCTGGCCAGGAGGCGCGCGAAGCGGCGTAGCTGGGACTACGGCCGAGCGCGCCGACGCCGCCAGCGGACATGCAACATCCGATTGAATTTTGTTTTCAAGCGGGCGCCTTTTGACGAGCCAAATAATAAGACCTCAAAGTGAAAAAATGGCCAACGTCGTTGATGTTGCAACACCAACTGTGGTGGATTATGTCATCATGGGCATCAAGGTATGAAATGGACAGTCTAAAAATAAATCTGGGAAAAAGTTGTGTCAAAGGAACACAAATTTGTTTTGAAAACCATGATTTATAATATTCTCGTGATAATACACCGACAAATCTCACCATCTCTCTATTACCCCACCCACCTC
>JANNSX010000294.1:0-4225 GCA_031403155.1 Hyphomicrobiaceae bacterium
AACAGCGCGCGGACGGGGCATCGGCAAGGCGCTGATCGCCCACCTCGCCGGTCTCGGCCGCGCCAAGGGCTGGCTCAAGGTCTATTGGATGACGCAAGTGGACAATGCGGACGCGCGCCGGCTCTACGACAAGCTCGGCCAGACTTCGCCGCTCGTGCGCTACGACATGCAGCTCAACAGCTATGAGGCGTAGTTTCTAAGGCTCTTCGAGACCCTGGCGCATTGCCCAGTCGACGGGATAGAGCGCGTAGAAATAGGCGCAGCGGCCCTTGGATGCATCATATGACAGCGTCGTGCCCTTCGGCAGCCAGATAATGTCGCCGGGCTTGCAGTGCCAGCGCTCAGCCCCCGTGACGATTGTCATCTCGCCTTCGTGGATGAACAGCACCTCGTCGTAGGTCACGGTCCATTCGATGGAGACGTTCTCGAGGATTTCGATGCCAGCGCCGAGGTGGGTGCTGTTGGCGCCGTTGATCACGCGGGCGATGCGGGTGTTGCCGGACTCGGTTTTTGCCGTCGTCCAAGGCAGCTCGCCAGCTTTGAAGATACGGGCTTTGATCATGAGGTTTCAGGTTCCGGGGATCAGGTTTCAGGGGAGCGAGTGTCGTTGGGTGGCAAGCGCAGCTTCCCGAGCAACGCGTTCGGCATTCGGCCAACTTCGATCGCCAATTGCTGGGCGCGAGCGATCGCTTCCGGCTTTACCAAACCAACCTGGGTTGCAAGCTCGAGCAAGGTTTCGGTCTCGGCCAAAGAGCCGCGTGCGATCGTCACGAAGTGCGCATAGTCTTTTCTGGTGCCACGGGCGTGCCCTTCGGCGATGTTGGCTGGAACGGAGGTGGCCGCTTTCAAGAGCTGACTCGTCAACCGGAACTGCTCCTGTTTGGGTATCCCTTCCGAGATCATGTACACCTCGCGAGCCAGCTCCATAGCGCGCTGCCAGACTGTAAGATCGCGAAACGAACGGACCGTCGGCACAGCGCAACTCCCATCTTCCCTTGATCCTTGATCCCTGATCCCTGATCTCTGGAACCTGAAACCTCATCTTCTCAAGTCGTCTAAATGCCGCCCGGCGCCATGCGTGCGAAGAAACGGGTGAGCGAGCCTGGCCGCTTGCCAGAGTATCCTAGTGTGTCGTTGCGTTTCACGGCCGCTCTCACCGCAACCGAGCCGATCGTCCGAAACGGCTCCGGCGGCAGCCAGCGCTCGGGTGGACGCACGAGCGGGCAGCCCGACCATTCGTCCTTCTCTTTCAGCACCAGCGAAGCAAGAATGCGTGCGGCCAAGGGCGAGGTGGCGATGCCATTGCCCGAGAAGCCGTAGCCGTAGAAGACATCCGGCATGCCGGGCAGCGCGCCGAACAACGGCAGCCCGCTCCGCGTCCGGTCGATCGGACCATACCAGCTGTCGGAAAATCGCACCGCGCCGAGCCGCGGATTGGCCCGTGCGTAGAAGGCATGCATCGCGGCCTCGCGCGGCGAGCGGCCCTCGAAGCGTTCGCCATCGAGCGAGCCGACACCGAGTCGACCGCCGGTAACGCCGCCGCTGAGGCGCCCATCGGGAGTCGTGCGGAAGCCCGTTACGAAGGTTTGCGAGTCGGTGATTTGAAATTTGTCCCGGCGCCAGAGTGCTTCGATCAGCTCCGGCACCGGCTCGCTGATCTGGTCGTCGCTGGTGATGACGAGAATGGCGGAGCGCAGAGAGGGGATCCGTAGCGACCAAGCATTGAGCGCGAGCACGACACAACCGGCCACGAGACTCCCGGCGCGGCTCACTACGACGGGCCGCCCACGCCGCTCCAGCCGCGTCATCGGGCTGTTCTCGTAAATGCGCACGCCCTTCGATAGCGCAACCCGCCGCAATCCGCGCACAAGCTTCGCCGGCTGCAGAGTCGCCGTGCCGGACATGAGGGCACCGCCAAGTAGACCCGGCATGTCCATCATGCTTTGAATCTCGTCACGCGAAACCGCACGCATCATCGAAAGGCCGCGCGCTTCGAGCATCTTGAGGGTTGAATTCCAGCTGCCGAGCTGTCGCGCATTCGCCGCCGACCAAAGCCAATCCGAGTATTTGAACTCGGCGTCGATGCCGTGACCGATGCAGAACCGCTCGATCTCGCCGACGATGTCTTGCGAGGCTTGGCAGAAGAAGCGCGCAGCCTCCTTTCCGCCCATCGCCTCCAGCGCTGCGATCTTCAGCCACTGCGGAAGCACCTGCCCCGTGGCGCGACCCGAGGCTCCGCCACCGCAGATGTCGGCTTCGACGATGGCAACATCGAGAGTAGGTTGTCGCCGTTTCAGCTCGAGTGCTGTCCAAAGCCCACAAAATCCGCCGCCTACAATCGCCACATCGGCCCTGGCCTCGCCCGCGAGCGCCGGCGCGTCCTCTTCGCCTTCGGCGATCGCCTCTCTCAGCCAATAGCAGCGCCCCTCACGCCGTGTCGGCCGCTCCCTCACGCCACACCGAGTTCCCGGCAGCGCGCACGAATGGCGTCGCTCAACGGCAGAGCCTTCCGCGCCTTGAGGTCGAACAGCACCGTGATGTTCTGGCTCGTCGCATGCAGCACGCCTGTCTCGGAGTTCAGCATGCTGTGCCGGAACTCGACCGACTTGTTGCCGGTCTTCAGCAACACGCTTTTCACAAGCACGAGCGCGCCGGCCCGCGTCTCGTGCTTGTACTCGATGGTCTGCTTCACATCCGCCCAGCCCTGGCCGAGTGGCTCGAGCTCCGCGTAAGGCCCGAACCGGGAGAGCATGTGGAAGCTCGCCGCATCGAAGATGCCGCAATAGAATTGCGTGTTCATGTGGCCCATGCTGTCGCAGTGCCAGGGGTAGACGACGCCACGATAGGTATCGATCTCCAGGGCCATTCTCTAAAATCCGACCTGATCGCCGCCCTTGAGCTTCAGCATCTGCCGCGCCTCGGCGGGTGTGGCGACCTCCAGCGACAGCTCCTCGATGATGCGGCGGATTTTGGCCACCTGCTCGGCGTTGGACTTCGCCAGACGGCCGGGGCTGAGATAGATCGAATCCTCCAAGCCGACGCGTACATTCGCTCCCATCGTCAGCCCGACGGTTGCGAGATTGATCTGATGCTTGCCCGCCGCCAGGATCGACCATTGATAGTCGCTGCCGAAGAGATGATCGGCCGTGCGGCGCATGTGCATGAGATCCTCGTGCCGCGCGCCGATGCCACCATGGATGCCGAAGATCGTCTGTACGAACAGCGGCGGCTCGAGCAGGCCTTCGTCGAGAAACTTCGCCAGCACATAGAGATGGCCGACATCATAGCATTCGCATTCGAAGCGCGTGCCGTGGCCATGGCCGAGCTCTTTGATGAAGCGCTCGATCTGGGCGAAGGTGTTGGAGACAATCAAGTCCTTGGTCTTGGCGATGTAGGCCTTCTCCCAATCATGTTTCCACTCGGTGATTTTCTCGGTCACGTGATAGAGGCCGAAATTCATCGAGCCCATGTTAAGCGAGCAGAGTTCCGGCTTGGCGCGGAGCGGCGCCGCCAACCGGTCCTCCATGCTCATGCCGAGCGAACCGCCCGTTGTGATGTTCACGACCGCGTCGGTGTTCTGTTTGATGCGCGGCAGGAACTGCATGAACACGTCGGGGGAGGGCGTCGGCCGGCCGTCGTTCGGATCGCGCGCGTGCAGATGGATGACTGAGGCGCCCGCCTCGGCGGCGGCAATACTCTCGGCTGCGATCTGGTCGGGAGTGATCGGCAGATAGGGCGTCATCGTCGGCGTATGCACCGAGCCCGTCACCGCACAAGTGATGATGACCTTGCGCGCGCCCTTGGAGCCACCTGTTTTCTTGCTTTCGTCTGTCTTCGCGGGCTGCTTCGCCATCGACGGTCTTTCCTTGCTTTGCCGTTCAACATCCTGGAAAAGTTTCCTGAGATCAAAACACATCGCTTGATCGCTGGAAAGGCGGGGCCGGCGGTGATCGCCCATGCAGGGCCGGAGGAGCAGCCATGGAGCTGAGCGCCAAGGGCAAGCGCGTCATCATCACCGCCGGCGGCTCCGGAATCGGCCTCGCCATCGCCGAGGTGTTTCTCGCGGCTGGCGCCCGCGTGCACGTCTGTGACGTCGACGACGGCTTTCTGGCCGATGCGCGTGCCAAGCTTCCGGGGTTGGGGGCGACGCATGCCGATGTGGGCATCGCCGCCGATGTCGATCGGCTGTTCGAAGCGGCGATCGCTGCCATGGGCGGGGTCGATG
>JANNSX010000295.1:0-6212 GCA_031403155.1 Hyphomicrobiaceae bacterium
CGCATGCTCGCTGGGCGTCCGTCCTTTTTTGGCGCCAATTGTGGCCAACTACAAATATCTTTAGTTTGGTGTGGCTTACATCGCCCAATCGTTCACCCCCACCGTGCACCCCTACTGTACAACTTTGGCGCGACGGGCCACTAGCCGCTTTTGTCCAACCTACAACCCACGCAACCCCTGCACTCCGATGAGCCCGCCGATCACCGCGATGAGGATGAGCACGCGCTTGCGGAAAACCTCCGGATCGCTGCCGCGGAAACTCTTGGCGCCGATCGAGATGCCGATCAGCAGTGCCGGCAAGAACAGCGCCGCCTTCCAGAAATGGTCGAGCGTTATGAGGCCGTTCCAACTCTGGGCGCCGAGGCCGATCAGGTCCGAGCCGAGGAAATAGGCGATAATGGACGCCCGCCCCGCCACCGCTCCTGCAGGGGACGAGAAGTAGAACAGGATGATCGGTGGCCCGCCGATCCCGAAGGCGCCGTTGAACAGACCGCCGAGACCACCGGTCGCGAGCGTCGCCGGGGCTGAGGGCGCGCGCTTCAGCGCGAAGCCGCGCCACATGAGGAAGGCCGTCACGAGCACGAAGATCGCAAGCGCCACGCGCATCGGCGCCTCGGGAACCCGGGCGAGGAAATAGGCCCCGAACGGCGTGCCGATCAAAGTGCCGAGGAGCAGCAGGCCGACGGAGCGCCACTGCACCTCTTTCCAGATGCCGGGAAGCAGATGCAGGCTCGCCGCAACCTCGAGCAGAAAGATCGAGGCGATGACCTCGACCGGCGGAAAGACCAATGACAGGGCGCTGATGGTCAGCAGCGAGAAGCCGAAACCCGAGTATCCGCGCACGATCGCCGCGCCGAGCACGACGGTGACCGCATAGGCGATCGGGAGAAGATCCATGGCCGACTGTGATAGTCGCACTGCGGCTGGATGTCTCGATCCAGCTCCGGCCTTTCCACTATCCAGCCGACTCGCCCGGCACACAGTTTCCCGACCAGTCGATCTGCTCTAAGAGCATGGCGAGAGAGATATGAAGGAGCGAGCAATGGCCAAAGTGGCATGGATCGGCTTGGGCGTGATGGGCTATCCGATGGCGGGGCATATTCGCGCCAAGGGTGGGCATGAGCTCACCGTCTACAATCGCTCGGCCGAGAAAGCGGCGAAGTGGGCGGCCCAGCACGGCGGCAAGACGGCCAAGACACCGGCCGAGGCCGCCAAGGGCGCCGACTTCGTCTTCGCCTGCGTCGGCAATGACGACGATCTGCGCGCGGTGACGACAGCCAAGGATGGCGCGTTCGAGACGATATCTAAGGGCGCCGTCTTCATCGACAACACGACAGCCTCCGCCAACGCCGCCCGCGAGCTCGACGGTATTGCGCGCGAGAAGGGCTTCGGCTTTCTCGATGCGCCGGTTTCGGGCGGACAGGCGGGCGCCGAGAATGGCGTGCTGACCGTCATGGCCGGCGGTGATCCCTCAACCTTCGCCAAGGCCGAGCCGGTCATCACGCACTATGCCCGTATGGTGAGGCTCATCGGCCCGGCGGGCTCGGGACAGCTCGCCAAGATGGTCAACCAGATCTGCATCGCCGGGCTCGTGCAGGGGCTTTCCGAGGGCGTCGCCTTCGCGGAG
The DNA here is from genome assembly GCA_031403155.1 of Hyphomicrobiaceae bacterium. Taxonomy (GTDB): domain Bacteria; phylum Pseudomonadota; class Alphaproteobacteria; order Rhizobiales; family Hyphomicrobiaceae; genus JANNSX01. Next base: position 1,628 of record JANNSX010000295.1, read on the forward strand.
AAGGCCGGCCTCGACATTCCGGCCGTCATGGAGACGATTTCCAAGGGCGCCGCCGGCTCCTGGCAGATGGAGAACCGTTGGAAGACGATGGCCGAGGGCAAGTTCACCTTCGGCTTCGCCGTCGACTGGATGCGCAAGGACTTGGGGATTTGCCTCGAGGAGGCGCGCCGCAATCATGCGCATCTGCCGGTGACCGCGCTCGTCGATCAGTTCTACTCCGAGGTGCAGCGCATGGGCGGCGGCCGTTGGGACACGTCGAGCCTGCTGGCGCGGTTGCGGCATGCAGAGAAGGGGAAGCCGTGATGGTTTTCGGGATCACCGCATTTTACGCAGCGCTTCTCGCCGTCGTTCTTGTCATTCTGTCAGTCCGGGTCATCGGCGTGCGCCGGTCGCAGCGGATCTCGCTGGGCGACGGCGACGATGCGGATTTGCGCGGCCGCATCCGGGCTCACGGCAATTTCATCGAGTATACGCCGATGGCGCTGCTGCTGATGGCCGGCGCCGAAGGATATGGCTTCGACCAAGTAATTGTTCATGGGATGGGCCTCGCCCTTCTCGCCGGACGCATCTCCCATGCCGCCGCTGTTTCCCCCGTGCAGCAGATCATGGCATTGCGCGCTGCCGGAATGGCATTGACGCTCGGTGTGATCGGCATCGCTGCGGTGTTGATCATCTGGTGCGGTTCGGCGAACTGGATCACCGGGACCTAGATGACCGGCTCACCGAACATCCCGCCCATGGAGGTCGGCCGGCGGCTGCTCGCCGGGAACCGAGTGCTGCAATGGCTCGGCGCCGAGATCGTGTCGCTCGAGCCGGGACATGCGGTGCTCGCTATGACCGTCGGCGAGAGCCACGCGAACGTCATCGGCGTCGGCCATGGCGGCGTCGTCTTCACGCTCGCGGACGCCGCCTTCGGCTTCGCCGCCGGCTGCCGCAACGAGCGCGTGATGTCGGCCGATGCCGAGATCCGTTTTCTCACGCCCGCCAAGGTCGGCGAGCGCCTCGAAGCCGAAGCCCGCGAGGTCTGGCGACGCGAGCCCAACAGCGTCTACGACGTGGAGCTGCGCCAGGGTGGCCGGGTCGTGGCATTGGTCAGGGGCCGCATCCGGTCGTTGGGCGAGCCGCACTTTACGGAGTAGCTCTGGCGCATCGATCCCTGCACGCCGGAGGTCCTGCCCTTGCGGCAGACCGTGAAGGCGCATATGCGGATGCTGAGAAGCGAGCCCAAGCTTGGCGACGTATCTTTGCTCGTCGCGCCGCCGCATAAGGGCTCGAGGATGCGATCGAGGCGGTTCGGCGGAGGTTTGGGCGAGCGAAAAGCTCGGCGATGCGAATGCCCATGCCCACCCGCCTCATTCCCTTCCTGTTCGTCATCCTCTGGTCGACCGGGTTCATCTTTGCGCGGATCGTGGCGGCGCATGCCGAGCCGTTGACGTTTCTCACCGTACGGTTCGGAACGGCGCTGCTGGTGATCGCGGCGATCGCCCTGGCGACACGAGTGTCTTGGCCGGATCGTACCGCCGCCGGACATGCCGTCGTCGCCGGCGCACTTCTGCACGCGGGCTATCTCGGACCCGTCTTCTGGGCCATCGCCAACGGCATGTCGGCAGGCATCTCGGCGTTGATTGTCTCGATGCAGCCGGTCCTGACCGCCTTCCTTGCCGCCTGGTGGCTGGGCGAGCGGATCAGGCCGAGACACTGGGCGGGACTCACTCTGGGGCTGGCGGGCGTCGCCCTCGTGCTGTGGCCGAAGATCGTCGAGGGCACGGCCGATGCCCAGGCCGACACCATTCTGGCCTCGATCCTCGGTCTCCTCGGCATCACGCTCGGCAGCATTTACCAGAAGCGCTTCGGCGGCGGCCTCGACCTGCGTTCGGCCGGCATGTTCCAATTTCTCGGCGGGACGCTGTTGGTGGCGGTGGGGGCCGGCCTCATGGAGCAGGGCCGGATCGCCTGGACGGGCGAGCTATTCTTCGCGCTCGCCTGGTCCGTGCTCGTGCTGTCCCTGGGCGCCATCTCGCTGTTAATGATCATGATCCGCCGGGGCGCCATCTCGCGGGTGGCGGCCTATTTTTACCTTGTCCCGCCGGTCACGGCCTTGATGGCTTATGCCGTGTTCGGCGAAACCTTGGTTCCCGTGCAATTCGTCGGCATGCTGCTTGCTTGTCTGGCCGTGTTTCTCGTCACGGGCCTCCCCACCAAGGGCCAGGACGCCACAGCCGGGCGCCCGCGCGGCGCTTGAACCACCGTCGCCGTGGACGGCGGCGGCAGTGGGCCTTAGAGTGCTTCCGGAAAAGTGCGAAGCGGTTTTCCGAAAAGAAGCACGACAAACCAAGGAATTAGGGTGTTGAAGTGATAAAACGAAAAACGGCAACACCCTAAGATGAAAAGCCGTTAACCGGAGTATCGCGTCCCGATGGCCGCCCCGATCGATAGGCTGATCGAGACCCTGACCGAGACCCGCGCCAAGCTCGACGATGAACTCGGCCGCGTGGAAGCCTATCGCGCCTTGCGCCAGCTCGAGCAGCGCGAGGCGACGGGCGAGTGGCTCAACATCGTGCCCGCCGACCAGCTTCGTCAGAAGCTCGAGGCGGAGCTTGCCGGCAATCATTATCTCAATGCCCGCCGCAAGCTCGACGAGGCGCTGGAGCTGCTCGGATCTTGGGGCAAGGCCGAAGCCGCCACGGCCGATGCGCTTCCCGAGGTGGTCTCAAACGATACCGTGGCCGGGATGGCACCAGCTCCCAAGACAGCATCGGCTGTCGCCGAGCCGGCCATTCCCGCAAACATGTTTCCCACGGCGACCGCCACCCCGGCCTTGCCGCCCGACGATCTGTCGCTCATTCGCGATCTGCCGAGCGCCTGCGTCAGTGTCGTTACCGCCGCGGGCTATGGCCGCTACAAGGCGCTGGCGGAGATTGATGCCAGAGGCGTCGCCATGCTCGGGCGTCTGCTCGGCCAGCCCGGCATCGTCTCGCGCGGCAACTGGGTCGAGCAGGCGGCGATCCTGGCTGGCGGCCGCGAGACGCGCCACGCCGCGCGCCTCATCGCCAAGCGGACCGGCGCCGAATGGCCGCCGGCGCCCATCGAGCCGGAGATGCAGGCACGGGTGGAAGTCCCTGTCGTGCCGAAGATTGCCGCTGCGGAATTGCCGGTGGCGGCAGCGCCTCCGGTCGAGGCCGTCGTCGAAGCTTCGGCGCCTGCGGTGCCGGATGAGCCCGCCCTTGCCTTCGATCTGACGAGCATTCGAGGCATCGACCTCGAACTCGCGACGCAGTTGTCCGCGGCCGGCGTAACCGCCTTCTCGGACGTGGCGCGCTGGACAGCTGCGGATATCGCTCGCCTTTCGCCGCACATCGGCGTTGCCGCCGGTCGCATATCCGCAGAGGGCTGGATCGAGCAGGCGGCCATGCTCGCGACGGGCCGCGCGACGCGTTTCCTCGATCGGCGGTCATCGCAGCCACAGCTGGCCCCGATGCCGTTCGAGATCGTCATTGCCGCCGAAAACGATCCGCCTGCCGCGCCCATCGTGGAGATTGCAGCGGCTGCGCCCGAGGCGACGACAGTGGCCGTGGAAGATCCCATCTTCATCGACCCGCCCGCCAACGACACTACGCCGCCTTTGGAGACCCCGGAGGCCACGCCCTTCTGGACGGCGGCCACCGGCAAGGCCGCCGTGCTCCGGCCGGTGCGAAAGCCTGCCGATCGCACCGACAAGGCCTTTGATGATGTCGCCGCACTGGTCGCGCGGACAGTCGCCACGGCCCGCAATGTCGGCGGTATGCGGGAGCGGCCGAAACCTCTCCAACCGCCCGCTGTAAGTACGGTGGCGCCTGCCAAGACCGAGGTTCCGTTCCGGCCGGCATCGGCCCCTGTGGCGAGTTCCGTACCGGCTGCTGAGGTTTCGATCCGCGTCGCGGTTCCCCCGGCCGCAATACCATCGCCACCACCGGCCCGAGCGCCGGCGCCCGCACCCGCCGCCGCCCCGGAGTCTTCACGCCGGCGCCTGCCCCCGGATCCCGTGCGGGTATCCGCCGCGTTCGATCCAGAAGCTTCCATCGAAATCCGGCCGCGTGCCGCAGCCAACCGGGACGCGGTTACTGTCAAGCCCCGGGAAGCCGTGGGCACGCGTCCGGCCGCCGAACCTTCCGCGACGGCCAGTGCTCGTACCGCGAATGGCGATGCCACGCTCGGACCGCTCGCCAAGACACTGATCACGCCTCGCGCGCCGGGAACGCCGCGCAGCCCATTGGCGGCCCAGCGGCCCCCTGCGAACGGACGCGCGAACGCCAATGGCCGCCAGACCATCGTCATCGACGAGCTCTCCGGCCGGCGGCCGAACGGCCATGGCATATCCACGCCCCAATCCTTGGAGGCCGATCTGCCGCCAGCCAGCCTCGGCGGATTGGTGGGCCGTTTCGTCAAGGCACTGCGCGGCGACAAGGCCGGCTGAGCAAGAGCACGTTCAGGCGAAGTGGAAGCCGGTTCGCCGTAGAACGTGCTCAAAGCCAAGGATCAGCACGTTCAGGCGAAGTGGAAGCCGGTTCGCCGTAGAACGTGCTCAAAGCCAACGAGCACGTTCAGG
>JANNSX010000296.1:0-7082 GCA_031403155.1 Hyphomicrobiaceae bacterium
TCATGGACCAGACGAATCCGTTGGCGGAGATCACGCACAAGCGCAGAATGTCTGCACTCGGGCCCGGTGGTTTGTCACGCGAACGCGCCGGCTTCGAAGTCCGTGACGTACACTACACGCACTACGGACGTTTGTGTACCATCGAAACTCCCGAAGGACCGAATATCGGTTTGATCTCTTCCCTTTGCGTTCATGCAAAAGTGAACAAGATGGGCTTCATCGAAACACCCTACCGAAAAGTTGATGGCGGCAAGGTGAAGTCACGCGATATTATTTTTCTTACGGCAGAGGAGGAAGACACACACAACATTGCCCAGGCAAATGCCCGGTTGAAACCCAACGGCGAGTTCATCGCTGAAAAAGTCAAAGCCCGCTTCGAAGGAGATTTCCCTGTCGTGGAACCCAAAGAAGTCAGGTACATGGATGTGGCGCCGAACCAAATCGTTTCCATCGCGGCCTCCCTGATTCCCTTCCTGGAACACGATGACGCAAACCGCGCACTAATGGGGTCGAACATGCAACGGCAGGCTGTCCCGTTGATGAGGCCGGAGGCGCCCATTGTTGGTACTGGCCTCGAAGGCCGGATCGCACCGGAACGGGCGGCGGCATGAAGCTGTTCTGCGCCGGCGTCGGCGTCGACCACCCGGATGCGACGAACGCCTCCCGCCGCATCAAGAAGGGCGAGTTCGAGACGTGCGCGAAGAACGGCGTCACCGAAATCGTCGAGATCATCATTGGTTACGACGGCCTGACACTCGCGCAGTCGAAGGGCGGCGCTGACCTGTCTCTGTCGCTGAGCCAACTCTTCCTGGCGCTCGCCAAGGACGTTCCCGACAAGGATGGCAACCTCGTTGCCAACCCCTACAAGATGTGGTCCGACATCGATGCCAGCCTGCCGGCCAAGAAGATCGAGATCCTCGGCCCCCCGCCGACCTCCGGCACGCGCGACTCCATGCATGAGTTGTTCATGGAGAAGGGTGCCGAGAAGATCGAAGTGCTGAAGGCGCTGAAGGAGAAGGACGCCAAGGCCTTCGAGAAGGTCTGGAAGACCGTCCGCGAGGATGGCGCCTATGTCGAAGCCGGCGAGAACGACAACGTCATCGTCCAGAAGCTCGAAGCCAATCCGGATGCCTTCGGCGTGTTCGGCTTCTCCTTCCTCGAGGAGAACGAGGCGAAGCTCAAGGGCGTCGCCCTCGACAAGATCGCGCCCTCCTTCGAGGCGATCGCGGCCGGCGAGTACAAGGGTGCGCGCTCGATGTATGTCTATGTGAAGAAGGCGCATATCGGCGTCATTCCGAACCTCGACAAGTTCGCCGCCGAGTACGTCTCCGACGCCGCGCTCGGCGAGGACGGATATCTCGCCGGCAAGGGCCTGGTGACGCTGCCGCCCGACAAGTTGGCCAAGGTGAAGGACACCGTCGCCTCGATGGCGCCGATGGACGGCTCGGAGCTAAAGTAGTCCCGAGTCTCGGCGAGCCGCTGCGGCACCCCGCACCGCTGCGGCTCGCTCGCCTGACGATTGGGTTTCGGCAATGGTCGCGCTCCGGTTGCCTCGGCCCTTTCCCACTGCTCGAGGACGGCTCCGATCATGACACTGGTCTTCTTTGCAGCGCTGCTGATGCTCATCGGCACGGCGTATCTGGTCGGCCGGAGCCGTGGCTTCGCATTTGCAGGCGAAGGCACCGCGCACTCCCGCCCGGCTTACCATGGCGCTTTTCTCGCCATTGCCCTGCTCGCACCCATGCTGGCGGTCTATCTGATCGGCACACCGCTCGCCGATCGATTTGTCGAGACCCGAGCTCTCTCCGGCCTGCCATCCGCGATCACAGGTGACGAGCTCCAGCGCAGCGCCGCGCTGCGCGAGATCGTCTCCTACGCCGATGGACAACTGGCGGGTAGCCCGTCGCCAGAAATCAAGGCCGCCGGTGAGCGCTATGCAAGCGACCGGGCGACGGCGGGTTGGTCGATCCTGCTCGGCAGCATCGGACTGGGCCTGCTTGCGGCCCTCCTGGCATTCCGCGCGCTCTCCCCCGATTTCCGCGCTCGCAATCAGGTCGAGCGCTTCGTGAAGCTGCTGCTGATTTTGTCGGCGACGATCGCCATCCTGACGACCGTCGGTATCGTCTTCTCCGTGCTCTTCGAATCGGCGCGCTTCTTCCAGCGCGTACCCGTGCTGGACTTCCTCTTCGGCACCCAATGGTCGCCGCAGACGGCGATCCGCGAGGACCAGGTCGGTTCATCCGGCGCTTTCGGCATCATACCGCTGGTCGCCGGAACGCTGCTCATCACGCTTATCGCCATGCTGGTCGCCGGCCCGATCGGCCTCTTCTCGGCGATCTACATGGCGGAGTACGCGAGCCCCCGTTTTCGTGCGTTTGCCAAGCCGCTCCTCGAGATTTTGGCCGGCATCCCGACGGTCGTGCTCGGCTTCTTCGCGGCCCTGACGGTGGCACCGCTGATCCGGGGTTTCGGCGAGTCGTTGGGGCTCAGCGTTGCCTCCGAGAGCGCGCTCGCGGCAGGCCTCGTCATGGGCATGATGATTATCCCCTTCGTCTCCTCGCTTTCCGACGATGTCATCACCGCCGTGCCACAGTCGCTGCGCGATGGATCGCTCGCCATGGGCGCCACTCACTCCGAGACGATCAAGCGTGTCGTCCTGCCGGCGGCGCTGCCCGGCATCGTCTCGGCCATGATGCTCGCCATCAGCCGGGCGGTCGGCGAGACGATGATTGTCGTCATGGCGGCCGGTCTTGCGGCGAACCTCACCTTCAATCCGCTCGAGGCGGTGACGACCTTCACGGTCCAGATCAAAACCATCCTTGTCGGCGATCAGGAATTCGACAGCGCCAAGACGCTCGCCGCCTTTGCCCTCGGCCTCGTACTGTTCCTCTTCACGCTCACCCTCAACGTCATCGCTCTGACGATCGCCAGAAGGTATCGGGAACAATATGACTGAGATATTCTCGATCGAAAAAGCTCCGGCGACAGCGGAACGCAATGCATTCGTTGCGGCGCGCATCGCGCAGCGGTACCGTTCAGAGCGCCTGTTCAGGTTCTTTGGCCTCGCCGCGGTCGCGGTGACGGCGGCCTTTGTCGTCATCCTGCTGACCGACATCCTGATCCGTGGCATACCTGCGTTCACCCAACACCGGCTTGCTCTCGACGTGGCGGTCCCGGCCGACGTGCTGCCGGCCGGCACAGAAGCCTCGACCGACGTCTTGCGGTCTGTCGACTTCGCCAAGATCGTTCGCGAGTCGCTTCGCGGCGCATTCCCCGATGTCAGCGAGCGCAAGCGCCGGAAGGCCCTCGACGGACTGCTCTCGAGTGGCGCGGGCGACGAACTTCGCCGCCGGGTTCTCGCCGATCCTTCGCTCATTGGCGGCACGGTCTCATTGTCGGCGCCGCTTTCCGCCGATGCCGATCTGCAGCTCAAGAGCGGCAGTTCCGGAATCGAGCGCAAACTTGGCACCGGTACCGCTTCACTATCAGGCCCCGCCGGCAAGGTGAGCGTGACGTCCACAGCCGAAGACTTCAGCGCCGCCGCGCAGCTGGTGCGCGCGGCAATCGAGCGGCAGAAGGATAGACTGGCGACCGAAGTGACGCGGTTGGAGCAACTCCTGCCGCAAACCGTTGGCGAGGAGCGACAGGGGCTTGACCAGAAGATCGCCGATCTCAAGCAGCGGGTCGCGAGTTACGGCACACGCCTTTCGGCCGCCGGCGGTGACATCGATCTCGACAGCAGCACGCCCACAGTGCTCGTCGCGCTAGGTGACGCCTGGATCAAAGCTGAGCGCGTGACGCCGCGATCGATAGCCGGCGCAACACTGGTTCCTTCGAGTTCCACAGCGCCAGCCGCGCCCGGCGCATGGCGGATGCTGGTGATCGAGACGCCTGAATCCAATCGGACGACGAGCGATCAGGAGATCGCCTGGCTCGAGTCGCTCGCCGCAGAGAACCGGGTCTCCCGCCATTTCAACTGGCAGTTCTTCACCTCCGGCGACAGCCGCGAGCCCGAGCTAGCGGGCATCCGCGGCGCGCTCATCGGCTCCATACTGACGCTGCTCGTGACCCTTGCCCTGTGCCTGCCGATCGGTGTCGCTGCAGCGGTCTACCTGGAAGAGTTTGCCCCGAAGAACCGCCTGACCGACATCATCGAGGTCAACATCAACAACCTCGCGGCGGTGCCGTCGATCGTCTTCGGACTTCTGGGGCTCGCGGTCTTCCTCAACTTCTTCGGATTGCCGCGTTCCGCACCCTTGGTCGGCGGGCTTGTGTTGGCGCTGCTGGTGCTCCCGACGATCATCATTGCCAGCCGCGCCGCTCTGAAAGCTGTGCCGCCGTCGATCAAAGAGGCGGCCCTGGGCGTTGGTGCCTCCCACCAGCAGGCCGTTTTCCATCATGTGCTTCCGCTTGCCCTGCCCGGGATCATGACCGGCACCATCATCGGCATGGCGCACGCGCTCGGCGAGACGGCCCCGTTGCTGATGATCGGCATGGTCGCCTTCATCGTCGAGGTTCCCGATGGGCTCACGTCGGCAGCGACAGCACTCCCGGTGCAGATCTACCTCTGGTCGGATCTTCCGGAGGTCGCATTCCAGTCGAAGACAGCCGCGGCGATCATCGTCCTGCTCGGCGTGCTCTTCGTCATGAACGGAGCCGCAATCTACCTTCGCAGGCGTTTCGAGCGACGGTGGTAGGGAAGAGGATCGACTGACATGGACATGAAGGTTATGACGGCAACATCCGGCAACGGCACGGATGCCACGCTTGCACCGAAGATCCTCGCGCGTGACGTGAACGTCCACTACGGCGAGAAGCACGCGCTGAAGGAGGTCAACGTCGACATTCCCCAGCGAAGCGTCATGGCCTTCATCGGCCCGTCGGGTTGCGGCAAGTCGACGTTCCTCAGATGCATCAACCGGATGAACGATACGATCTCGATCGCCAAGGTGACCGGAAGCATCACCATCGACGGCTCCGATATTCATGACCCGGCACTCGACGTCGTCCAGCTCCGCGCGCGTGTCGGCATGGTGTTCCAGAAACCCAATCCGTTCCCAAAGTCGATCTACGAGAACGTGGCGTACGGGCCGCGCATTCATGGACTGGCGAGCGGCAAGGACGAGCTCGACGAGATCGTCACGACGAGCCTGAAGAAGGCGGGTTTGATCGCGGAGGTGAAAGACCGGCTGGGCGATTCCGGCACGAGCCTTTCCGGTGGACAGCAGCAGCGGCTCTGCATCGCGCGTGCGATCGCCGTCGGACCGGAGGTCATTCTGATGGACGAGCCCTGCTCGTCCCTCGATCCGATCGCCACCGCCCGCATCGAGGAGCTGATCGACGAGCTTCGCGCCAACTACACCATCATCATCGTGACACACTCGATGCAGCAGGCGGCGCGCGTCTCCCAGCGCACAGCCTTCTTCCACCTTGGACACCTCGTCGAGGAGGGCGAGACAGCCGACATCTTCACCAATCCGTTCGACAAGCGAACCCAGGACTACATCACTGGCCGGTTTGGATAGGGCACGTAAAGGAGCAGTGGAATCCGGTTCGCCGCAAGAACGTGCACAAGCAAGGAATCAGCATCGACCATGGCATCGCAGTCCCACATCGTCTCCTCCTACGAGGCCGAACTCGCGGATCTCGATAGCAAAATCTCCCGCATGGGCGGCATGACCGAGCAGCTCCTCGCGAACAGCTTCGATGCGCTGATCAAGCGCGACCCCGCGCTCGCCGAGCGCGTCATCTCGAGCGATCGCATGGTCGATGACTACAACCGGGAGATCGAGGAGAAAACGATCCTGGTGATCGCCAAGCGCCAGCCGATGGCCGTCGATCTCCGGCAGATCATGGCGGCGATGCGCGTCGCCAACGACCTCGAGCGGATCGGCGACCTCGCCAAGAACATCGCCAAGCGGGCACTCGCCGTCGCCAGCGAGCAACACCCGAGATCGCTCATGGCCGGCCTCGGACACATGGTCGAGCTTGCGCTTCGGCAGCTTAAAGACGTCCTCGACGCCTACACCCATCGTGACGCCGACATGGCGCTCACGGTCTGGCATTCCGACGCTCAGATCGACGCCATGTACAATTCCGTTTTTCGCGAACTCCTCACCTACATGATGGAGGATCCTCGCAACATCGGGCTCTGCACGCACCTCCTGTTCGGGGCCAAGAACATCGAGCGCATCGGCGATCATACGACCAACATCGCCGAGACCGTGCACTACCTCGTCAAGGGGACACCGCTGACCGACGAACGGCCGAAGAACGATCACACGAGCACAACCGTAATCGGGCCTGCCTGATTTCCATCGATCATCGCGGAGGATTTCGCATGGTTGCCAAAGTCCTGATCGTCGAGGACGAGGACGTTCTCGTCGAGCTGCTCCGGTACAATTTTCAATCGGAGGGTTTCGCGGTCGTTTCCGTATCGAGAGGCGACGAGGTCGAGATGCTCGTCTCCGAGGAGTCACCCGATATCATCATCCTGGATTGGATGTTGCCGGGCGCGTCCGGCATCGAGGTCTGCCGGAGGTTACGGGCAAATGCGGCCACCCGCGGTGTTCCGATCATCATGCTGACGGCACGCGTCGAGGAGAGCGACCGCGTCCGTGGCTTGACCACCGGTGCCGACGACTACGTCACCAAGCCCTTCTCCGTGCCGGAGCTCATGGCGCGCGCCAAGGCTCTCATCCGAAGAGCTCATCCGGAACGGATCGAGGATGTCATCCAGGCCGGCGAATTCCGGTTCGACAGGATCGCCTACCGCGTGACGAGGAACGCCCGGGAGGTCCGGCTTGGTCCGACGGAGTACCGGCTACTTGAGTATTTCATGGAGCGAGCCGGCCGTGTTCTGACACGCGAACAGCTCCTCGATGGCGTCTGGGGACGTAGTTCGGCGATCGACGAGCGGACCGTCGATGTGCATATCGGCCGGCTGAGGCGAGCGCTCATTCGAGGCCGTGAGACCGATCCGATCAGGACCGTTCGCGGCATCGGCTATGTGTTCGGAAAGGAAGTCGGCGTTGCGGCGGAGGCAGGTGCCGAAGAGGCTGAGCCCAACTGAAACGTAGGGG
>JANNSX010000297.1:0-2657 GCA_031403155.1 Hyphomicrobiaceae bacterium
CTCTGCAGAAACGCCCCTCGCCGGGTAACGGACGGATTATGCGGGCGTGCGCAAGTGGTGGGGATAAGTTCTTTGGTGGTATGGTAAACGGAATGGAAATGCTTGTGGGGACGATGGACGGGCGACCGCCGGTCGCCCCAACGTCACGCGAACTCTGCGTCCCTGACGTTCGCGTGGCGCGGCCAATCCGCCGTAGGGGCGACCGGCGGTCGCCCGCGTCGCGGCACATCATAGCGGTCGTGGCGTGCATCCGGACTCGCGGCCGCCCCTCACCCTGCCCTCTCCCCGTACGCTCACGCTACGGGGAGAGGCGGCGAGAGTTGTGCCCGCCTCACACGTCAGGGACGCGCCGGGTTTCTGCCTCTCCCCGCTTGCGGGGAGAGGGGAGGGTGAGGGGCGGCCATAAGGGAGATCATTGCCACGGCTATCGTTCACGCGGCATGGCGTCTCCACCATGGCAACCGGCGGATCGCCCTTAACTTACCCCCCCATCGCGCCCTTTTCCAGCACCGGCACGCGGGCGGCGGGCGGCGTGTTGCGGCTTCTGCCGATGCGCGGAATACCGTCGATGACGGCCATTCCGAGGCCGGGCAGATCGCCCAGATTAATGCTGTCGAGCACATCGCGGCCAGCGGAGTGCTGAGCCTTGTCGATGAAGATGAGATCGGCGGACCGGCCCACCTCGATCAACCCGCAATCGAGCTTGCGGAGTTTCGCCGTATTGCCCGTAGCGCAGGCGATCGACTGCTCGGCCGGCAAGCCGCCAATGCCCGAGAGCAGCGCGATCATGCGCAAGATTCCAAGAGGCTGCACGCCCGAGCCCGCAGGGCTGTCGGTGCCGAGGATGACGCGGTGGAGGTTCTTTGTTTCATTGGCGGTCTTGAGCGCCGCGATCGCCACGCGCTCATTGCCATTATGCACGAGCTCGATGGCCCGCTTCGACACTTCGCACAACTCACACACATGCTTCTCCGGAAGCGCCGTGTGCCCGCCATTGATGTGACCGATGACATCGGCATCCGCTTCCAGAACGGTATCCTTGTCGATGAGGCCCGAGCCCGGGATCGACGGGCCGCCGGTATGGATCGTCGATTGGATGCCGTGCTTCCTCGCCCAGGCGACCATCTCCTTGGCCTCGTAGCCGGCCTTGACGCTGCCCAACCCCACCTCGCCCAACAGCGTCACACCGGCCTTCGCCAGCTCCGCGAAGTCACTCTCGACCATCCCCTTCTCGAGCACCGGGGCGCCGGCCAGGACCTTCACGCCGCCCGGCCTAAAGCCGGTGAAGGCGCGCTGCGCGGTGATGGCGAGCGCCTTCAAGCCGACAATGTCTTTGGGGCGCCCCGGAAGATGCACCTCGCCCGCCGAAACCATGCAGGTGACGCCGCCATGCAGGAAGGACTCGATCCAGCCGAGCTGGTTCTGCCGCGGCGTCCAGTCGCCGAACACGGGATGCACATGGCTGTCGATCAGGCCGGGCGCGACGGCGACACCGGCCGCATCGATGATGGTGGTGGCGCCTTCGAGATCGAGATCCTTCGCCTTGCCGACGCCGGTGATGCGGCCGTTGATGGCAACGATGGCATCGCCGTCGATGAGCGGCTTGTCGAGGTCGCCCGTCAGGATCATGCCGATATTCTTGACGGCGAGTTTTGTCGTTCCACCTGCGGCGGCGGGAGCGTCGTGGGCCATGGGGTGTCTCCGTTCGGAGGCTGGTTCGGACGGTAGCTTAACCAAGCCCCCCATGTCCCGTCGAGTGACGGCAAGCGCCGCCTCGGCTAGCTTCCCGCATGGAGGGAATGATGCCCAAACGCACCATCATCATCGACTGCGATCCCGGCCTCGACGACGCTGTCGCCATTGCGCTCGCTTGCTCGGCTCCGGAGCTGGCGCTTGCCGCTGTCACCACCGTCGCCGGTAACGCCGGGATCGAGATGGTCACCCGCAACGCGCTCGGCATCGTCGCCGCGCTCGGCGGCGGCATTCCGGTGCATCGGGGATGCGCGCAGTCGCTCGTGCTGCCGCCACCGCGGACGTCCGCCGAACTCTGGGGCGGCGATGGCGATCTACACCTGACCGCACGCGGCAAGCCCAGGCCGGAGCATGCCGTAAACCGCCTCATCCGCCACATCGAGGAAAGCGGCCGCTCGGGCGCGATCATTGTCGCCATCGGACCGCTGACCAACCTCGCCGTCGTGCTGGCGATGCGGACGGATCTCAAGCGCAAGATCGCAGAGCTCGTCGTCATGGGCGGCGGCATCGATCATGGGAATGCGACGCCCAAGGCCGAGCTCAACATCTGGGTCGATCCGCATGCGGCGCGCACCGTGTTCGCCTCAGGCGTGCCGATCGTGCTCGCACCGCTCGATATCACCGAGCCACTCAAGGTGCCGCCCGGCATTGTCGCGGAGCTTGCTCGATCGAAAGCCAAGCCGGCTCGCCACGTCGCCCGACTGATGCCGCTCGTGGGGCTCGAGAGCCACCCCGCGTCCATCTACGACGCGGCGACGATCGCTTGGCTCCTCTGGCCGGATCTGTTCAAGGCCAGGCAGGGAACCATCGCCGTCGATCTCGATCCCGGTGCGCGCCGCATGCGGATCGACCCAGATGTTGAGCTCGGCCTTGGGCGTCGCATTCCCATGATCGATGCCGCCGCC
>JANNSX010000298.1:0-3630 GCA_031403155.1 Hyphomicrobiaceae bacterium
GGCAGCTCGGGACCTACGCAACGGCGCCTTGGCCGGAGCCCGATCGGAGTGCGGCGGAGCCGCTTCGGCGCGCCGAGGCGTTGAAGCAGGCGGCGGAGTAGGCAAAGTCGAACGCCGCGGCAAGGACGGAGAGGTGATCGATGCGAGACCTGTTCCATCATCTAGCCGAGCGTACCGCCCATGCCATTGGCTCGCCATGGGCGTTTATGCTCGCCATGCTGACTGTCCTGATCTGGGGCGTCACGGGCCCCTACTTCGACTACTCGAACACCTGGCAGCTCGTCATCAACACCGGAACGACGGTCGTCACGTTTCTGGTGGTGTTTCTCATTCAGAATACTCAGAACCGGGAATCGCGCATTGTCGCTTTGAAGCTCGACGAGCTCTTGCGTGGCGTCGAGGGCGCACGGACCGGGCTGGTTCAACTCGATCACATGTCGGACGCGGAGCTTGAGGTCGTGCAACGGGAGTTCGCGCTGCTACGCGACAAGTATGCCCCATTGATCGATGACGACTTGGCGCATGTCGAGCGCGAGCTCAAGTCGCGCAGGCGGCGGGAGTAGGCCGCGAGAGCCGTCAACTTTCTGCCCGGTGGCGGGCTGCTCACGGATGAGGACTCATTCGTGGGCTGTGCCACACCTCAAAACTTCACCTTGTACGTCTTCGCCACCTGCTCGCCGTCGAAGAACTCGACAACGAGGCCCATGGATTTCGTGCCCTTCGGCAGTTTCTCGTAGGGCAGCACGTCGGCGGGAAGCGAGTAGGGGTTTGCCTGATCGCAGGGCGGCAGCGGGTAGTCCGTATCCGGCGGCGCGCCGTCGAGGCCGTAGCGGACGGACTTGATCGCGCAGCGGAAGCTCATCAGATGCGTGAAATAGACGAGCAGGCCCTCATATTCTCGGAACGAGACCCAGGAGCCCGCCGTGTCCTTGAGGATGGACTTCTGCCCGGCCTTCAACTCCCGGTCGGGATCGAAACTGATCGGAAAAATGCCCGCCTCCTCGCCGCGCTTGTCGCGCCAGGTGACGTAGAGCGTCGTCGGCCCCTGATCGGTGTCGAGCGGGAAGTGGGTTTTCGGCATGCGCTGCCCGGTGCGCTGGTCGATGACGTCGAGCGTGCCGTTGTCGGTGAACGCGCCCGCCTCGCCGATGCGGTAGCCAAACTGCAGCGCCTCCTCCGGCAAGGAGACGCTGACGGTCCAGCCCGAGTTGGAACGCGTGAAGCTCGCGATCGGCGCGGGTTTCGCCGGCGTCCCGGGAACCGTCGGCGGCGGCAACAGCGCGACTTCCGACTGGCCTTCCGAGAAGGTGCCGGCGCTGCCGCCTTCGACGGGGCCGTCGTTCAGGATGATGTTGCCGATGATCTGGTCGTAATAGGCCGGCGCCTGATCGTGGCCGACCTTGGCGGCCATCGTCTTGACCTTGACCTGCGTCTCCTTGGCGATCTCGACGATGGTTTTTCCGGGCGATTTGAGCTGCTCGAGGAGCGTCCGCGTGAACACGGAATTCGGGTTGGCGTCGTTGTCGCCCAACCGGTCGAGCGCCGCCTGATTGAGGCCGGCCGAGAACAGCACGAACACGCCCTCCGAGGGCGACATGCGCGCGAGGCCCCGCGTGCCGGCGAGCGAGCGCTTGCCCGCCGTCGCGAACGGATTGTCGCGGCAGGCGTCGAGCACGAGGATGGCGGTCGAGGCGCCGGCTTGGCGGAACCGGTCGGCCAGCTCGTCGGCGAGGAAGGCCTCGTCCTGCACGATCGCCTCCTCGCCGGGCTCAGGCGCCGGAATGTCGACGGGGAGCAGATAGTTGCGCCCCTCGATCGAGAAGCCGTGGCCGGCGTAGAAGAACAGCGCGACATCGCCCGGCTGGATGCGCTTCTCCAACTCCAGCACGGCCCGGCTGATGGCGCGGCGGCCGACATCCTCTGCCTTGACGACCTCGAAGCCGAGCCGCTCGAGCTCTGTTGCCATGGCGCGAGCATCGTTGCGCGCCTTCTGCAAGGGCGCGACATTCTCATAAGTATCGTTGCCGATGACGAGGGCGACGCGGCGATGCTGGGCACTGGCGCCGGTCAGCGTCCCAAAGGTCAGGATGGCGTAAAGACAGACGACAGCGGCTTGCCGGAGCATGGTCGCTCTCCCTTTGGGTCTCCACCGTATGCAACACCGGAACTGCGGCCGGAGGAAGCCGTCTCGAACAACATCGTGTAACAAGGTTGCCGTCGAGCCGCGGCAGATGCCCTGCCGCCTGCGACATGGTACAAGCGCGGATATACGTCTCGGCTCGACTGTGCTTACTGACGATCCTTGTTAGATGCAGGCCTGTGTTCGGCCATCTCCCATGGGAGAAGGCGATTTCGGGGGGACCTCGGACACGAGAAAGTTGTTGCACACGGGAGGCCGGCGTACTGCAATCTCAACCGGAGCCGCGCCATGCCTGCCTACACTGACACCGAGCTGTTCACCGCACCTTTGACCTTCATGGGTGCGCCTTCGGGTTTGCCCGGCAAGAATTGCAAGGCCGCGATCCTCGGCCTTCCTTTCGATTGCGGCATCCATCCCTTGCGCGTCGGCGCGCGTGGCGGGCCCGATGCCGTGCGCCAGGCGTCGCAGCTGAAACGCCGGTTCAACCCGACCAAGGAGAACATCGATGCCATCACCGCGCTCGGTGCCGTCGACTGCGGCAATGTCCGCCTGACGCCGGGACGCATTCTCGATGCCTTCGAGCGCATCGAGGCGGCCGTCACGCGGATCACGGAGCACGGTGCGGTGCCGGTCACCATTGGCGGCGACGGCTCCATCAGCGTGCCGGTCGCGCGTGCCATGGCCAAGCGCCACAAGGGCATGGTGGCGCTCCACATCGATGCCCACACGGATGCCTACGACGTCGATCCCGCCGATACCTTCAACGCTTCGACGCAGTTCACCCACATCGCCACGGAAGGGCTGATCGATGCGTCCTCCTCCTGGCATGTCGGCATTCGCGGCACGACCTACTTCGATGGCGTGATGTCCAAGGCGAAAGCGCTCGGCTACACGGTCGTCTCGCAGGACGAGCTGATGCGGAGCGGCTTTGCGCAGCGCATGGAGGAGTTCCGGCAGGTGGCGCGCGGGCGGCCGGTCTATCTGTGCTTCGACATGGATACCTTCGATCCCTCCGTCGCGCCGGGCGTTGCGACTCCGACCTGGGGCGGCCTCACGGCGCGGGAGGGCCTCGATCTCATTCGCTCGCTGACCGATCTCGACATCGTCGCCGTCGACGTCAACACGGTCAGCCCGCCGCAGGATACCGGCAACGCCGCCGCAAGCCTGTGTGTCGATGTCGTCTATGAGTGCCTGGTGTTACTCTGCCGGCGGATGAAGCTGGCACCTCCGTCTGCCTAGGGGAATTTGGGTGGTGATTTCTCCCTCTCAAGTCTTGCCGAAAGCCCGCCTCCAACGCGACCAGGGGGGGCGGGGCGGAGAAGAACCTTGAAAGCTAAGTATCTGAATTTACAGGAGTTGTGCGATGTGCTATCAGAATCTATCGCGCATCACACAACCGCAATTATTTCAATGTCTTAGCTATGGATTACACCGAATTGACGAATGAGCAGCGGCGGCAGCTCATAGATGCCCAACAGGCCTTCGCAGCT
>JANNSX010000299.1:0-6245 GCA_031403155.1 Hyphomicrobiaceae bacterium
CGCATGCTCGCCGGGCGTCCGTCCGATTTTGGCGCGACATGAGGGCCACTAGCAATATCATGAGCTTGGTGTGGCGTTCATCGCGCCATAGTTGACTCCGACCGTGCAGCGCTACTGGTCAACTATGGCGCGACGCCACACGAGGGTGTTTCCGTTTTTCGTTGAATCGCTTCAACACCCTGGATCCTTGGTTTGCCGTGCTTCTTTTCGGAAAACCGCTTCGCATCCCGGCTTGCGCCGGGACAGGCTTTTTCCGGAAGCACTCTCCTTGGTTTGTCGTGCTTCTTTTCGGAAAACCGCTTCGCACTTTTCCGGAAGCACTCTAGCATTACCCCAAGGGTCGAGTGTTGAGTGGGGTTGCCGATGCGCCATCTGATCGTCTGCTGTCTCTTCGCTTTGTCGGTGCTTGCCTCGTCCGCACTCGCCGCCGAACGTACCGTCGCGGTGACACTCGCCCTCTTCAGCGATATCTACGAGTTGGGCGAGAGGGGCGGACGCGGCGGCTTTGCGCGGGTCACAGCCGCCATCAAGGCGGAACGCGCCCGCAATCCGAACACCATCGTCGCCCATGCCGGCGATACCTTCTCGCCCTCGCTGCGCTCCGGCTTCGACAAGGGCAAGGCCATCGTTGCGCTGACGAACATGGCTGGCGTCGATGTCTTCGTGCCGGGCAATCACGAGTTCGACTTCGGCGAGGCGGTGTTCCGCGAGCGACTGGCCGAGTTGCGGGTGCCGGTGCTTGCCGCCAACCTCAGCGATGCCGATGGACAGCCGCTCCCTGGAACAGGCGACACGAAGGTCTTCGAGTTCGACGGCGTGAAGATCGGCGTCTTGGGCCTCACCGACGATAACTCCGCCATGCGCTCAAGCCCAGGCACGCTGCGCTTCTCGCCCTCGATCCCGATGGCCGAGAACAAGGCGAAGGATCTACGGGCCGCCGGCGCCGACCTGATCGTCGTCGTCATCCACGCCCCGGTACAGGACGACATCCGGCTGCTCAACTCCGGTCTCTATGATGTGATCCTCTCCGGCCACGACCACGATCTCATGCTGGTCTACGACGGCCGCAGCGTGCTGGCCGAAGCCAAGGAGGAAGGCGAGACGCTGGTCGCGGTCGATCTCGACATCAAAGTGAGCGAGGGCGAGACGCGCAAAGTCTCCTGGCGCCCGCGCTTCCGCATCATCGATACGGCCGACGTGACGCCCGACCCCGAGGTTGCCGCCAAGGTCGCGACCTACGAGAGCGAACTCGGTGCTGACCTCGACCAGCAGATTGGAAGGAGCGAGACCGCCCTCGACAGCCGCAAGTCCACGGTCCGCAGCGGGGAATCCGCCATCGGCAATCTCATCACGGATGCCATGCGCGAGTTCTCGAGCGCCGATCTCGCCATCATGAACGGCGGCGGCATCCGTGGCGACAAGCAGTACGAGCCCGGTCACACGCTGACGAAGCGCGACGTGCTGACGGAGCTGCCCTTCGGCAACAAGCTCATGGTGATCGAGCTTACTGGTGCCGATCTCAAAGCCGTGCTCGAGAACGGCGTCTGGTTCGGCGAGAAGGCGGAAGGGCGGTTCGCGCAGCTCTCCGGCGTCAAGCTCGTCGCACGGCGCGACGCCGTTCCCGGCTCACGGCTGACGATGATCGAGATCGGCGGGGCGCCGCTCGATCCGGCCACGCTCTACAAGGTCGCCGTCAACGACTTCCTGGCGTCCGGAAAGGACGGCTACGCGGCCTTCCTCAAGGGCAAGGTACTGCTCGATGCCAATGAGGGGCCGCTGGTGGCAAGCGTCGTCATGGACGCCGTGAAAGCGGCAGGCGCGGTTTCCCCAAAACTCGAAGGGCGTATACGGTTCGAGTAAGGACCACGCCAAACGGCCTGCCTTTGTTCGGCCGCCGCTTCGGCGGTATGGTCCCGCCCGTAATCCAACATCGAGGTGTGCTATGCGGCGCATTGCTGGACTTGTCGTGGCCTTGGGCTTGGCGGCGTTCCTAGCACCGATCTGGCAGACTCCCGCCGCCAACGCCCAAGTCACGCTGAAAGCCCCCCAGAAGGTCGTCGACGAGGTCGCGAAAAAGCTCGCCGCTCGCTTCGGCCTGCCGGCGGAAAAATTCGAGGAGTACACCGACCTCGTTCTCGATCTCGGCCTCGATCCGACCGATGTCTACTACGCTGTCGTCGAGATTCTCGACGGCTACGGCGTGCAACTGCCGCCACGCAAGGAGATCACCCGCGTCGGCCAGATCGCCACGTTGGCGGCGGCCACGACCCGCACCTTCGCCACCAAGAAGAAGGCCGGCGACGTCGAAACCTATGTGCAGACGGTCTACTACGCGACCGACCGCAACGCGACCGGCGCCGAGGAGCCCGAGCTCGCCTTCGACGGCACCCGGTCGCCGAACGGCGCGATGAACTACGGCAAGGCCGAGGTGAACATTCCGGTCTCCCACAAGCGCGGTCAGATCGAGACGCCCTGGATGGGACTGCAAAGCCTGCGCGACGCCGGCAAGCACATCTACATCCTGCAGCTCACCGGTTTCGACGAGGCGGGATTGATGGCTGAGCTTCGCGGCGTGGGAGGCGGCGAGGCCGATCTCCTCGTCTACGTCCACGGCTTCAACGTGCCGTTCTCGGATGCCATCGTCCGGGCCGGACAGGTCGCCTTCGACTTCGGCTTCCAAGGTGCGCCGATCGTCTACTCCTGGCCCTCCGACGGCGGTATCACGTCCTACAACACCGATTCCGAGGACGTTGCTTGGAGCGCCAAGCACATCGAAGGGCTGCTGACCAAGCTGAAAGCCGAGTTCCCGGATCGCAAGCTGCATCTGGTGGCGCACAGCATGGGAAGCCGCGGCCTGCTCGGGGCGTTGCGCCTGATGGCTTATCGCGATGCCTCGCAACCGTTGTTCCAGAGCGTCATCCTGTGCGCGCCGGATTTCGATTCCGAGCTGTTCCGCGATCAGATCGCCGCCGAGGTCCGCCCACTGGCGCAGCAATGGGTGGTCTACACCTCGGACAAAGACCTGGCTCTGACCGCCTCCGAGCAGATCAATGCCGCGCCCCGACTCGGCAAGCCCGTCACCTATGCGGAAGGCTACGAGATCATCGATGCGACCGGCCTCGAAGTGACGCCATGGAGCCTGCCGGAAACCCACTCCTACTATGCCACCAAGCAGCGCGTGCTCGACGATATGGTGTCGGTGCTCAAGGGCCTGCTGCCGGGTGAGCGCGGCCTCAAGGCGATCGAGGCCAGCGGGGGAACAGCTTGGTCGTTGGAGTAGGGCGGCACTGCCCGCGTAGAGAGTCCGAGTTCCAGCCGAGAGCCACACAGGTCCCGGCGAAGGCCGGGATGACGAGGGGAGGGGTTTTCGCAGAACGCTTGTAACGCAGAATGGAAAAGCTAACCACCCGGGCAGCCTCACTATTTTCGTCATCCCGGCGAAGGCCGGGACCCGTGTGCGGTCATTGAGTAAGTTGCGCTATCCACTCGATTAGCGCCACATGCCGAAGACGTAAGAGCACAATCATGCACTGGATCAAGCAACCCTGCGTCTACATACTGGCCAAGCATCGCTACGGCACGCTCTACGTCGGTGTCACCAGCGAATTGCTCGAGCGCATGGCGCAGCACGTCAGCGGTCTGTTTCAGGGTTTCACCAAAACCTATGGCATTCGCCAGCTCGTCTACTGCGAGATGCATGACGATATGGATGCGGCGATCAAGCGCGAGAAGTTGCTCAAGCGGTGGCATCGCGCGTGGAAGTACCGCCTGATTGAGCAGATGAACCCCGAGTGGCGCGACCTCTATGATGCAGCCCGCAACGAGATCCTCGACGGGCCTGCGGATCTTGCGCGGTAAATGGATGGGCCTCGGACACTCGCCACCGCACGCGGGTCCCGGCCACCCATGCGAAGCATGGCTACGCCATGACGCCGGGATGACGACATAAGAGAAACTGCCGATTTGGCCAGGGTCGGTGCATCCGCATCCTGGGTCACTCGCGTTCTGAAACAACCCCTCCCCAGGTCATCCCGGCGAAGGCCGGGACCTGTGTGTGGTTGTGGTGTATTACGCATTACCCACTCGACGGCGCTTCAATGCCATTGGGACAAGTTTCGGGACCTGCGCGCGGCCCACCATCACAGCACCCGCTTGACCTCCGCCACGGCCGGGACGAAGCTTCGTCTCAGACCAATGGGCCCGCTGTTCGCAGTCGAACGTGGCCCGGGGAAATGGAGGAAACTCATGCTCAAATGGTTCAAGCCGATCCTGGCGGCGTCGCTCGCCGTTTCGATTTCGGCCGCCGCGGCTAATGCAGAGTCCGTCTACAATCGTGGCGCCAACGGCGACCCGGCTTCGCTCGATCCGCACAAGACCTCGACTGTCGAGGAGGCGAACATTCTCCGTGACATGTTCTCAGGGCTCGTCGCGCAGGACGCCGGCGCCAATCTGATCCCGGGCGCCGCCGAAAGCTGGACGGTCTCCGACACCGGCCTCGTCTACACCTTCAAACTTCGTGACCACACCTGGTCTGACGGCACGCCCGTCACCGCGGATGATTTTCTCTTCTCGCTCCGCCGCGTCGTCGATCCGGCAACCGCCTCCGAGTATGCCTACATGCTGGCGCCGATCGTGAAGGCCGAGGACATCACCGGCGGCAAGGCCAAGCCCGAGGAGCTCGGTGTCAAGGCGATCGATGCCAAGACACTCGAGATCACGCTCAAGGGCCCGACGCCCTACTTCCTCGAGATGCTGACGCATCAGGCGACCTACGGCGTATCCAAAGCCAATGTCGAGAAGTTCGGCGCCGACTTCATCAAGCCCGGCAATCTCGTCTCGAATGGCGCCTTCACGCTGGCCGAATTCGTGCCGAACGATCACATCAAGCTCGTCAAGAACCCGAAGTTCTTCGACGCCGCCAACGTCAAGCTCGACGTCGTCAACTACATCCCGGCTGAAGATCGCGGCGCCGCCATGAAGCGCTTCGAGGCAGGCGAGATCGACAGCAACAACGACTTCCCGACCGAGCAGCTCGGCGACCTCAAGACCAAGTTCGGCGACCAGCTGCAGACCGGGCCGCAACTCGCCACCTACTACTACGTCTTCAAGACGAAGAAGGACCCGTGGTCGAATTCGAAGTTGCGTCACGCCATCTCGATGGTCATCGACCGCGACTATCTCGCCGAGAAAGTCTGGCAGAATGCGATGATCCCGGCTTACGGCATGGTGCCGGCCGGTGTCGCCGGCTACACGCCCAAGACCGCGAGCTATGCCGGCTTGTCCCAGCTCGATCGCGAGGACGAGGCGCAGAAGGTCTTTGCCGAGCTTGGCATCACGGCCGAGAAGCCGCTGAAATTGGAGCTTCGCTACAACACCTCCGAGAACCACAAGAACACGGCCGTCGCTGTGCAGGATATGCTCAAGGGCTTCAACATCGAAGTGACCCTCACCAACACCGACGGCAAGACCCACTACGAGTTCCTCGAGCAGAAAGGCGACTTCGACGTGGCGCGCGCCGGCTGGGTCGCCGATTACAAGGACCCCGGCACCTTCCTCGATCTCGGCAAGTCGACCGCCGGCAACAACTATGGCGAGTACACGAACGCAGCCTATGACGATCTCCTCGCCAAGGCGTCGACTGAGGCCGATCCGGCAAAACGCATGGGACTTTTGTCGGAAGCCGAGGGCATCCTGATGCAGGATCTCGGCATCATGCCGCTGCTCTTCTACGCCAACCACAACCTCGTCTCGCCCAAGCTCAAGGGCTTCAACGACAACGTCATGGACGTGCATCCTTCCCGGTTCGTGTCGAAGGAGTAATGTGCGTCCGATGTTTGGTTTGCTCCACCGCTGGGCAGTTCAAGCTCGGCGGTGGAGTGCTCGATCTGGCTTCGGCCATTCTGCGTCGTTATCTCCAAAGGTCCTGCGAAGTTGTGTGCTCTTCGCGCCTCCCCTCACCCCCACCTAGGCTCGCCTAAGGGTTTAGCAAACGCTAAACCCATGGCGAGCGGTCCTCCACCGTCAAGAGGGGGAGGAAAGTGCGCGGCGACATTCCCGCAAGCTCTTGACTGCCGTGCGCTCAGTCACTCCATATTTGCAATGAGGCGCGGCATCTCTTCCTCCCCCTTTCGTCGGGGCGGAGGGGCGGCGACGGCCCCCTGGGGGGGGTCGGGGCGCCGGGGGCATAGAGGTGGAGAGGCGAAGACAAGATTAGGCCCAAGGGGGGGGTGGGGGGGCGGGGGGGG
>JANNSX010000300.1:0-7837 GCA_031403155.1 Hyphomicrobiaceae bacterium
GTGCCCGGCATCAAGGCGGCGCTGATGCTCCACTACGCCGGGAAGGACGACCGCATCAATGCCGGCATCGCGGATTACGAAGCGGCGCTGAAAGCGGCGGGCAAGACCTACGAGCTCCACATGTACGAAGGCGCCCAGCACGCCTTCAACAACGATACGAATGCCGCGCGGTATGACAAGGCGGCAGCCGAGCTGGCGTGGGGGCGGACGGTGGAGTTTTTGAGGCGCAACCTCAGCTGATCCTCGATTGCGAAATTCGTGGCAGTTACTCTACTGTTTGTATCTCTACGTTAGTCTGCAGTGACTCAGTATCGAAGGCAAACCTCACAGCGTTCACTGCCACCGGCTCCGTCAGGTTATCAGCTGAAAAGGCCGGAACGGTTGTTCCTTCCGGATGTCGGGCCGATGGTGCCAAGAAGGCACCCAGACCCATCAGATGTGCTTCTCGACCCAATGCGACGCAAAAGTCCAATTCTTCTGAGGTCAGTCCCGGCCAATCGTTATGTTGAGGGATCAAATCTATAACGTCGCCCTCAAACTTACAGCGCATGATTGAGTAATTGACTGCTCTTCGTGCCTCGGAATCTCCGGCGGCCTTTCGAGCGTAGTGATACAAACCCTCGGCCTTCGCGGTCTCTTCCTCCAGTGCTGAGTAAAACACCGGCCAACTTCCGTCTGAAAATCGAGTGCGGGTGCCGTATCTGTTATCGAGCTTGGGCTTCCGCTTGAACGGATCGGTCAAAAGAGATCTGGCGGTTTCGTCAGGGCTGTGCCGAATAACCTCGACGATGGCCTCTATCGATAATCCCTTCTTTGCTGCAAACCTACCGATATGAGTGAGATTGGCCAATCGATGAACATAGCAGGATCTGCGATTGCGATCCAAACTCTCAAGCACGTTTCACCGCCCCGAAAGATACGCAACATAATCCTTTACTAGCAGTAGGTTTTCTATGGACCCCTCCACCAGTAGTGACCGCGGTGACCTGCGCCCAAAATCTTGCTGCAGTTCGTCCAGCCACGATCGAATCGAATCGGTTTCTCCAAACAGGAGATCCAAATCCGCCGCGATGCGGAGGATTAAGCGAAGTCTATCATTCGCGTCACGACCAACAAGCACGCGGCGCCCCGCATAAATCTCAGTTAGTCTAGAACCGTCTTCGAGGCCGAGGAGGCTCGCAGCGTCCGCCTCTGTGAGATTCCAATCAGCTACAATATGTTCAAAAAGTAAAATAGGGCCGGTTGGACGGGGCTCCGGCTGCAGCTGAGCAAGAGTCATTTCAGCTGATGCAAAACCTTCACGATGATTGCCGCCAACAAGCGCCGTCATTCGAATCGTTTGCAGTCCATAAGAGCCCTTGTCTGGTGTAACCCGAGCCTTTCCCTGAAACGGGGACGTTGAAGTTGCAATAGGATTCGTGTTGGGCAAGCCGAACGGTTTTGAAAAAGGTAATTGTCGATCTGCTGATTGCGGTTTTTGCTGTCTCTCTTGTATGTTAGTTAGCGACATTAATGGTCCTCAAACTCTAACCCGAGGTGATCAAGTAATGCCTTAAGTTCCTCCTCTGCCTTGACAATATGATCATCTGATGACTGCTGAAGTTCTGGGCTGCCTGTGATGGAGTGGTCGAATTGGAGATACAAATCTCCTACGTCGACGTATGACCGCTGCATCGTCAGTCCAATCCTGGTCGCTTTTTCCAAGTCTAGACCTTCAAACTGAAGAGTGTAATCTTTCTTAAGTGCCGCATAGGGGCCCTGATCTAACTTAAGAGCGGCGTTGCCGCGCGCCGCCATGAATTTATTAACTGAGTCTGCCCCGCCGTCGCTGTCGAGCCACAAGTTTGTGCGCAAAAGCCTTTCTGCCAGCTGAACATCTGGGATGGCGCTTTGCAAAGAGGCTTCGCACACTTGGAGATGCTCTTTGATCGCATTCACGCTTTCCCGAGTACGTACTACGTCATTGACCTCAACAATTAGTGCAGTCGGCGTGACGTCGACGCGTCCTTCGCCACCGAAAGTTCTTATGCTCAGTTTGAGATCAGCATATGATGTGCCGCCGAATGACTGGAGGTCGGTCATATTGAGCTTTTGGGTCTGACCGATGCGCCGGTAGAAATTTTCAAATACACTTGTGGCCAGCAAACCGAGTTTGAGGACCGGTTCACGGAAATTGCAGACCATACCGACGATCAGGCGACGAGGTTTGCAGTGCATTCGCAAATCAATCATCAACGCAGCTAATGTCCAACGCTGTCGGGCGACCGCTAGCTCTCTAATGTTACGCGTCGAGCCAATGCTACGCAATGATGGCTTGAAGCGGAGACCTCGTTCACTATCGACAGCCGCCCCGCCTTCCGCTACAACCCCACGCGAAATCCCCTATGATGGGTTGCATGAGCGCCGTTCCGGCGCGGGCCCTGGGCCGGGCGTGCCACGCCACAAGCCCAGCCGCGTTGGCAAGCGAAGCCGTCACGGACGCGCCGCTCCTCTGCTGTTGGACAATAAAGGACCACGACAATGAACATCCTCCAGCAATTCGAAAAAGAGCAGGTCGATCAACTGGTTGCCAAGCGCCCGGTGCCGCAGTTCGAGCCCGGCGACACGGTCAAGGTCGGCGTCAAGATCGTCGATGGCGATAACTCCCGCGTCCAGGCCTACGAGGGTCTCTGCATCGCCCGGGCCGGCCAGGGCATCAACGCCAACTTCACGGTCCGCAAGATTTCCTATGGCGAGGGCGTCGAGCGCGTCTTCCCGCTCTATTCGCCGATGATCGATAGCATCGAGGTCGTCCGCCGCGGCAAGGTGCGCCGCGCGAAGCTCTACTATCTCCGCGGCCTCAAGGGTAAGGCCGCCCGCATCTTCGAGCGCACGGATTCGCGCGGCAAGAAGCTGCAGGCCATCGACAACTGGAAGGGCTTCAAGAAGCCGAAGGGTGAGGCGGACGATCTCAAGAAAATCACCGGCATCTCGGAGGATCTCGAGAAGCGCCTGCTCAAGATCGGCGTGACCAAATACGAGCAGATCGCCAACTTCTCGGACGTGGACTTGGTGCGCGTCGACGACTCCTTGAGCCTCAACGGCCGTCTCGAGCGTGAGGACTGGATGGGCCAGGCCCGCGTGCTCGTCACCGAGGCGACCGCCCACGAGGTCAACCTCGGCGAGGAGAAGCCGGCGGAAGAGCAGAAGTAGCTCTGGCTGCTCTCAGGCGACGGAACGACACAAGGGCAGCCTCGCGGCTGCCCTTTGTTTTGGGTGGTCTCGCTTCGTGGATACGCCTGCTGCGAGGAGAATCTCACCCCCACCCCAACCCTCCCCACAAGGGGGAGGGCGCGCTAGTGTGGCGTCGCGCCTTAGTTGACCAGTGCTGCGGCTAGGCTCGTGTCAACTAAGGCGCGTTGAACGCCACACTAAGCCGATGATATTGCTAGTGGCCCTTATGTCGCGCCTAAATCGAAGGCGCTCGCGGCCATGATGCGATTTAGGCGCGACGGGCCACTAATGCGGCGGTTCGGAAGTCTGCTTCGAGGCTGCGGCACGCTCAGCAAGCGGACTTCCGAACATGACGCCGCACGTGGCATATGCTACGCCGAGTGTCCTTATCGTTCGCGAAGCTCGTGAGAGGTTGCGGCAGATCATGACGAGCTTCGCGAACGGGACACTCGACGCCGAGATGCAGGCCTATGTGAGGAAGGTGGACAGCCTTTATCCGCCGGACGCCGTCGATCTCGACATGGCGGGCCAGCGGCGTGTCTACCGCGATCTCTGCGAGGCCTTCGCGCCGCCCTATCCGAAGGGGGTGAAGGCCGAGACTGCGAGCGTGCCGGGCCCGGCGGGGTCGATTCCGATCCGCCGCTATACGCCGTCCGGCGGACCGGGGGACGCAACCATCGTCTACTATCACGGCGGCGGCTTCGTCGTCGGCAATCTCGACAGCCACGACAGCGTCTGCGCGGAGCTGGCGGAGGGCTCGGGGCAGGTGATCATCTCGGTGGATTACCGCCTCGCCCCCGAGCACATCCATCCCGCGCACTACGAGGATGCGCTCTGGGCCTTGCGCGCCATTGCAGCCGAGGGCCGGTCCGTCGTCGTTGCGGGGGATTCGGCCGGTGGCAATCTGGCGGCGGCCGTATCGATCGCGGCGCGGGGCACATCTGCCGCACCGATCGGCCAGCTGCTGATCTATCCGGGCCTCGGCGGCGACAAGCTCGGCCTTGCCTCATACCGGACGCATGCCGAGGCCGTGCATCTGACCGTCAAGGACATCGACTTCTACAAGCGCGCACGCGCCGGCGGCGATCCGCCGATGGGCGACTGGACCTATGCCCCGCTCGCCGCCACCGATTATCGCGGCTTGCCCCCCTGCATCGCCATTTCCGCCGACGTCGACCCGCTGCGCGACGACTGCGACGAATTTGTCCAGCGGCTCAGGGCGGCGGGGGTGCCGGCGGTCTGGATCAACGAGCCGGGTCTGGTCCACGGCTATCTCCGCGCCCGCCTCATGAGCAGCAAGGCGAAGGCGAGTTTTTCCCGTATTGTCAGAGGGTTACTGACATTGGCGCGCCGCGAGCCGGTGGCCTGTCGCGGACCCCGGCGTCGCCCGCCTTTGAATCAGGCCTGCCGCCCGAGCAAGGCTAAGCTGCAGCGTGGTAGCCTCTTTGGCAGAGGTCAAGGACAACAAAGTCGTGCTAGGCTGAGTTGGGGAGCGAGATTCGGTTCGCAATAGCTGGAGAAGTCAAATGAATTCGAGCACACGCAATATTCTGATCGCCGCCGTCGTCGCGGCTATCCTGGTTGTCGCCTACAACATGTTCTCGGGCAGTGGACCGGCGCCGACGACTGAGCCAGCGGCGACCTCGAGCTCGACCACAACGACGACGGGGTCTGGCACGACGACCACCGGCACCGGTACGACGACGGGCACCGGTACGACGCCGTAGCCCTTTACGCTGGGTCGCCGGGCCCGCCGAGCGCGGTGCCCGGCGGCAGCTTGAATCCGCGCAGGAGATCGGCGGCAGGGAGCGCAGCCCTTCCGGCGCGTTGCAGAATTTGCAGGCGAACCGCGCCGGACCCGCAGGCGATCGTCAACCGGTCGTCGAGCACCAAACTTGGTGCGCCAGTCGCCTCGACGATTTCCGACCGCAGCACCTTGATCCGCTCGCGTTTCCCCGCTGGTCCCGCCTCGAACCACGCTCCGGGAAACGGCGACAAGCCACGGATCAGATTGTGCACGTCGCCTGCCGGCTTGCGCCAATCGATCCGCGCTTCCGCCTTGTCGATCTTGGCGGCGTAGGTCACGCCCGCATCTGATTGCGGCCGGCAGTCGAGCGCACCGCGCTCCAAAGCACCCAAGGCCCGCAGCATCAGATCGGCGCCACGCTGGGCCGCCAGATCGTGCAGCATGCCAGCGGTCATGTTGGAGGTTACGGCCATTGGCTCGGCCATGCAGACGGGGCCTCTGTCGAGCCCCTCGTCCATGCGCATGACCATCACGGCCGTCTCGGTGTCGCCGGCCATGATCGTGCGCTGGAGGGGGGCGGCACCGCGCCAGCGCGGCAGCTTGGAGGGATGCAAGTTGAGGCAGCCGTACTTGGGCGCATCGAGAATGGGTTTGGGCAGCAGGAGCCCGTAGGCGACGACGACGGCGGCGTCGGCCGCATGCGCGCGGAACGCGGCCTGCTCGGCCTCGCCTTTGAGGCTCTTGGGGCTGAACACCGGAAGTCCCGCCGCTTCTGCGAAAGTCTGCACTGCTGATTTGCGCTCGGATTGGCCTCGTCCCGCCGGACTTGGCGGCTGGCAATAGACGGCGGCGACCTCATGACCGGCGCCCACGATCTCGGCGAGCGCCGGCACCGCGAAGTCGGGCGTGCCCATGAAGACAATGCGCAACATCGCTAGGGTGTTTCCGTTTTCGGTTGCATCACTCCAACACCCTAGCCTTTTGGTTTGTCGTGCTTCTTATCGGAAAACCGCTACGCACTTTTCCGGAAGCACTCTACGCCGACGCTTCGGCGTCGCGCTTGGCCTTGATCATCTTCTTGACGATCCGGTCGCGCTTCAGCCGGGAGAGGTAATCGATGAAGAGTTTGCCGTTCAAGTGATCGATCTCGTGCTGGACGACGGTCGCCAGCATGCCTTCGGCGAGCAGCTCCTGCCGGGCGCCGGTCGCATCCTGATAGACGATGCGGACCACCGCCGGCCGCTCGATCTCGGCATAGACGTCGGGAATGGAGAGGCAGCCTTCCTCGTGCAGCCGCACGTCCTCCCCAACGATCTCGACAATCTCCGGATTGGCCATGGCGATCGGCCGGGGCGTCTCGTCATTGAGTTTGGCCGTGTCGACGACGAGCAGCCGGCGCGGGATGGCCACCTGGATAGCCGCAAGCCCGATGCCCGGAGCGTCGTACATGGTTTCCAGCATGTCGGCGACGAGCTTGCCCAAGCGCTCGTCGAAGGCCTCGACGGGCTTGCTCGCCTCCCTGAGCAGGGGGTCGGGCAACTTGATGATTTCGAGCTTCGCCATACGCTGTAGGTAATGGTGAGGCAAACGGGGGTCAACGGCCCACCCACAAGGGCGCCCCCCGAATCATTGTAAACACCCGCCATGGAACGCATCCCCGAGACTTTCAGCCCCTGGCTCGACGCCTTGCGCGCCGACCCGACGCCGCTTTGGCTGGGCCTGGCCGCGCTCATCGTGCTCGCCGTGATCTGGTCGCTGATCGCCGCCGTCCTGCGCCGGTTGGCCGCCGTCCGGCTCGAGGCCAGGATCGACGCCGCCAACCGGCAAACCGGGAGCATGCTCTCCGAGCTCAAGGGTCGCGTCGCCGCCATGGGCGAGCTCAACCAGGCCCGCCAGGCGGAGCTGTCCGCCCTCCTCGACCGGCGCCTCGACCATGTGAGCGAGCGGCTCGGGCAAGGGCTTTCGGAGACCAGCATGAAGCTCGGCTCGAGCCTGGTGGAGGCCGAGGGGCGCACGGCCGAGAGCCTGACCAAGCTCTATGAGCGCCTCGCCCGCATCGATCAGGCCGGCCAGAGCCTCGACGATCTGTCGAAGGAGGTCGTTTCGCTGCAACAGGTCCTGTCGGACAAGCAGATGCGCGGCGCCTTCGGACAGATGCGCATGGAGGCGATCCTGGAGGACGGCTTGCCGCGCGGCGCTTTCGAGCTGCAGGCAACGTTGTCGAACGGGAAGCGGCCGGACGCGTTGATCCGCCTGCCCTCGGCGCCTACCCCGCTCGCGGTCGACGCCAAGTTCCCGCTCGAAGGCTACGAAGCCTTACGCGCTGCTGCCACACCCGAAGCGCGCACTCAGGCGCTCGCCCGCTTCCGCGATACGGTCGGCAAACACGTCGACGACATCTCGGCCAAGTATCTGATCCCCGGCGAGACCCAGGATATGGCGCTGATGTTCGTGCCCTCGGAAGCGGTCTATGCCGAGATGCACGAGCGGCTGCCCGAGCTCATCCAGCGCGCCTACCGGGCGCACGTCGTCATTGTCTCGCCGAACATGCTGATGCTCGCGGTGCAGACCATGCAGGCGATCTTCAAGGATGTCCGGATGCGCGAGCAGGCGGGGCTCATCCAGCGCGAGGTCGGCCTTCTCATGACCGACGTGGCGCGTCTTACCGAGCGCGTTCAGGACCTCGACAAGCACTTCACGCTGGCGGCCAGGGACGTCGAGAAAATCCTGACGTCCACCGACAAAATCGCCCAACGCGGGAAAAAGATCGATGCCGTCGAACTCGCCGACGATCTCGAGCCGGATGCGCCGCGGCTGGCCGCGGCAGGCGAGTAGTAATACCAAGCCGCGGAATGCTCGACCGGTCCGATGGCCCCG
>JANNSX010000301.1:0-1903 GCA_031403155.1 Hyphomicrobiaceae bacterium
GCCGGCGCCGGTGTGGTGCTGGCCGCGCGCCGCATGGAGCGCCTGAAGACCCTGCGCGCGGCCGGGCCGGGGAAACCTTGGGGGCGTTCACCGCCAAACTACGCAAAGGATAGTGCTGGGGCCCCCCTGGCCGCCCCAAAACCCACCGGCCGCCGGGCGAGCCGGCTTTTTGGGCGCGACGGGCCACTAGGCGGGGCGGCACGGCCACGCAGTTCCCGGAAAGACCGAGGAGGAGGGGCAAGCGTATTGCCTCGCCAGACTATTTCAAGCATAAAAAGGTCAGCATAGCTGACATATAGAGCCACCCATGTCGCTCGACCATCTCCTTGCCCTCGCCGGCTTTGCCTTCGTGACCTCCGTCACGCCGGGGCCGAACAACATGATGCTGCTCGCCTCGGGGGTGAATTTCGGATTCCGTCGGACGATCCCGCACATGCTCGGCGTCTCGCTCGGCTTCGTGTTGATGTTGCTTCTGGTCGGACTTGGCGTCGGCCAGGTGCTCGAGGCAAATCCCACGATCTTCACGGCGCTGAAAGTCGCGAGCCTCGTCTACATGCTGTGGCTCGCCTGGAAGATCGCCAACAGCGGACCGGTCAGCGGTGGCGGCGAGGGGAACGCGGGACAGCCGATGACATTTTTCCAGGCGGCCCTCTTCCAATGTGTCAATCCCAAGGCCTGGGCCATGACGCTGACGGGAACGGCCGCCTACACGGTTCCGGACAACTACCTGTGGAGCCTCGCCGTGATGGGAATTGTCTTCTTGGTGGTGAACTTTCCGACGGTCGGCATCTGGACGGGCTTCGGCGTGGCACTTCGCCAGGTATTGCAGGATCCCGTGAAGCTCCGCGTGTTCAACATCGCGATGGCGGGGCTGCTCGTGCTGTCCATGTTGCCGGCGCTGTTTGATGTCGTGCCGTTCCGCGGCTGAGTCGGTCGGAGTTTGAACGTTCCAGGTTCTACCGAATTGCTGTCTGGCGCAAATGCGCCTAAGATGCAGCATGGCTCGTCGGTATGGCATGTGCTTTCTGGTGATGCTGTCGCTGGCGCTTCCGGCGCCCGGCCACGCCGACTTCGCGGCGCCGCCGCTGCCACCACGCTATGCTTATCCCGCAACCGATCGCGCCTGGAGCGTGCTCGACCTCGGCACCGTCGAAGCGATCCTTCGCCAAAGCCCGCCCGAGGCCTATCCGCGCCTCGCCTTGACCCAGACGCGGGACGTGTTCCTCAAGATGGTCGACCCCGGCCGGCTCGCGAGCGCGCGCTCGGGCACGGCACCCATGCTGCACCGCCTCATCGACCTTCGCACCTTCGACGGTTATCTCGGCTGCTATCGCTCCCGCTACAACATCCAGGTGCTCGGCGGCGCGCCGTTGCAGAGGGAGCTTGTGCGCCTTCAGGTCTATCAGCTCGAGCTGTCGGCTCTGGCAATTGAACTCTCCGGACCGTTCATCGAGAGCCTCGAAGCAGAAGAGCGCGAGCGGCTGAAGCAGGCGGGGTTTTTCGCCGGCTTCGGCACGCTACGCACGCATCTGGCGGGCACCGTCACTTCGCTCGCCGAAACTACGGTGTATTCGACAGCCGACCGCATTGAATTGGCCGAGGCCATCGCCAGGACCTTTCCGAGGTTGCGCCGGATCGTGCCCAAGGACGAGCGGGCGCGGATTGCGGCCGAGGTCGAGCGGCTCGCCGGGGGCGCCTCCGAGCCTGCGCTTGCCAAGGCCTTGACCACCCTGAGCAAGGTTGTCCAAACCGAGTAAGCCTCACCGTCTGGACTTGTTAAGATCGATCTGCTATCGGGACGGCATCATTCGGCGGGCCAAAAGCCTGCCTTTCCGACCTAACCCATTGATCAACCAGCGAGGCAAGACCCGCGTGCAGGTACTCGTTCGCGACAACAACGTCG
>JANNSX010000302.1:0-3895 GCA_031403155.1 Hyphomicrobiaceae bacterium
CCGCCCGACCTATACGCCTCCGGCCCGGGCGACTATCATGTTTCCCGAAATGGGCGCGTAGCTCAGCGGTAGAGCACTCCCTTCACACGGGAGGGGTCACAGGTTCGATCCCTGTCGCGCCCACCATGTCCATTGAGAACATTGCGCTCGGCGCGGCGTTGCCCTGATGTCCAGGTGAGACAGCGCGCAGCGCATTTACAATCGAAGGTCGACGACGATGGCTTCGAATGAGCCCTGGATTGCCCGTGCCCGCGCTTTGGCGGAGGCCGCGGGCCATGAGCCCGATGCCCGCATCGCGGGGCCGGGCGGCAAGCGGATGCCGGCCTGGTCGGCGTTCCGCGAGGCGGCCATCGCCGCACTGAGGGTCGAGGCC
Organism: Hyphomicrobiaceae bacterium; assembly: GCA_031403155.1. Taxonomy (GTDB): domain Bacteria; phylum Pseudomonadota; class Alphaproteobacteria; order Rhizobiales; family Hyphomicrobiaceae; genus JANNSX01. Next base: position 374 of record JANNSX010000302.1, read on the forward strand.
GACGCAAAGGCCATCATCCCGCCGCAGGCACCCGAATTCCAGAACAGCCCCCTCAAGGTCATCGGCGAGCACGATCCCAACACGATCGCGCAGATGCAGACCTGCATGGGCGTCGGCAATGTCGTCGCCGGCGTCATCTGCGCCGACGGGCACCTGGGCTATGCCCAGCCGGTCGGCGGCGTCATCGCCTACGAGAAGCAGGTGAGCATCTCCGGCGTCGGCTTCGACATCGGCTGCGGCAACCTCGCGGTCCGCCTCGATACGCGCTTCGACGACATCGCCCCGCGCATCCCTCAGATCGCGCAGGACATCGCCCGCACGATTTCCTTCGGCGTCGGCCGAACCAATGCCGAGCGCGTCGCGCACGAATTGTTCGACGATGGCGAGGCCTGGAAGGCCTCCGACATGGAAAGCTACCGGCAGAAGGCCATGGCCCAGCTCGGTACGGTGGGCTCGGGCAACCACTATGTCGACCTGATGCGCGACGAGGCGGGGCAGGTGTGGATCGGCGTGCATTTCGGCAGCCGTGGCCTCGGCCATTCGAGCGCCACGCGCTATCTGAAAGCCGCCGGCGGCAAGGACGGCATCAATGTGCCGCCCGCCGTCGTGCCGGAGGAGGCCGAGATCGGCCAACGCTACATCGCCGCCATGGAGCTTGCCGGCCGCTATGCCTATGCGGGGCGCGAGTGGGTGGTCGAGCGGGTCCGCCAGATCATCGGTGGCGCCGAGACCGACCGCGTGCACAACCATCACAACTACGCATGGCGCGAGACCCATGACGGCCGCGATCTCTGGGTGGTGCGGAAGGGTGCGACGCCTGCGTTTCCCGGCCAGCGCGGCTTCGTCGGCGGCTCCATGGGCGACGACGCGGTGATTTTGGAAGGCATCGATAGCGCGGCGTCGCGGGCATCGCTGTATTCGACCGTGCACGGGGCGGGCCGCCTGTTCGGCCGCAACGAGGCCAAGCGGCGTTTCACACGCGAGGAGATGGAGGCGTGGCTGCGCAAGCGGGGCGTGACGCTCTTGGGCGCCGATCTCGACGAGAGCCCGATGGCCTATCGGCGGCTGCCGGATGTGCTCGCCCACCACGAGGGCACCGTGCGCGTACTGCACACGCTCCGCCCCTTTGCCGTCGTCATGGCCGGCAGCGGCGAGGTCGATCCGTTCAAGGATTGAGGGCGGCAAGGCGCGGCGCAGGTCTTCCTCTCCCCGCAAGCGGGGAGAGGGCAGGGTGAGGTCGTGCCAAGTCGCCACAGCCTCACCGCGCGTGCGGCGTTCCGGTCAGGCGGCGCTTCATCGGAATGATCGGCGCGAGCTCGACGGGGGCCATGCGCTCGGCCACCCAGACGTCGTGCTGCATTTGCAGCGCCAGCCAGTAGCGGGCGCCGGTGCCGAGCGCCGCGCCGAGCCGCTGCGCCAGCTTTAGTTTGATGGCGCGCCGCTCGTCGAGAATGGCCTCGATGACACGAGAATCGACGCCGAGGTGGTCGGCAAGCTCGGCACCGGTGATGCCGAGCCGCGGCAGCAGCTCCTCGCGGAGGATTTCTCCGGGATGCGGGGGCTTCGTGTCATCGCCGGTCAGGTCGCGTCCGACTTGCATGGGGACTGCCCGGCGGCTTTGCGCGCCGGTCCTCTGGCTTCTTGGCTTGGAGCACGTTCTACGGCGAACCGGTTACCACTTCGCCTGAACGTGCTTTGTCTTGGCTTTGAGCACGTTCTACGGCGAACCGGGGACCATCCCAGCCTTCGCTGGGACAAGCTTTTGCCTGAACGTGCTCTGGCAAATCATCTGAGAGGAGGGTGCGCCGCGCCGCGTTAACGGGTCATTAACGATAAAGGCCCGGAACAGCTTCAGGTTCTTGGCTTTGAGCACGTTCTGGCGGCGAACCGGTGCCCACTTCGCCGGAACGTGCTCCAGAAATGAACGGCAGATGAACGGACCATTCAGATGGGGTTCAATGGGGTGGGCCTAGAACACCATCACCCTGGAACGGAAACGTATCTTCCCCGGCGTGATCCAGGGGCGCGGTGCCCAGGGTCGTCGCGCCCCACCCCCTCCAAATATCTCCGTTGATGGCGACCCGGTCGGTGCTTGAGCACTTTTCGACCAAGTGGATACCGGTTGGTCGCAGGAAAGTGCTCGAAGCCAACAACCTTGACCGCTTTCCGATTCCAAAGGATCGGAAAACGGTCAAGGCGCGTTGCCTTGTCATGGCTAATGGGACTGGCTAACGTCGTCCCTGACGGCCGCTCCCGACCCTCGGCGGCCCAGCCCCTTCCGCAACACTGACAACCGGAGTTGGTCCCATGTCCTTCGCGCTCCCCGATCTTCCCTATGCCTATGATGCACTCCAGCCCTACATGTCGAAGGAAACGCTCGAGTTCCACCACGACAAGCATCACCTGGCCTACGTCAACAACGGCAACAATCTGCTCAAGGGCACGGAGTGGGAGGGCAAGAGCCTGACGAAGATCGTCAAGGGCTCGCACGGCAAAAATGCCGGCCTCTTCAACAATTCAGGTCAGCACTACAACCACATCCATTTCTGGCAGTGGATGAAGCGCGGCGGTGGCGGCTCCAAGATGCCCGGCAAGCTCGAGGCCAAGATCAAGTCGGATCTGGGCGGCTTCGACAAGTTCCGCGCCGATTTCGTTCAGGCCGGCCTGACGCAGTTCGGCTCGGGCTGGTGCTGGCTGGCCGCCAAGGACGGCAAGCTCGTCATCATGAAGTCCCCCAACGGCGAGAACCCGCTCGTCCAGGGCGCCCAGCCGTTGCTCGGCTGCGATGTCTGGGAGCACTCCTACTACATCGACTATCGCAACGCCCGGCAGAAGTACCTGGAAGCCTTCGTCGACAATCTGGTCAACTGGGATTACGCCGCCGCCATGGGCGAGGGCGCGGTCTGAGACCGGCCATAGCGACAAAAAGTTCTGCGAGGGGTGGCCCACCGGTCGCCCCTTGTTGTTTCTCAGACCCAAAATGACAACGGCCCCGGTGGTCCTGCGACCGGGGCCGTTGCATGAAACAATCCTGGCGCCGCTGCCTAAAAGCGCGGTGTGCTCGGACCACCACTGCGCGGCGGACCCTCGCCCGGCCGGGGCTTCTTCGGGGTCGGCGGCAGCAGACCCTCGCGCTGCAACTTCTTGCGCGCAAGCTTGCGCGCGCGGCGGATGGCTTCCGCCTTTTCGCGCGCCCTCTTCTGGGAGGGCTTCTCATAGTGGCCGCGGAGCTTCATCTCCCGGAAAATGCCCTCGCGCTGCATCTTCTTCTTGAGAGCCTTGAGGGCCTGGTCGACGTTGTTGTCGCGAACGAGTACCTGCACGCGGGTCTGACCTCGCTGGTTGGTTCGATGGCTGATCACGAAAAGGCGGGCTCTCAACCCGCCGAAATGTGCCGTCCCGATAGCAGAATGCCATTAACAAGTCCAGACGGCGGTCTAGCCGTGGGCCGGCACGTCGCCCAATCCTATGGCGCCACAATCACTTTGGCGGTTTCGGCCAGCGTCCGGCCAAGCTCGGGGT
>JANNSX010000303.1:0-7585 GCA_031403155.1 Hyphomicrobiaceae bacterium
GCCGGCTGGGACTTGTCGATCAAACGCCGCTCGTAGTCGGCGAGCGTCTTGCCGGCGCCCCAATCCTGGCCCTTCAAGGCCTGGAACACAGCGATCAGGCAATCATCGCGCTTGCGCTCCAGCTCGCGGATCGACATTCCCTTCGCCTGATCGTCAGACTGGGCGGCGACCTTGTCGATGAGCGCATCCGTCAGTTCCGGCACGTCCATGAGTTTCGTCCAGGGCCATTTCAGCGCCGGGCCGAACTGCGCCATGAAGTGCCGCATGCCCTCGACGCCACCGGCGATGCGGTAGATTTGGAACGTCCCCATGAAGCTCCAGCGCAGGCCGGGGCCAAAGCGCATGGCATCGTCGATCTCTTCCGCCGTCGCCACGCCGTCGTTGACGAGCCAGAGCGCCTCGCGCCACAACGCCTCCATCAGCCGGTCGGCGATGAAGGCATCGACTTCCTTGCGGACATGCAGCGGGTGCATACCGATCTCGCGATAGAAATCCATCGCCCGGTCGATATTCGTCTTCGTCGTTTTCTCGCCACCCACCACCTCGACGAGCGGCATCAGGTAAACCGGATTGAACGGATGCCCGACCATGAAGCGCTCGGGGTGCTTCATCTTCGACTGGAGTTTCGTCGGCAACAGGCCAGAGGTGGACGAGCCGATGATGATATCGGAGCGGCAATGCGCATCGACATCGGCCAGCAGCTTGATCTTCAGGTCCTCGCGCTCGGGCGCGCTCTCTTGGATGAAGTCGGCGTCGTGCACGGCTTCGGCAAGGTCGCGGACGACCTTGATGGAACCCTTCCTGGCGCGCGGCGCCATGGTGAGCTTGGCCTGCGCGCGATCAGCGTTCTCCATCACCTCGCCCAAGCGCTTCTCGGCCTCTGGATGCGGATCGAGCACCTTTACATCGATACCGTTCCAGGCGAGGCGGGCCGCCCAGGCCGAGCCGATGACACCGGCCCCGATGCAGGCGGCTTTTCTGACGGTGGTCATGTGTAACAAGTCCTCTTGAGTGAGTGGCATTGGGTACTAGTACCCGCCATCAGAAATGGCTGGTACTAGCTTTTTGGCTGAAGTACCCGATTCACGCGGCATTTTCGTGCCACCACGTGTGGCACTCAATTCTGCGATCGGGTACTAGGCTTTGGGCTTTGGACTTTAGGCACCGCATCAGTGCAGCAGAAACCCAGGCAGCGTTGTGATTCCCGGCACCATGTCCACCATTGCCTAAAGCCAAGTGCCTATTGCCCGATGCCCATCACAACACCTCCGTATGGCCATCCACCGCGATCTCCTGACCGGAGATGCGGGCGCCTGCCGGCGAGCACAGGAACAGGATCGTGTTGGCGATGTCGTGAGGTGAGATGAAAGTCTTGAGCGAGGACTGGTCGGCCATCTGGACCCGGACCTCGTTGACGCTGCGGCTCGTCTTGGCGGCTTCGGCTGCGATCACCCGATCGATACGATCGCCCTCGACCGCGCCGGGACAGATGCAATTCGAGCGAATGCCGAAGGGTCCGAGCTCGGTGGCGAGCGTCTTCGTGAAACCACGAATCGCCCATTTCGCCGCACAATAGGGCGAGCGGCGCGGGAAGCCGAAGAGGCCCGCGGTCGAGGACAGATTGATGATCGCGCCGCTGTGCTGAGCCTTGAGGTGCGGGATTGCCGCCCTCGCACAAAGGAACGCGGCATCGAGATTGACCGCAAGGCAACGCCGCCAGTCCTCGAGCGAAACTTCTTCGACGGAGGCCGTCGGCCCGGCGATGCCGGCCATGCTGACGAGCACGTCGAGGCCGCCCAGATGCACAATCGCCTTCTCGAAGAGCGTCGCGACCTGCGCTTCATCAGCGACATCACAAACGATGCCCTTCAGCTTCGGCTCATCGGCGAGTGTCTGCTCGAGCGAGGCCTTGTCGACATCGCAGATGAAGACTTTCGCGCCCGCCTTGAGGAAGGAGAGCGCTGTGACACGGCCGATGCCGGAGCCGGCGGCGGTGACGATGACGCGTTGGTTGGTGTGGGACATATGGATTTGGCGAATGGGGAGTGGCGAGTGGCGAATGGGGAAGGACGCAAGAGCCTCGATGGCTCATTACACCACTCGCCACTCGCCATTCGCCACTCGCCTCTTCACTACCCCCTCTTTTTCAGCTTCAGCTTCTTGCGGACATCCGCCGGTCCCATGACCGAGACACCCATGTTTTCCAGGATCGTCACCGACCGGTCGACGAGCTGGCCGTTGGTCGCGAGCACTCCCTTCGACAGATAGATGTTGTCCTCGAGGCCGACGCGGACGTTGCCGCCGGCGAGCACGGCCTGGGCAACCCAGGGCATCTGCATGCGGGAGATGGCGAAGCTCGACCAGATGGCGCCCGCCGGCATGTTGTTGACCATCGCCATGAAGGAATTGACGTCGGAGGGCGCGCCATAGGGGATGCCCATGCAGAGCTGGATCAGCACGGGATCATCCAGCAGCCCGTCCTTCATCAGGTCCTTCACCTGCCAGAGCTGGCCGGTGTCGAACACCTCGCATTCGGGCTTGACGCCATAGTCTTGCATCAACTTGGCCATGACCTTCAGCGTCGCCGGGCCATTGACCATGATGTTGTCGGTGCCGCCGAGGAAATTCATGGTGCCGCAGTCGAGCGTGCAGATTTCCGGCAGCAGCTCCTTGACGTGCAGCAGCCGCTCGCTCGCGCCGACGAGGTCGGTGCTCTTGTCTTGGGGAAGCGGCTGTTCCGGCGGCCCGAGAACGAGATCACCGCCCATGCCGGCCGTAAGATTGATGATGACGTCGACACCTGAGGAGCGGATGCGATCGACCGCTTCCTTGTAGTAGGCGACCGAGCGCGAGCCGGCACCCGTTTTGGGCTCGCGGACGTGCAGATGGACAATAGCCGCACCGGCCTTGGCGGCTTCGATGGCGGAATCGGCGATCTGCTTGGGCGTCACCGGCACCTTGTCGCTTTTATCGGTCGTGGCACCTGCGCCGGTCACCGGGCAGGTAATGAAGGCGTTCCAGTTCATCATGTGGGGGTTCCTGGATGGGAGGGCTACTCCGAAGCTAGTCGCAGGGGCGTCCGCCTGCTAGGCAATTTGCGCTGTGGGAAATGCAGTTTGCGACAGGCAGGGCCGTCAATTGGGCATGGATTCGGTCGAGCTGTTGATGGCCTTCGAGGAGGCGTTCGACATCGTCATCACCGATGCGTGCGCCGAACGCATGCTGACGGTCGGAGATGCCCACCGGGCCATTCTCGATTTGCTGGCGGCCAAAGGGACCCCGCAGAACCCCTATGACGTCTTCGAGCGTTTGGTGAAGATCATCATGGGGCGCACGGGTGCCCCGACTGAGGCGGTAGCGCCCGAATCACGGTTCGTCGAGGACCTGCGCATCGATTGATCCGCTGGCCCTCGACGATGCTTGGAGCGATTGCGTCTCCGCTACGCCCTCAGCGCGTCCAAGCTCTCCGGCAAGATCTGGCCGCCGTCGACGATGATGGTCTGGCCGGTGATGTAGCCCGCCTCCTTGGAGGCGAGGAACAAGGCCGCGTAGCCGATGTCCTCGACGGTGCCGAGCTTGCCGAGCGGCACCGAGGCGGCCATCGTCCGCTGATACTCCTCGCCGAGCGAGATCAGGCCCTCGGTGATGACGTTGCCGGGCAGCACCGCGTTTATGGTAATGCCACTACGGGCGAACTCGATCGCGGCGGTGCGCATAAAGCCGAGCTGGCCGGCTTTCGTGGCGCCGTAATGCGTGCAGCCCGGGATGCCCGTGACCGGCCCGGTGATCGAGGAGGTCAGGACCACGCGTGGTTGGCTCGAGCGCTTGAGATAGGGCAGGCACACCTTCACCGACAGAAACGTCCCCTTGAGGTTGGTCGCCATGACAGAGTCCCACTCCTCGGGCGACATGTCCTCGATCCTCGACAGCGGGAAGATGCCGGCATTGGCGCAGAGCACGTCGACGCCGCCAAATTCGTCGGCCGCCTTGTCGGCCATCGCCTGCATGTCGGCGAGCTTCGTCACGTCGGCCGCGATGGCTTTCGTGTGACCACCTGCCTTGTTGAGTTCCGCCGAGCAGGCCTCGGCCTCTGTAAGGTTGCGCGAGACGATCAGCACCTTGGCGCCATTCCTCGCAAAGACACTTGCGATGCCCCTGCCGATGCCTTTGCTGGCACCGGTGACAATGACGGATTTTCCGGCGATCGACGTCAGCATGATGGGCTCCCTGGCGCGTTGTTGACGGCCGCACAATAGAGGAGCGGGCGCCGCTCTCGCAACACCCGCTCTTCAGACTTGGTTTTGGGCGAGGCGATCGGGTCTAGCCGTCGTTCACCATGTGACCGATGTTCCGGTAGGCCTCCGGGTTTGCCCCCTTGAGGACAAAGCCCCAAATGAGCCCGAGGATGATGATGCCCAGCGCCACATAGGGAATGCTTTGGGCAAAGCCGTTGGTGCCGCCGAGCGTCGAAAGGTTCACGACGAGCGTGTAGACGAGCCAAGCTTGCGCAAGGAAGGAGATCGCGGGTGCGATCAGGGTGGTGAGGACATTGCCGCCACCGTTCTTCCTGAACCAGGCGATTATGGCGAGCGACACGACCGCCTGCAGCACCAGCAATAGCCCGGTGCCGAGCACGGCGAAGAGCGTGTAGACGCCGAGCCAGGCTTGCGCGGACGGATCGTCGAACCCGTACCAGTAGCCGTAGAGAATGACCCAAACGGCTGCCAGGACGGATTGCACGAACGAGGCCTTGTGCGGGCTCTTGTGATGATCGTGCGTCTCGCCAATGGCACGCGGCAGCACGCCCTCGCGGGCCAGCGAGTAGAGGTAGCGCGAGGCCGTATTGTGGAAGGCCATGCCGCAGGCGAACGAGCTCGTCAAAATAAGGAAGAACATGAGCTCATAAGCCCAGGTACCGACGAACTGCTGGATCGGTGTCAGGAAGAAATTGACGCCGTCGGAAAAGGCCTTCGCCGTCATGTCGGCTTCCGTCGGATAGGCGGAGACCGCGCACCAGCTGACGATGACGTAGAAGATGCCGAGGCCGACCACCGAGATGTAGAGCGAGGCCGGGATGATCCGTTTGGGATCGCGACTCTCCTCGGCATAGTTCGGCGCCATCTCGAAGCCGACCCATGACCAGAAAGCCATGAAGATGCCGACTGCCGCCGCGCCAGCGGCGATCTGGACAGTACCGACGGTTTGCGCGGCGACCGGCGTGTAGACGTTGAAGACGTTGAGCGCCTCGGTATTGAAGGTGACGCCCGCGGAAATGACACCGAACACAAAGATCGCGAGAATGACCACCTCGAGGATGAGCGCGATGCCGAGCAAGCGGACCGACAGCTTCACATCGCGATAGGCGAGCACCGAGATCAAGGCGATCATTCCCAGCGCCAGGATCGGCCAGGGGACGTTGATCCCGAAATGATCCACGAGCCACTTGTTGCCGAAGAAGGCGAAGAGGCCCGTCAGAGACGCCTCGAAGATCGAGTAGCAGGCGAATGACGCGAGCCCCGCCGACATGCCGATCTCGCGGCCGAGACCCTGGCTGATGAAGGAGTAGAAGCCTCCAACCGAGGAGACGCGCGCGGCCATGGCCGCGTAGCCGATCGAGAAGACCGTCAGCACGATCGTCGCCAGCAGGAACGCTGCCGGCGTATAGATGCCGATGCCGTAGCCGGCCGCGAACGGCACGTTGCCGAGCATCGCCGACATCGGCGCCGCGCCCGTCACGGCCAGGAACAGCACGCCGACGAGGCCGACGGCCTTTGAATTTAGCTTCTCGACCTTGTCCGATCTGGAGATGTCTATGGTTTGTTGGCTTGCAGTATCTGTCACGATGTTGGCTCCCTGCCATGGTCCAGACCGCTGTGCGGTGCTGAACCTCTCTTCCCCGAATTCGAATCAGCCGGTTCTCAGTGCCGGCCCCGCGTGCCATGTTTATCGTCCAGAAGGCCAAAGGCAATAGGCATACGTCGGCCTCGACGGGTGCTTTCAGTCCAATCGCATCAAGCTCGACAGCTCGGCCGAGCTCATGACGTGACAGTAAATCATGTTGATGATCTCGAGTTCCTTGCGGTGCAACTCGATTGATCCCGCAGCGCAACAATCCTCGACCACGACCACGCCGAAGCTCTCGTCGGCGAGGCTCCTGACCGTCGAGGACACGCACTGGTCGGTGAAGATGCCAGCGCAGACGACCGTCTTGATGCCGAGATTGGTGAGGATCAGGCGAAGGTTCGTGCCGGTCAGCGCCGAGTCCGTCGTCTTGGTGACGACGATCTCGTCACCGATCGGCTGGAGCTCCGGCAGGAGCTGGGAGGGGGCCTCGTTCTTGGGCAGCAGCAGATTGTTCCAGCCGGGCATCTTCTGGCTGAGCGAACGGTCCCGCCCGTCCTTGGTGTGGCAGGCAATGCGGGCGAACAGGCACTCGGCGCCAGCAGCCCGGAAGGCCTTCAGAAGTGCTGCCGTGCGGGGGATGACCTGGCCGTGCATGCGCTCGTGGAACGGCGTCCAGGCATCGTAGCGGCGCTGCTCGTCAGGTGAGAGCGAGGCGCGGTCCGGCCGGACGAGATAGGTGTTCTGGACGTCGATGACGAGGAGCGCCGTCGACTTCGGATCGAGATTGGGGGCAGCAGGCTCCGGAGCGCCGTCGTAGTAGATCGAGCGAAACTCGGTTTTCCAGGACATCAAGTTACCTGCTGCTTCATCCGATCCCAAGCTCTTTGGCCCGCCCACGCATCTCCGCATCGACGGCTAGAGCCTTCCGCGCGCCCATATCGAACAGCACGGTCACGACATCGGCGGTTGCGTGCAGCGCGCCGGTCTCGGTGTTGTAGAGCTCGTGGTGATACTCGATCGCCTTCGAGCCCACCCGGGTCAGCCGGCTCTTTACATAGACGAGCGCGCCGGCGCGGGTCTCGTGCTTGTACTCGATGGTGAGCTTCACATCCGCCCAGCCGCAGTTCTTCGCCTGAATTTCCGTGAAGGGCGCGAGCCGGGCCAGGATATGGAAGCTCGCGGCGTCGAAGATAGCGCAATAGAACTGCGTGTTCATGTGCCCCATGCTGTCGCATTGCCAGGGATAGATGGCATTGCGGTAGGTCTCGATCTCGACGGGCATGATGGCACGGTCCGAAGGGTTGATGCGGCGGGAGGATAGCGCGATCAGACCATATCGCGGCCGGGAAGGCAAAGACTTGGGGCTCAGCCCGGGCTCATCATAGTGCAATGCCGAGCGAGCGGCATGCCACCGCGGCCCAGCGGTTTCCCGGCGCCGCCGCCTCCCGTCAATTTTCCAATACGATTGGTTTTTTGACTAGACGGGCGGGTCAAATTTCGTGTCTATTCCAAACCACAGCCCGGCAGGAACACGTCGACAGATCGCCACGAGAGAACCGTCGCCTATCGGCGCGGCTCAATAGGAAACACAAGGAACAATGAAGAAGTCCAAGGTCAGCGCCCGGGCCGACATCGCCTCGCGTAAACAGGCTTTCGTGCGCGAGGAGATCCTCAACTCGGCGACCCAGCTGTTCGCCGAGCGCGGCTACCGCGCCGTCACCATTGACGACGTCGCGGCCAA
>JANNSX010000304.1:0-22864 GCA_031403155.1 Hyphomicrobiaceae bacterium
CTCGCTTCGCGTCCTCGACGGCGCGGTCTGCGTGCTCGATTCCAACCAGGGCGTCGAGCCGCAGACCGAGACGGTCTGGCGCCAGGGCGACAAGTACAAGGTTCCACGCATCGTCTTCTGCAACAAGATGGATAAGACGGGCGCCGATTTCTATCAGTGCCTCGACGACATCAAGAAGCGTCTGGGCGCCCGGCCAGTGCCGGTGCAGCTGCCGATCGGCGCTGAGAACAATTTCAAGGGCATCGTCGACCTCGTCCGGATGAAGGGTGTCATCTGGGAGGAGGAGAGCCTCGGCGCCAAGTTCAACGATGTCGAGATCCCGGACGACCTCAAGGAAAAGGCCGCCGAATACCGCTTGCAGCTCATCGAAGCCGCCGTCGAGATGGACGAGGGCGCGATGCAGGATTACCTCGACGGCAAGGAGCCGGACGAGGCGACGTTGCGCGGCCTGATCCGCAAAGCGGTCGTGACGGCTGCCTGGTATCCGATTTTCTGCGGCTCGGCCTTCAAGAATAAGGGCGTGCAGCCGCTGCTCGACGGCGTCGTCGACTATCTGCCGAGCCCGGCCGATATCCCGCCCACCCAAGGCATCGACCTCAGGACCGACGAGGTGGTGCTCAGGAGGGCCGTGGACGACGAGCCGATGACCGCGCTCGCCTTCAAGATCATGGACGACCCCTTCGTCGGCTCGATCACCTTCTGCCGCATCTATTCCGGCACCATGACCTCCGGCACCGGCATGATCAACTCGTCGCGCGACCGGCGCGAGCGGGTCGGCCGCATGCTGCTGATGCACGCGAACAATCGCGAGGACATCAAGGAAGCCTATGCGGGCGACATCGTGGCGCTCGCCGGCCTCAAGGAGACGATCACCGGCGATACGCTGAGTGATCCCGTCAAGGTGGTCGTGCTCGAGAAGATGACTTTCCCCGAGCCCGTTATCGAGATCGCCATCGAGCCGAAGTCCAAGGCCGACGTCGAGAGGCTCGGCGAGGCGCTCGCCAAGCTCGCCAAGGAGGATCCCTCCTTCCGCGTCTCCGTCGATCACGAGAGCGGCCAGACCATCCTCAAGGGCATGGGCGAATTGCATCTCGACATCAAGGTCGACATCCTGCGGCGCACCTACAAGGTCGACGCCAATATCGGCCAGCCGCGCGTCGCCTATCGCGAGACGATCACCAAGCCGGCGACGGTCGACTATACGCACAAGAAGCAGACCGGCGGCTCCGGCCAGTTCGCCCGCGTCAAGATCGTGGTCAAGCCGGGCGAGCCTGGCGCCGGTTTCACGTTCGAGAACGAGGTCGTCGGCGGTTCGGTCCCCAAGGAGTTCGTCTCCGCGGTCGAGAAGGGCGTCAAGAGCATCATGGATGCCGGTCCGCTGATCGGCTTCCCGGTGCTCGATGTCGCCGTGGATCTCATCGACGGCGCCTATCACGAGGTGGACTCCTCGGCGATCGCCTTCGAGATCGCAGCCCGCACCGCCATGCGCGATGCGCTGACGAAGGCCGGCCCCAAGTTGCTCGAGCCGATCATGGCCGTCGAAGTCGTGACGCCGGAGGATTACACCGGCAACGTCATCGGCGACTTGAACTCCCGGCGCGGCCAGATCCAGGGCCAGGACATGCGCGGCAACGCCAATGTCGTGAAGGCACTGGTGCCGCTCGCGAATATGTTCAGCTATGTGGGCAATCTGAGATCGATGAGCCAGGGTCGCGCCCAGTTCACGATGCAGTTCGACCATTACGCCCAGGTGCCGCCGAATGTCGCCGCCGAGGTGCAGAAAAAATACGCCTAAGCGCCCATCGGGCCGTCCTTGCGACGGCGATGAGCGATCGACCAGAGTAAGATCGAGCCAGACCAAAAGGTAAGACGGAGAAGACCCATGGCGAAACAGAAATTCGAGCGAAACAAGCCGCATGTGAACGTCGGCACGATCGGCCACGTCGATCACGGCAAGACGACGCTGACGGCGGCGCTGACGAAGGTCTCCGCCGACAAGGGCTGGACGCAGACGGCCATCTCGTACGATCAGGTCGCCAAGGCCTCCGAGAGCCAGGGCCGCCGCGATCCGACGAAGATCCTGACGATCGCGACGAGCCACGTCGAGTATTCGACGGCCAACCGCCACTACGCGCACGTCGATTGTCCCGGTCACGCCGACTACGTGAAGAACATGATCACGGGCGCGGCGCAGATGGACGGCGCCATCCTCGTCGTCTCGGCCGTCGACGGCCCGATGCCGCAGACGCGCGAGCACATCCTGCTCGCCCGTCAGGTCGGCGTTCCCTACGTCGTCGTCTTCATCAACAAGTGCGACATGGTCGATGACCAGGAGTTGCTGGATCTGGTCGAGATGGAGGTTCGCGACCTGCTGACCTACTACCAGTTCCCAGGCGAGGACACGCCGGTCATCCGCGGCGCCGCCGTCAAGGCGCTCAATGGCGAGAAGGGCCCGCTCGCTGATGAGGCAATCTTGAAGCTCTATGACGCGCTCGACACCTTCATCCCACTGCCCGAGCGCCCGAAGGATCAGCCCTTCCTGATGCCGATCGAGGACGTGTTCTCGATCTCCGGCCGTGGCACGGTCGTCACCGGTCGTATCGAGCGCGGCATCGTCAAGGTCGGCGAGGAAGTCGAGATCGTCGGCATCCGCGACACGCAGAAATCGGTCGTCACCGGCGTCGAGATGTTCCGCAAGCTGCTCGACTCGGGCGAGGCCGGCGACAACGTCGGCTGCCTGCTGCGTGGCATCGACAAGGAAGCGGTCGAGCGCGGCCAGGTGCTGTGCAAGCCGGGCTCGGTCAAGCCGCACAGGAAGTTCAAGGCCGAGGCCTACATTCTCACCAAGGAAGAGGGCGGCCGTCACACGCCGTTCTTCAAGAACTACCGTCCGCAGTTCTACTTCCGCACGACCGACGTGACCGGCGTCGTGACGCTGCCCGAGGGCACCGAGATGGTGATGCCCGGCGATAACGTCGCGGTGGACGTCGAGCTGATCACGCCGATCGCGATGGAGGAGAAGGTCCGCTTCGCCATTCGCGAGGGCGGCCGCACGGTCGGCGCCGGCGTCGTCACAAAGATCGTAGAGTAGGGCTTGAATTGCAGTGGCGGTGGGGATGACCCGCCGCCTTAAAGTTCCAGAGCAACGCAGGTTTCCAGAGACATGAACGGCCAAACCATACGCATCCGCCTCAAGGCGTTCGACCATCGGGTCCTCGACAGCTCGACGCGCGAGATCGTCAACACGGCGAAGCGCACGGGCGCCGACGTCCGCGGGCCGATCCCGCTGCCGACGCGCATCGAGAAGTTCACCGTCAACCGCTCGCCGCACGTCGACAAGAAGAGCCGCGAGCAGTTCGAGATGCGGACCCACAAGCGGCTACTCGACATCGTCGATCCGACGCCGCAGACGGTCGATGCGCTCATGAAGCTCGATCTCGCCGCCGGCGTCGACGTGGAGATCAAGCTGTAAGCCGGCATTCGGCATTCGGTGTTCGGTAGTCGGAACGAAAGGTAGGCGGAAGGTAAGAATGTGCAGCGCGCAACCGGGCGAACCCGACTGCCGATCTGCCGATCTGCCGACTGCTGGAGAAGGACGAGAGACATGCGCTCAGGTTTGATCGCGCAGAAGGTGGGAATGACGCGGATCTTCAACGCCGCCGGCGAGCACGTGCCGGTGACGGTGTTGAAGCTCGACAGCTGTCAGGTCGTCGCCCACCGGACGGCAGAGAAGAACGGCTATACGGCGGTCCAACTCGGCGCCGGCCTCGCCAAGGTGAAGAACGTTCCCAAGGCGGAGCGTGGGCACTTTGCCATCGCCAAGGTGGAACCCAAGCGCAAGGTCGTCGAGTTCCGCGTGACACCCGACAACATGATCGAGGTCGGCACCGAGCTGAAGGCGGACCATTTCGCCGCCGGCCAGCTCGTCGACGTGACGGGTACCTCGATCGGCAAGGGCTTTGCCGGCGCCATGAAGCGGCACAATTTCGGCGGCTTGCGCGCCACTCACGGTGTCTCGGTCAGCCATCGCAGCCACGGCTCGACCGGTGGCCGCCAGGACCCCGGCAAGGTGTTCAAGAACAAGCGCATGGCCGGCCATATGGGCGACGTTCGCGTGACGACGCAGAACCTTGAGGTCGTCAAGGTCGATACCGAGCGTGGCCTCGTGCTCATCAAGGGCGCGGTTCCCGGCTCCAAGGGCGGCTGGGTGCTCGTCAAGGACGCCGCCAAGGCGAAGGCCAAGGGGGGCAAGTGAGATGAAGGCCGATATCAACACGCTCGACGCCGGCAAAGCCGGCACGATCGACCTCAAGGACGAGATCTTCGGTCTCGATCCGCGCCAGGATCTGATCCATCGCATGGTGCGCTACCAGCTCGCCAAGCGGCGCGCCGGAACGCATCAGGCCAAGATCCGCTCCGAGGTGAAGGTCACCGGCAAGAAGATGTACAAGCAGAAGGGCACCGGTGGCGCCCGTCACGCGGATAAGGGCGCGCCCCAGTTCCGCGGCGGCGGCAAGGCCTTCGGTCCGCGCCCGCGCAGCCACGCGCACGACATGCCCAAGAAGGTGCGCGCGCTTGCTCTGAGGCATGCTCTTTCGGCCAAATCGAAGGCCTCCGAGATCATGGTTCTCGACAGGGCGGAATCGGGCGAGGCCAAGACGGCGGGCTTGCGGTCGCGCCTCGAGAAGCTCGGCCTCACCTCGGCGCTCATCATTGCCGGCAAGGAGGTCGACGCCAACTTCGCGAAGGCCGCCCGCAACATTCCCAACATCGACGTGCTGCCGGCCGCCGGCATCAACGTCTACGACATCATTCGCTGCAAAACGCTGGTGCTGACCAAGGACGCCATTGCGGCGATCGAGGCCCGCTTCGCTGGCGAAGCAGCTGGCGCCTGAGGATAGGACGATGAAACCGCTCAAAGCTTACGACATCATCCTGTCGCCGGTGATCACCGAGAAGGCGACGGCCGCCTCGGAGTCAAACCAGGTCGTCTTCAAGGTGCGCCACGACGCCACCAAGCCCGACATCAAGAAGGCGGTCGAGCAGCTCTTCAAGGTGAAAGTCAAATCGGTCAACACACTCGTCCGGAAGGGCAAGAAAAAAATCTTCCGCGGCGTCAGAGGACAGCAGAGCGCGATCAAAAAAGCGATCGTCACCCTCGAAGAGGGCCAGACCATCGACGTGACGACCGGGCTCTAGGAGTTAAGAGATGGCGCTCAAGACATACAATCCCACGACCCCGAGCCTCCGGCACTTGGTGCTGGTCGATCGCTCGGCCTTGTGGAAGGGCAAGCCCGTCAAGGGATTGACCGAAGGTCTCAACAAGTCCGGCGGCCGCAACAATCTCGGCCGGCTGACCGCCTTCCGCAAGGGCGGCGGCCACAAGAAGGCCTATCGGCGGATCGACTTCAAGCGGAAGAAGTACGACATTCCCGCGACCGTTGAGCGGCTCGAGTACGATCCCAATCGCTCGGCCTTCATCGCGCTCATCAAGTACCAGGACGGCGAGCTCTCCTACATCCTCGCCCCGCAGCGTCTGGCTGTCGGCGATACGGTGGTCTCGGGCACCAAGGCCGACGTGAAGCCCGGCAATGCGATGCCAATGGGCGCCATGCCGGTCGGCACCATCATCCACAATGTCGAGATGCACATCGGCAAGGGTGGCCAGCTCGCGCGTTCGGCCGGCACCTACGCGCAGCTCGTTGGCCGCGACCAGGGTTACGCCATTCTGCGCCTCAACTCGGGCGAGACCCGCATGGTCCGCGCCGAGTGCATGGCAACCGTCGGCGCTGTCTCGAACCCGGATCATATGAACCGGGTGATCGGCAAGGCCGGCCGCTCGCGCTGGCTCGGCATTCGGCCCTGCGTCCGCTCGATCGCCATGAACCCGGTCGATCACCCCAACGGTGGCCGCACCAAGGGCGGCAAGCACTGGATGACGCCCTGGGGCATTTCCACCAAGGGCAAGAAAACACGCAAGAACAAGTCGACTACGAAATACATCATTCGCAGCCGCCACTTGAACAAGAAGTGAGGTCGATACCGTGACACGCTCGATCTGGAAGGGCCCGTTCGTCGACGGCTACCTCCTGAAGAAGGCCGACAAGGCCCGCTCCTCGGGACGTAAGGACGTCATCAAGACGTGGAGCCGCCGCTCGACCATCCTGCCGCAGTTCGTGGGGCTGACCTTCGGCGTCCACAACGGCAACAAGCATGTGCCAGTGCTGGTGACCGAGGACATGGTCGGCCACAAGCTCGGCGAGTTCGCACCTTCCCGCAGTTTCCGCGGGCACACGGCGGTCGACAAGAAAGTCGCCGCGAAGAGAGCGGGTTGAGATCATGGGTAAGGAACGCAATCCGCGCCGCGTGGCCGAGAACGAGGCCTTCGCCGTCAACCGGTTCATGCGCGTGAGCACGCAGAAGCTCAATCTCGTGGCGCAGATGATCCGCGGCAAGAAAGTCGACAAGGCGTTGGCCGAGTTGACCTTCTCGAGGAAGCGAATCTCCGGCCAGGTGAAGAGCACGCTCGAGAGCGCGATCGCCAATGCCGAGAACAATCATCAGCTCGACGTCGACAGCCTGGTCGTTGCCCAGGCCTATGTCGGCAAGCGGCTGGTGATGCGACGGTTCCAGGCGCGCGGCCGTGGCCGCGCCGGGTCCATTGAGAAGTTCTTTTCCCAGCTCACCATCGTCGTGCGTGAGAGCGCGGGCGAGGGCGAGGAAAAGACACGTAAAGGCAAGGGCCGCAAGGCCGGCAAACCCGCCGCCGAAGCCGCAGCGACCTGAGAGGACGAGACGACTATGGGTCAGAAAGTCAATCCCGTCGGCCTTCGCGTCGGCATCAACCGGACCTGGGACAGCCGCTGGTTCGCAAGCCGCGGCGAGTACGCCCGCCTGCTGCACGAAGACTTCAAGATGCGCGACCACATCATGCAGCAGCGCCGGCAGGCCGGTATCTCCCGCGTGATCATCGAGCGTCCGCACAAGAAGTGCCGCGTGACGGTTCATACCGCGCGTCCCGGCATCCTGATCGGCCGCAAGGGCTCCGACATCGACAAGATCCGCAAGGAGCTTGCCAGGATGACGGACAGCGAGGTGTTCCTCAACATCCAGGAGATCCGCAAGCCCGAGCTCGACTCGGTGCTGGTGGCCGAAGGTATCGCCCAGCAGCTCGAGCGCCGCGTCGCCTTCCGCCGCGCCATGAAGCGCTCGGTGCAGTCGGCGATCCGCATGGGCGCGCTCGGCATCCGCATCAACGTGTCGGGCCGTCTGGGCGGCGCCGAGATCGCGCGTCTCGAGTGGTATCGCGAGGGGCGCGTGCCGCTGCACACGCTCAGAGCCGACATCGATTTCGGCTACGGCGTCGCGCGCACTGCTTACGGCATCATCGGCATCAAGGTCTGGATCTTCAAAGGCGAGATCCTCGAGCATGATCCGATGGCGCAGGACAAGAAGCTGAGCGAGGCGCAGGAAAGCGGTGGCGGCGGCCGTCCGCCGCGCCGCGACCATCCGAGCGCCTGAGGCAGCGAAAAAGAGCAGGAATAGACAGCCATGCTGCAACCCAAACGCACGAAGTTCCGCAAGGCCCACAAGGGCCGGAACGCCGGCACCGCCAAAGGCGGGACTCAACTCAACTTCGGCTCCTATGGCCTGAAGGCGACCCAACCCGAGCGGGTGACCGCGCGCCAGATCGAGGCCGCACGCCGCGCCATCACGCGCCACATGAAGCGTGCCGGCCGCGTCTGGATCCGGATCTTCCCGGATCTGCCGGTCTCGAAGAAGCCGACCGAAGTGCGCATGGGTTCCGGCAAGGGTTCGCCCGAGTTCTGGGCCTGCCGCGTCCGTCCGGGCCGCATTATGTTCGAGATCGACGGCGTCAATGCCCAGACCGCCAAGGAGGCGCTGACGCTCGGCGCCGCCAAGCTGCCGATCAAGACACGCATCGTCGCCCGCGTCGGGCTCCAGGGCTGAGTTAGGGGCGAGGAGTTAAGACCATGAAGATCAAGCAAGTCCGCGACCTGACGCCCGACCAGCTCGACGACGAGCTGACGAGGCTGAAGAAGGAGCAGTTCAATCTGCGCTTTCAGAAGGCGACGGGGCAGCTCGAGAACACGTCGCGTGTGCGCGTGATCCGCCGCACCATCGCCCGTATCAAGACGCTGCAGAGCGTCCAGCGTCAAAAGGCCAAGGCCTAGAGGGTTAAGAATATGCCGAAACGCGTGCTCCAGGGCGTCGTCGTCTCCGACAAGAATTCCAAGACCCGCGTGGTCAAGGTCGAGCGCCGCTTTATCCATCCGGTGATGAAGAAGACCATCCGCCGGTCGAAGAACTACCATGCCCACGACGAGAACAATTCCTCGAAGCTCGGCGATGTGGTGTGGATCGAGGAATGCCCGCCGATCTCGAAGTTGAAGCGGTGGGTGGTGACGAAGAGCGAAGCGGCAGCCGGTTGAGGGGTCGCCCGCAAGAGCCTTGAGCTGACTGCGGACGCAAAAGGACGATCGAAATGATCCAGGTAGAGACCAATCTCGACGTTGCCGACAATTCGGGCGCGCGGCGCGTTCAATGCATTAAGGTGCTCGGCGGCTCAAAGCGCCGCTATGCCACCATCGGCGACACCATCGTCGTCGCCGTCAAGGAGGCGATCCCGAAGGGCCGCGTGAAGAAGGGCCAGGTGATGAAGGCCGTGGTCGTGCGCGTCGCCAAGGCGATCAGCCGGGCCGACGGCAGCCAGATCCGCTTCGACCGCAACGCCGCCGTGCTGATCAACCCGCAGGGCGAGCCGGTCGGCACCCGCATCTTCGGCCCCGTCACCCGCGAACTCCGGGCGAAGAACCACATGAAGATCGTCTCGCTGGCGCCGGAGGTGCTGTGATGGCGAAGCAGAAGCTCAAGAAGGGTGATCGCGTCATCGTGCTCACCGGCCGCGACAAGGGCAAGAAGGGCGATATCCTGAAGATGATGCCCGCCGAGGATCGCGCCATCGTGCAGGGCGTCAATATCGTGCGCCGTCACCAGAAGCAGTCGGCGCAGCAGGAGGGCGGCATCATCGCCCGCGAGGGGACGATCCACGTCTCCAACCTCGCCTACATCGACCCCAAGGACGATAAGGCGACGCGCATAGGCTACAAGACGCTGGAAGACGGGCGCAAAGTTCGCGTCGCCCGGCGCTCGGGAGAAGTGATCGATGGCTAAGGACAAAGTGCAGGCCGCCGAGGCGAAGCCGAAGGCCGGCCAGGCGCCGAAAGGCAAGCCCGAGGCGCAGGCCAAAGGTAAAAGCAAAGCCGACAAGGGCAAGCCGCAAGAGCGCGAGGCGTTCGAGTGGCCGGCCGGCTACGAGCCGCGCATGAAGCGTCACTACCTCGACGTGGTCCGCCCGGCGATGAAAACGAAGTTCGGCTACGACAACGTGATGCAGATCCCCCGGATCGAGAAGATCGTCATAAATATGGGCGTCGGCGAAGCCGTCAACGACCGCAAGAAGGTCGACGCGGCGGCAGGCGATCTTGCGCGCATCGCCGGACAGAAGCCGGTCATCACCAAGGCTCGCAAGTCGATCGCGAACTACAAGGTCCGCGACGGCATGGCGCTCGGCGCCAAGGTGACGCTCCGGAAGAACCGGATGTACGAGTTCCTCGACCGGCTCGTCACCATCGCATTGCCGCGCGTGAAAGACTTCCGCGGCTTGAACCCGAAGAGCTTCGACGGCCGTGGCAACTTCGCCATGGGCCTCAAGGAGCACATCGTGTTCCCCGAGATCGACTACGACAAGGTCGACCAGGTGGTCGGCATGGACGTCATCGTTTGCACCACGGCCCGCACCGACGACGAGGCCCGTGAGATGCTGCGCGCTTTCAACTTTCCGTTCCGCACGTAACCCGCGGATACGGAGGAGGACCACCCTATGGCCAAAACGAGTTCAGTCGAGAAGAACAACCGGCGCCGCGCGCTGGTGAAGCAGTACGACGCCAAGCGCAAGAAGCTCAAGGCGGTCGCCATGGACAAGTCGAAACCCATGGAGGTGCGGTTCGAGGCACGCTTGAAGCTCGCCGAGCTGCCGCGCAATTCGTCCAAGACGCGCATCCGCAACCGGTGCGAGCTGTCGGGACGGGCGCGCGGCTTCTACCGCAAGCTCAAGCTGTCGCGCATCGCGCTCAGGGATCTGGCCTCGCAGGGGCTCATCCCGGGCATGGTCAAGTCGAGCTGGTAAGACGAGAGGAATTACTGAACATGTTCGTGACCGATCCACTCGGCGACATGCTGGCGCGCATCCGCAACGCGCAGGAGCGCCGGCGCCCAAAGGTGGCAACGCCGGCCTCGAAGATTCGCCGGCGCGTCCTCGACGTGCTGGCCGAGGAAGGCTATATCCGCGGCTACGCCGAGATCGAGAAAGACGGCAAGACCGAATTCGAGATCGAGCTCAAGTACCACAACGGCGAGCCGGCCATTAAGACGATCAAACGCATCTCGACGCCGGGCCGCCGGGTCTACAGCCCGGTGCGCGACATACCCAGTGTCGGCAACGGCCTGGGTGTCGCAATCCTCTCGACGCCCAAGGGCATCATGTCGGACCAGAAAGCACGCGCCGAAAATGTCGGTGGCGAGATTCTCTGCAGCGTATTCTAGCGCGCAGACCCAACGAAGGAAGATGAGCGATGTCGCGCATCGGTAAGAAGGCGGTCAAGGTCCCAAATGGGGTCGAGGCGCGAGTCGACGGCCAGTCCGTCAAGATCAAGGGCCCCAAGGGCGAGCTCGGTGTCACCGTGGTCGACGAGATCGAGGTGTCGATGGCGGATGGCGGCGTGGCGCTGCAGCCGCGCTCCGACACCAAGCGGGCACGTGCCATGTGGGGCATGTCCCGCACCTTGGTGCAGAATATGGTCGATGGCGTCACCAACGGCTACCGCGAGGCGCTCGAGATCCACGGCGTCGGCTATCGCGCGCTGATGAAGGGCCCCAAGGATCTGCAACTCAACCTGGGCTTCAGCCACGAGGTCGTGTTCGCTATTCCCGACGGTCTTAAGATCGAGCTGCCGAAGCCGACCGAGATCGTCATCACCGGTATCGACAAGCAGAAGGTGGGCTACGCCGCGGCCAAGATCCGCTCGTACCGCCCGCCGGAGCCCTACCAGGGCAAGGGTGTTCGCTATCAAGGCGAAATCATCCTGCGCAAAGAAGGCAAGAAGAAGTAGCGAGAGACCATGGCCATTCGCGATCAGAAGACACTCGGGCGTCAGAACCGGACGCGGACCAGCATCCGCCGTGCCGAAAACGGCCGGCCGCGGCTATCCGTGCATCGTTCCTCGATGCATATCTATGCGCAGGTGATCGACGACGCGGCGGGCAAGACCCTCGCGTCGGCCTCGACCCTCGACAAGGAGCTGAAGACCGAGCTCAAGAGCGGCGCCAATCAGGCGGCGGCCAAGGCGGTCGGCAAGCTGATAGCCAGCCGCGCCTCGGCCAAGGGCATCAAAGAGGTCGTGTTCGACCGCGGCCCGTATCTTTATCACGGCCGCGTCAAGGCGCTGGCCGAGGCGGCCCGCGAGGGCGGCCTCAAGTTCTAGTTTTTTGGCTTTGAGCACGTTTTTACGGCGAACCGGTATCCACTTCGCCTGAACGTGCTGAGTTTTGGCTTTGAGCACGTTCCTACGGCGAACCGGTATCCACTTCGCCTGAACGTGCTCTAACGGAAAGGACATCGGATCGTGGCACGGACTCCGGGCGAGCATGGCGGGCGGCGCGGACGCGATCGCGAGAGGCGCGAGGAGCGCGACAGCGAGTTCACAGACAAGCTGGTGGCCATCAATCGCGTCGCCAAGGTGGTGAAGGGCGGCAAGCGCTTCGGCTTCGCCGCGCTCGTCGTCATCGGCGACCAGAAGGGCCGCGTCGGCTATGGACACGGCAAGGCGCGCGAGGTGCCTGAGGCGATCCGCAAGGCGACCGATCAGGCCAAGCGCAAATTGATCCGCGTGCCGCTTCGCGAAGGCCGGACGCTGCATCATGACGTCGTCGGGCGCCATGGCGCCGGCCGCGTTATCCTGCGCGCGGCGCCTCCCGGCACCGGCATCATCGCCGGCGGCCCGATGCGCGCCGTGTTCGAGACGCTGGGCATCCAGGACATCGTCGCCAAGTCGGTCGGTACGTCGAACCCCTACAACATGGTGCGCGCGACCTTCGATGCACTCAGCAACGAAGATAGCCCGCGCGGGGTCGCGGCGCGTCGCGGCAAGAAAGTCTCCGACATCATCACCCGGCGCCGCGACGGCGCGAGCGATGCTGCGGCGGCCGAAGCGGCTGCGGCCGAGGGCTAAGGGACTATGCGAGCAGGCGGCCATCATCGGCCATCTGCGTTTTCAAGGTGATGTGACATGGCAAAGACAACGGCCGGCGCCAAGACCGGCAAGACAGTTACCCTCGAGCAGACGGGCAGTGCCTCGCGCCGCGAGCGCAGCCAGGGGCAGACGTTGATCGGCCTCGGCCTCAACAAGCTGCGCCGGCAGAGCACGCTCGAGGACACACCTGCCGTCCGCGGCATGATCCGCAAAGTCCAACATCTGGTCCGCGTCGTCGGCGACCGGGCCTGAAGAACGGAAATCTGAAGATGCGCCTCAATCAAATCAGCGACAACGCCGGCTCCCGCAAGGGCCGAAAGCGCCTCGGCCGCGGTATCGGCTCCGGCCTCGGCAAAACCGGCGGACGCGGCGGCAAGGGTCAGACGGCACGTTCGGGCGTCGCCATCAACGGCTTCGAAGGCGGCCAGATGCCGATCTATCGGCGCCTGCCCAAGCGCGGCTTCAACGTGCCGTTCCCGAACTACTATAACGAGATCAACATCGGCGACGTGCAGGCGGCGGTCGAGGCCGGACGGATCCCGGCGGGTGAGCCCGTGACGGTGGCGAGCCTCGTCGAGGCCGGCATCCTGCGTCGCCCGATGGACGGTCTGAGACTGCTCGGCGACGGCGAGATCACCGCGAAGCTGACCTTCGTCGTCAATCACGCAACGGCCTCGGCGAAAGCCGCGGTCGAGAAGGCCGGCGGCGCGATCCAGCTCGTCGAGCGCAAGGTCGACGAGGACGCCGAAAAGAAGCGCGCCAAGACGGCCGCCAAGGGCAAGGGCCGAGGCCGCTCCAAGAAGGCAGCTGCCGCGGACTGATTGGCGTTGCTGGCTTCGAGCACTTAATTTCTGCCAATTGGTATCCACTTGGTCGGACAAGTGCTCTGGACGGGGTTCGAGGATAGGACGCTGGCCGTCGAGGGAATGGCCGTCGAACCTTAAGATAATCAGGAGAGCGCTCAAATGGCGTCTGCTGCCGAGCAACTCGTCGCCAATCTGAACTTCTCGGCCTTCTCGAAGGCCAGCGAGCTGAAGCGCCGCATCTGGTTCACACTGGGGGCGTTGCTGGTCTACCGGCTCGGCACCTACATCCCGATGCCGGGCATCGACCCCGTAGAGCTTGCCAAGGCCTTCGAGCAGAGCCGGTCGAGCCTGCTCGGCATGTTCAACATGTTTTCGGGCGGCGCCGTCGGACGGATGGCGATCTTCGCGCTCGGCATCATGCCCTACATCTCGGCCTCCATCATCATGCAGCTGATGACGAGCGTGTCGACGCAACTGGCGGCGCTCAAGAAGGAAGGCGAGGCCGGCCGC
Source organism: Hyphomicrobiaceae bacterium (assembly GCA_031403155.1). Classification (GTDB taxonomy): domain Bacteria; phylum Pseudomonadota; class Alphaproteobacteria; order Rhizobiales; family Hyphomicrobiaceae; genus JANNSX01. The sequence continues at coordinate 13,649 of JANNSX010000304.1, forward strand.
AAGAAGATCAACCAGTACACGCGCTACGCGACCGTGCTGCTGGCGACCGTGCAGGCCTATGGCCTGGCGGTTGGTCTCGAGGGCTCCGGCAACATCGTGCTTGATCCCGGTTGGTTCTTCCGCGCCACGACCGTCATCACGCTCGTTGGCGGCACTATGTTCCTGCTCTGGCTCGGCGAGCAGATCACGGCGCGCGGCGTCGGCAATGGTACGTCCCTCATCATCTTCGCCGGTATCGTCGCCGATCTGCCCGGCGCGATCGCGGGCCTGTTCGAGTTGAACCGGACCGGCTCGCTCGGCACACTGACGCTGCTCGTGCTGTTCATCCTCTTCATCGTCGTCATCGCGGCCGTGGTCTTCATGGAGCGGGCGCAGCGGCGGTTGCTCGTCAACTATCCGAAGCGCCAGGCCGGCAACAAGATGATGCAGGGCGATGCCTCGCATTTGCCGCTGAAGCTCAACTCGGCCGGCGTCATTCCGCCGATCTTCGCGTCCTCATTGCTGCTGCTGCCCTCGACCTTCGCGCAGTTCCAGGTGGGGCAAGCGACGACCACCTCGAGCGATTGGCTGAGCACGCTGCTGGCGTGGATCGGCTACGGTGCGCCGCTGCACATGGTCCTCTATGGGCTGCTCATTGTCTTTTTCTGCTTCTTCTACACGGCGATCGTCATCAATCCGGCGGAGACGGCGGATAACCTCAAGAAGTACGGCGGCTTCATTCCGGGCATCCGTCCGGGCGAGAAAACGGCCCAGTACATCGACTACGTGTTGACCCGCATCACGGTGATCGGCGCGGCTTATCTGGCGGCGGTCTGTCTGTTCCCCGAGCTGATGATCTCCAGCGCCGGCGTGCCGCAGAACTTCGCCATGGTGCTCGGCGGGACGTCGCTGCTCATCGCCGTCAGCGTCACCATGGATACGGTCGCGCAGATCCAGAGCCATCTGCTCGCGCATCAGTACGAAGGCCTCATCAAGAAGGCGCGCCTCAAGGGCTCCAGGCCCGATCGCGGCGGGGGCAAGCGGCGGTGAACATTATTCTCATCGGTCCGCCCGGCGCCGGCAAAGGCACACAGGCGCGCCTTCTCGAGGAGGGGCGCGGCCTCGTCCAGCTGTCGACCGGCGACATGCTGCGCGCCGCGGTTGCGGCCGGCAGCGACATCGGCAAGCGGGCCAAGGCGATCATGGATGCGGGCAAGCTCGTCTGCGACGAGATCGTCATCGGCATCATTGCCGATCGGATCGAGGAGCCCGATTGCCGCAAGGGCGTCATCTTCGATGGCTTTCCGAGGACGCTCGTCCAGGCCGATGCTTTGGGCGCGCTGCTCAAGAGCAAGGGCCGGAAAATCGACGGTGTCATCGAGTTGAAGGTCGACGACGAGGTCCTCGTCGAGCGCATCTCGGGCCGCTACACCTGCGCCAAATGCGGCGAGGGGTATCACGACAAACATAAGCAGCCGGCCAAGCCGGGCGTCTGCGGCAAGTGCGGCTCGACCGGGTTCAAGCGCCGCGCCGACGACAATGCCGAGACGGTCAGGACGCGGCTGCTCGCCTACTACAAGGAGACGGCGCCGCTCATCGGCTACTACTACGCCAAGGAAGTTCTTCACGGCGTCGATGGCATGGCCGACATCGGCAAGGTTACCGCCGAGATCGGCAGCGTACTGGATCGCTTAGGGCCTTAGCTTGGCGCACGTTCTTCGACGAACCGGTACCCACTTCGTCGGAACGTGCGCTTTGGCCCCGAGGCGGTTTGACGAGTTGACGGCAAGGCGGGGTCTCGCTAAAAGGGGCCCCTCAATTGTCGGATAACGGCCTGATCGGCTCCGGAAAGCCTGTTCCGGATGCCGATTTTTGCGCGCTAGAGACTGGTGCGTCGATCGGTCTCAGGTGAATTGAGGAAGGGCAGGGCGCCGCGAGGGCAGCCCAGCTCGAAATGAAGGAGAGAGGACTGTGGCCCGTATCGCCGGTGTGAATATCCCGACCAACAAGCGCGTGCTCGTGGCGCTGACCTACATTCACGGTATCGGATCGAAGTTCGCCAAGGAGATCTGCACCAAGGTGAACATCCCCGCCGCGCGGCGCGTCAACGAGTTGACCGACGCCGAGGTGCTGCAGATCCGTGAAGCCATCGATCGCGATTATGTGGTCGAGGGCGATCTGCGCCGCGAAGTGGCGATGAACATCAAGCGCCTGATGGATTTGGGTTGCTATAGGGGTCTGCGCCACCGCAAGGGCCTGCCCGTCCGCGGCCAGCGCACCCATACCAACGCCCGGACCCGCAAGGGCCCGTCCAAGCCCATCGCCGGCAAGAAGAAGGTCGTCTAGGCCTCTTCCACCGGCATTCAACACCATGACCGTCTAGAGATCGGAACACGAAATGGCGAAAGAGCAAGCCGCGGCCAAACCGCGGCGCCGCGAGAAGAAGAACATCTCGTCCGGCGTCGCGCATGTGAACGCGTCCTTCAACAACACGATGATCACCATCACCGATGCGCAGGGCAATACGATCGCCTGGTCGTCGTCCGGCACGATGGGCTTCAAGGGCTCGCGCAAGTCGACGCCCTATGCCGCGCAGATGGCGGCCGAGGATGCCGGCAAGAAGGCCATGGAACATGGCATGCGCACGGTTGAGGTCGAGGTATCGGGTCCGGGCTCCGGGCGTGAGTCGGCGCTGCGCGCGCTGCAGTCGGTCGGCTTCCAGGTGACGTCGATCCGCGACGTGACGCCGATCCCGCACAATGGCTGCCGGCCTCGCAAGCGCCGGCGCGTCTGATCTTCATTCCGCCCCGGCGGCGAGCGGCTTCGGGGAAGCTCTCCGCGCATGGGCAATCTGCGGCCGTCCCCTCCGGTCGCGCCCGACGGCAACAAGGGTATGTGACGTGCTCAATAAAAACTGGCAGGATCTGATCAAGCCGGCGAAGCTTCAGGTGATGGCCGAGCGCGATCCGGTGCGCTTCGCGACCGTCATCGCCGAGCCGCTCGAGCGGGGCTTCGGCACCACGCTCGGCAACGCGCTCCGGCGTATTCTGCTCTCCTCGCTCCAGGGCGCCGCCATCACGAGCGTCCAGATCGACGGCGTGCTGCACGAGTTCTCCTCGATCGCGGGCGTTCGCGAGGACGTGACGAACATCGTCCTCAACATCAAGGAAATCGCGCTCAAGTGCCACTCCGAGGGTGTCAAGCGCATGGTGCTCCGCAAAGAGGGCCCGGGCGTGGCCACTGCGGGTGATATTGAGGCTTCGTCCGATATCGAGATCCTCAATCCGAACCACGTCATCTGCACGCTGGACGAGGGCGCCTCGATCCGCATGGAATTCACGGCCGCGATCGGCAAGGGCTATGTGCCGGCCGATCGGAACCGTCCCGAAGACGCGCCGATCGGGCTCATCCCGGTCGACAGCCTGTTCAGCCCGGTGAAGAAGGTCTCCTACCGCGTCGAGAACACGCGCGAGGGCCAGATCCTCGACTACGACAAGCTGACGCTTTCGGTCGAGACGAACGGCGCCATCCGTGCCGAGGATTGCATCGCGCTGGCCGCCCGCATCCTCCAGGATCAGCTCTCGATCTTCATCAACTTCGAAGAGCCGAGCAAGGCGACGATCGAGGATCGCACGCCCGAGCTCGAGTTCAACGCGGCGCTGCTCAAGAAGGTGGACGAGCTCGAGCTTTCGGTGCGCTCGGCCAACTGCCTGAAAAACGACAATATCGTCTACATCGGCGACCTCATCCAGAAGTCGGAAGCCGAGATGCTGCGCACCCCGAATTTCGGCCGCAAATCCTTGAACGAGATCAAGGAGGTGCTGGCGGGCATGGGGCTGCATCTGGGCATGGAAGTGCCGAACTGGCCGCCGGACAACATCGAGGAGCTGGCGAAGCGCTTCGAGGACCATTATTAGAAGTATGCGCGAGTTGTGAGTGGTGAGTTGTGAGTTGTGTCGAGCAGCGGCGCCATTTTCATCAACTCACAACTCACGGTTCACAACTCACAAGAACGGAACTGAAAAATGCGTCACGGCAACGCCCACCGGAAGCTGAACCGGACCCAGAGCCACCGGAAGGCGATGTTCGCCAACATGGCGGCGTCCCTCATCCGTCACGAGCAGATCGTGACGACGCTGCCGAAGGCCAAGGACCTCAGGCCCATCGTCGAGAAGCTCATCACGCTCGGCAAGAAGGGCGACCAGGGCGCGCGCCGTCTCGCCATCGCGCGGCTGCGTGACGAGGACATGGTCAAGAAGCTCTTCAATGATCTGGCGCCCCGCTACAAGACGCGCGCTGGCGGCTACACGCGGGTGCTGAAGGCGGGCTTCCGCTACGGCGACTCGGCACCGATGGCGGTCATCGAGCTGGTTGAGCGCAACGAGGCCGCCAAGGGCCAGGAGGATCGCGCACGGCACGAGGCCTCCGCCGGCAGCCGCAGCTCGGATACCGATCAGGCCTGATCGGCGGCCGGTTGAACCGCTTCAGGTATCAAGTCGTAAGACACAATCGGCGCCCGTAGGGGCGCCGATATCGTTTTGGAGGCTTGCTGGACCAGGCAGCTCTAGGGTGTTTCCGTTTTTCGTTGAATCACTTCAACACCCTAGTTCCTTGGTTTGTCGTGCTTCTTTTCGGAAAACCGCTTCGGATACCGGCCTTCGCCGGGACAGGCTTTTTCCGGAAGCACTCGAGCGGCCCCGCTATCAAGTCGAGAAACACAATCGGCGCCCACTGGGCGCCGATATCGTTTTTGAGCATGGAGAGACGGAGTCGTCTCTACTGCTCGAGCAGCCAGCGTTTGTCCTTGGCCCGGCAGGCGGTACCCTCGACCTCGCGGGAGAAGTCGCCGACGGTCAGGGCGAGTTGCAGGCGGCGGCAGATGCGGCCCTGCTCGTCCATATAGGTGGCAACCGGTTTCACGTAGCCGTGCAGCTCGCCAACCTTCCGGTGCCAGAGATAGGTGGCGCCGTCGCCGACCTCGTCCAGCGTGAACTGGATGGCCTGCAGTGCCGCCACGCGATCGTCGAGCTTGAGCTTTATCGGCAGCGCGTCCGCTTCGTCCGTGACAAGGGTCTCTTCGCCGGCAACGGAAGCCGACCAGTCCGCGGATGTCTCGAGGGATTGCGCTTTCGCCGGCATCGCGAAGAGTGTCGCGGCGAGGAGGATAACGGCGCCGAAATAGGCTTCGGCCCAAGGCTGCTCGGGGAACCAACGCATTAATTTACCCGTACGCTACACAAACACACGAAGAGCAACTGCTCTTGCACACACACGATATTGCGTGCTTCTGGTTAATCCGGGGTGAAGACGTGTTCCCGCTTCGCGCAACGTCCCGGCTCAACCTGAGGAAGAGTGCAGAAGGCAATTATGGCCGACAAGCCGAAAGAGGAGTTTTACACAGCTCCGTCAGCCCCCGATTTCACGAGCGCGGAAGAGCCCTTCCGCTTGTTCTCGGACTGGTTCAAAGACGCGGAAGCCCACGAGCCCAACGATCCCAACGCCATGGCGCTGGCGACGGCCGATCCGAGTGGTTTACCCAATGTGCGCATGGTGCTGCTGAAGCACGCCGACGCCGATGGCTTCGTGTTCTATACGAACTACGAAAGCGCCAAGGGCCGCGAGCTCCTGGCGAGCCACAAGGCAGCACTGCTGTTCCACTGGAAGAGCCTGCGGCGACAGGTGCGGGTGCGCGGCGCCGTCACCGAGGTCACGGCCGAGGAGGCGGATGCCTACTTTTCCTCCCGGCCGCGGCTGAGCCGCATAGGCGCCTGGGCCTCCGAGCAATCGCGGCCGCTCGACGGGCGGATGGCGCTCGAGAAGCGCGTCGCCTACTACACGGCCAAGCACGCCATCGGCGAGGTTCCTCGCCCGCCGCACTGGTCGGGCTTCCGGCTGACACCGGTCGAGATCGAGTTCTGGCACGATAGGCAATTCCGCCTGCACGACCGAATCGTCTTCCGGCGTGCGAATGCGGGCGAGGCCTGGACGCGTACGCGGCTTTATCCTTGAGACCGGACGGCGGCCGTGGCCCGTCCCGCCTCGGCATAACGCACAAGTAGGAATGCCACCGCGAAGTAGACCGCGATGCCCGCGATCAACGGCACGACCGTGCCGTCGATCCACCAGCCGACGAGAATTCCCAGCGCCATGCCGACGAAGGTCGACACCGTGCCGAGCACAGCAGCACCTATGCCGGCGATATGGCCGAGCGGCTCCATCGTCAGCGCGTTGAGATTGCCGAAGACGAAGCCGACGCCGAAAAAGGTCGCCAGCAGATAGCCCATGAAGAGCCAGAGCGGCGGCTCGCCGCCGAGCGCGAAAGTCACGGCAAGCATCAGCAGCGCGAGCGCCACCACATAGAGCATCGCGCCCATCGTCAGCCGCTGCATGCCGAAGCGCAAGACGAGCGCGCTGTTGGCGAAAAAGGCGATGCCCAAGGCCACGGCGAGCGAGGAGAAGTAGAAGACGAAGGCCGTGCCCTGGCCGTAGATATCCTGGAAGATGTGCTGAGCCGAAGCGAGGTAAGGCAGGAACGCGCCGAACACGAAGCCCTCGGCGATCATGAACGGCAGGGCGATCGGATGCGTGGCGGCTTCCAGGAAGCTTGCCGCGAAGCTCGACATACGGAACGGCGCGCGTTTCTCGACCGGCAACGTCTCAGGCTGCCGGATGCCGAACCAGATCGTCACGACGACGGCGAGCACCAGGAACATGACGAAGATCATCTTCCAATGCCAGACGAGGAGGATACCTTGACCGAGCAGCGGCGCGATGATCGGCACGGTGATGAAGACGCCGCCGATCAGCGACATGATGCGGGCCATCGGCGCACCCTCGTACTGGTCGCGGACGAGGGCGGCGAGCACGACGAGGGGAATGGAGGCCCCGAGCCCCTGCAGCACGCGGGCGGTGAGGAAGATCGAGAAGGTCGGGGCGAAAATCGCGAGCACGGTGCCGGCGAGGTATATCGAAAGGCCGACGTAGAAAGCCTTCTTGCGCCCGAAGCTGTCGGCGATCGGCCCACCGAGGAGCTGGCCGATGGCGAAGCCGCCAAACATCAATTGGATGATGAGCTGAAGCTGCGTCGTCTCGCTGACGCCGAGATCGGCGCCGATCGCCGGCAGTGCCGGCAGCATGGCATCGATGCTCATGGCGTCGATGGCGGTTGCGAGCGCCATCAACGGCACGAACTCGGCGAGGCTGAGCTGCCGTGGCTTTGTTCCAGGCCCCGGGGATTTGTTATCAGTGTTCTGCATGAGGCGCCGAGGAGTACAGGGCGAGGGACGCAAGGGCAAGCAAGCCCCACGCGAATCAGCCCGCATCTCTGGTCTACATGGTCGTCCGGAGCGATGGGCACGTGGGCGAACGCTCCGCAACTTGCGGAAATTCTGACGCTCTCTCCGCCGCTTGCCCGACTTTCGGTTTCGTGCTTCCTCCCCCTGACGGCGCGGTTCGAGCCTGCGAAGGGGTAGACGATGACGAAGAGCAGCACGGCTTCCAAGCGCTATAGAACCCACACCTGCGGCGCGCTGCGGGCGAGCGATGCGGGCCAAGCGGCCAAGCTTTCCGGCTGGGTGCATCGCGTGCGCGATCTTGGCGGCGTCTTGTTCATCGATTTGCGCGATCACTACGGGATCACTCAAGTGGTCGCGAACCCGGCGTCGCCGGCCTTCAAGACCGCCGAGGCCGTTCGCTCCGAGTGGGTCGTGTGCGTCGAGGGCCAGGTATCGAAGCGTCCGCTCAGCACGAACAAGGACAAGCAGGGTGAGTCCACGGACAATCTCAACCTGGCGACCGGCGAGATCGAACTGATCGCGATGGAAATCGAGGTGCTGTCGGAGGCCAAGGAGCTGCCGCTGCCGGTTTTCGGTGAGCCCGACTATCCCGAGGACACGCGCCTCAAATTCCGTTTCCTGGATTTGCGCCGCGAAACGCTGCACGCCAACATCATGAAGCGGCAAGCCGTCATCGCCTCGATGCGCAAGCGCATGACAGAGACCGGCTTCTTCGAGTTCGCGACGCCGATCCTCACGGCCTCGTCACCGGAAGGCGCGCGCGACTTCCTCGTGCCTTCGCGCATTCATCCCGGCCACTTCTACGCTCTGCCGCAGGCGCCCCAGCAGTACAAGCAATTGCTGATGGTGTCGGGCTTCGACCGCTACTTCCAGATCGCGCCCTGCTTCCGCGACGAGGACCCGCGCGCTGATCGCCTGCCAGGCGAGTTCTACCAGCTCGACGTCGAGATGAGCTTCGTCGAGCAGGAGGACATCTTCGCCACCATGGAGCCGGTCATAACCGGCGTGTTCGAGGAGTTTGCTGGTCCGGCCGTTGGCGGGCAAGGAAAAGCCAAGAAAGTCACCAAGGGCTGGCCGCGCATTCCCCACGACGAGGCCATCGCCAAATACGGCTCCGACAAGCCGGACCTGCGCAATCCGATCGAGATGGCCGACGTCACCGAGCACTTCCGGGGCTCGGGCTTTAAGGTCTTCGCAGGGATGATCGTGAAGGACCCGAAGGTCCGCATCTGGGCCGTTCCAGCGCCGACAGGTGGTTCGCGCGGCTTCTGCGATCGCATGAATTCCTGGGCGCAGGGCGAAGGTCAGCCCGGCATGGCCTACATCTTCTGGCGCGCCGCCGACGTCAAGGAAAAGCTGGAAGAGGGCCCCGCCGGCCCGATCGCCAAGAACATCGGCCCGGAGCGCACGGAAGCGATCCGCGCGCAGATGGGCCTCGCCACCGGCGACGCTGTCTTCTTCGCCGCCGGCGATCCGGCCAAATTCTACAAATTCGCTGGCCTCGCCCGCGACAAGGTCGGCCAGGAATTGAAGCTCATCGACGAGAACGTCTACGCGCTGGCCTGGATCGTCGACTTCCCCTTCTACGAGTGGAACGAGGAGGACAAGAAGGTCGACTTCTCGCACAACCCCTTCTCGATGCCAAAGGGCGGGGCTGAGGCGATCGAGGCGGCGCAGGCCAAGGGCCGCGACGCGCTGCTGGCGCTGAAAGCCAATCAGTACGACATCGTCTGCAACGGCTTCGAGATTGCGTCGGGCTCCGTGCGCAACCATCTGCCGGAGACGATGGTGAAGGCCTTCGAGGTGACGGGCCTCGGGCAGTCAGAGGTCGAAGCCCGCTTCGGCGGCCTCTACCGCGCCTTCCAGTACGGCGCTCCCCCCCACGGCGGCATGGCGGCCGGCGTCGACCGCATCGTCATGCTGCTCGCCGGCGCCAAGAACC
>JANNSX010000305.1:0-2067 GCA_031403155.1 Hyphomicrobiaceae bacterium
TGTAGCATCTGTGAGTTCAGTCAAGCGACTTTTGGTGCGAATGGCTGCCATTGGCGATCTTCCCTGAGGAGGGTGTTGGCGAGCACGACGAGCTTGCGCATGACGGCCGTGATGGCGACCTTTCGGAGCTTTCCGGCGGCACGCAGACGTTGGTAGAACGGCGTCAAGGTCGGGTTCGTGTTGGCCGCCGACCAGGCTGCCATGTAGATGCCGCGCCGCACATCGGCGCGCCCGCCCTTGATCTCGCGCTGGCCTTTTTTCTCGCCGCTGTCGCAAGCAATCGGCGCCAGGCCGACCAGCATCGCCGCTTGCTTGTTCGAGCACGAGCCCAACTCCGGTACGACGATCGCAAGCCACGCCGCCGCCACCGCGCCGACGCCCTTGATCGACCTGACGATGGCGTAGCGATGGGCGGTCGCGGGATCGCCGTTGATCCGCCGCCGGATCTCGGCATCGAGCTCCTTGATGTTGGCCTCGAGCCTTTTCAGAAGGCCTGCGAGCTGCCGGCGGATCAATCTGCCGGTGGTCTCGCGAAGCTGGTTGGAGAGTGCCGTCCGGTGATCGACGCTTGCTTGACGGGCTCGGATAAGCTCCTGCAAACCCTCGAGCAATTCCGAGCTCGGCGCGACCGCCTCGAGGCTATGCAACCCCCCCATCGCCGCCAGCAGCTTGGCGTCGATGCGATCGGTCTTGGCCTGCACTCCGATCGACTTGGCAAAGTAGCGGGCCCGCGCCGGGTTGACGAGGCACACCAAAAAGCGGTGGTCGTGCAGCGCCTGATGCACGCCGCGATGATACTTGCCGGTCGGCTCCATGACGACGTGACTGACGTTGGCTGTTGCCAGCAGCTTGATCAGCTTCTTGAAGCCTTTGACATTGTTCTGGATACGGACGACCTGGCCGGCCGGATCGACGCAGACATCGAGCCAGGCTTTACAAACGTCGATACCTGCGTAGACTTTGAGCTTAGCGCTTCGTTCGAGCGAATCCTTGCCTTGCATACGGGACATCCTTCCCTGGCATCTGTTCAGGACAAGCGCAGAAGGGACGACCGGACCAGGCTACGTCACGGTTCTCACCGAGGGGCGACACGGTCCCGGCCATCCCGACCCGGGGAGGACGGCCGTCCTCCCCGGACCAACCCGCACACTGAAGCGATTCGGGTCAAAACCATCATGCAAGGGGCGACCGGCGGCCGCCCCACTCCGCAGGTTTCCTTCGAACCCATGCCGCAAAGGTTGCCTACCGCCGTCGCGCTACTCCAAGTGCTGAAGATAGATAAGCTCGTGGAGGTAGAGACTCAGTCCCCGGAGGTGAAGGCCCCAGTGGTGCTCGTAGCCGAAGCGAAAATGCCAAAGCGAGTCATTGACGCTGCCACGTTCGAACAACCAGACGAATGATTGAAGTTCCTGAACAATGTCGACGAGGTCGTCGAGCGCGTCAGCGACCAGAGACGGACCAGCAAGAGGTTCGGTCGTATCGGATCGATTATAGTACCCCAGTTGGGGCAAACGAGGACCAAGCGTATTCCGCAACGCACAATGATCTGTCGAGGGTGGCTGCAGCTCCATTTCGTCCGGCTGCACATCCGGGGCCACGTGATAGGCAACGGCGAGTTCATCGAGGGCCCAGTAAAGTTCAATCAGCCTAGGAGGCTCGCCATCAAGCACGAGCGTGAGGAACTTCTTCGCGGTATGCAAGATGTTGGATTGGTCCGGCATCCGAACAATGTAAGTGCGATCTTTCAGGTCGGCAAATGGGACCTACTCCATCCGCTTCGCCACCACTTTCGCCACGGCCCCGTCCGCGACGATCTCGTATCTCACCCCGTCCTCGGGCTCGAGCAGCGCGGCCGAGCCGGCGATGCCTTCGAGCGCGATCTCGTTCGGGCGGCAGGAACGCAGCGTCACCACCATGCCGGGGCGAAGCGTGTCGGGTTTGCCACCGCGCCGGAAGGCGATGGGTTGATCGAGCCTGTTGACGAGGGCGTAGCGGATCTCCTCAGAGCGCGGGCGGCCGAAGAGTTGCACGGCGTAGTAGCGGTTGGCGCCCGGCGCCTTGGCGACC
>JANNSX010000306.1:0-1715 GCA_031403155.1 Hyphomicrobiaceae bacterium
CCCGCCTGCCGCGCAAAGATTGCCCATCGGAGGGCATTGCCTGGGAACGGGCGACCGCCGGTCGCCCCTACGATCTCTCAGTACGTATGATAATTCCCGCCGCCGGCCTCCATGCCGACCACGTAGTTGGTGCCGGCGAGCGGCACCTTGCACAAGGCGGAGGCTTCCATGGTGAGGGCGGCCAGATCCTCGACCACGAGCGAGTGGACGTTGGTCTTGCCGCAGGCGCGCGCCAGCATCTGCACTTCCATGGTGAGGGTGTGCAGGAAGTTGTAGACGCGCTCGGCCGCCTCGTCGGGATCAAGCCGCTTGCGCAGCTCGGGGTCTTGCGTCGCGACGCCAACAGGGCAGCGGCCGGAATGGCAGTGGTAGCACTTGCCGGCCGGCACGCCGATTTCGGCCTCGTAGTCGGTGACGCCCTCGATGTGCTTGTTGCAGTTGAGCGCCATCATGACGGAGTGGCCGATGGCGATGGCGTCGGCGCCGAGCGCCAGCGCCTTGGCGATATCGCCGCCGTTGCGGATGCCGCCGGCATAAACGAGGCTGATCTCGCCGCGCTTGCCCAGCTCATCGATGGCGCGGCGGGCCTCGCGGATGGCGGCGATGCCGGGAACGCCGGTATCCTCGGTGGCGATGTGGGGGCCGGCGCCGGTGCCGCCTTCCATGCCGTCGATGTAGATCGAATCCGGGCCGCACTTCACGGCCATGCGCACGTCGTCATAGACGCGCGCCGCGCCGAGCTTCAGCTGGATCGGGATTTCGTGGCCGGTGGCCTCGCGGATCTCGTTGATCTTGAGGGCGAGGTCGTCGGGGCCGAGCCAGTCGGGATGGCGGGCGGGCGAGCGCTGGTCGATGCCGGCGGGGAGCGAGCGCATCTCGGCCACCATGTCGGTGACCTTCTGGCCCATCAGATGGCCGCCGAGGCCGACCTTGCAACCCTGGCCGATGAAGAACTCGCAACAGTCGGCGAGCCTCAAATGGTTCGGGTTGAAGCCGTAGCGCGACTGGATGCACTGATAAATCCACCGTTGAGAATAACGCCGCTCGTCGGGGATCATGCCGCCTTCGCCCGAGCAGGTGGCGGAGCCCGCCATGGTGGCGCCGCGGGCCAGCGCGATCTTGGCCTCATAGGACAACGCGCCGAAGCTCATGCCGGTGACGTAGACGGGTATATCGAGCACCAGCGGACGCTTCGCCTTGGGGCCGATGATGGTCTTCGTTTCGCACTTCTCGCGATAGCCCTCGATGACGAAGCGGGTGAGGGTGCCCGGCAGGAAGGTCAGGTCGTCCCAGTGCGGGATCTTCTTGAACAGCGAGAAGCCGCGCATCCGGTAGCGGCCGAGCTCGGCCTTGATGTGGATGTCGTTGATGACCTCGGGCGTGAAGATCTTGGACGAGCCCAGGATGTACTTCTGCGTCTCGGCCGGCGGCAGCTTGGCGATTTTGTTGGCGCCGTTTTTCTTCGCCGGCGCAGAGCGCTTGACCGCGACGGCGGTCCTGGCGGCTTTGGAGGTGGGTTTCTTGGCGGATTTCTTTGCCATTTTCAACTCTTGAGTTTGCATTGTAGGGGCGACCGGCGGTCGCCCGTTCCAAATCAAAAATTGCCCATCGATGGGCGGTCGTTTTGCGGAAGGCGGGCGACCGCCCGGCGCCCCAACAAATAAAAATAAATAGATGAAAAATTAAAAAAAATCAAACAAGACAAACACAACAAA
>JANNSX010000307.1:0-3416 GCA_031403155.1 Hyphomicrobiaceae bacterium
CTCCGAGCATCTCGTCAAGGGCGAGCGGGCCGAGCTCATCAAGGTCGAGAACGGCGGCTGAGGACAATTCACCTCGAGCCGCGTCGGGCGGGGGCCAGTTTGGGCCTCGCCCGACAATTATCTTTCGGCCGGTGAAAGTAAAACAGGCTGACAGTCGTAGGTGGGGTGTGACGCCCGCGGCTCGACCACTGTGAGAGACGCAGGATCACCTTTGCGATCCACCGCCTCAATACGGCCAAGAGGCCGCGATCACCCTTCGGTTGCAGTCCGGTACAGGGGATAGGGAATGCGATGTGACCGCGGGAGCTTAGCAAGCGTGGCCAGCGCGTCCATTATTGTTACGGTGTGTTCGCTTTCCTCTCATGCGACGGCCGCGGACTGTACCGCGCCTTGCATCGGCTACACGGTCACCGGCGAGTTGCAGGACGATTTCTTGTTCAGCCCAGAGGCTCTCTCGGGCGGCACCAATGACCTCAGTCCATCCGTCAATGCCGACCTGTTCTTCGCGCCCATCGAGGGCTTCCGTCTCGTGACCGAGCTGACCAATGAGCCGGTCATTGACAGGCCGCCCGGTGAGCTGCCGCGCTTTACCGATGTCGGCCTCCACGCCCTGCAGCTCTATGCAGAGATCGATGTCGAGTCGATCAAGGCGCGTGTTGGGAAGATCGAGCCGGTATTCAGCCTCGCGTCGTCGGAGCTCAACGGGCTGCATGCGACGGATCTCGTCGACGGCTACGAGCTACTCGAGCGGCTCGGCGGCGAGGCTGCCGTCCGATTTGAAGCGCTGGGTCTTTCGCAATCTCTGACGGCGAGCATTTTCACGGTCGATCGGACGCTTCTTAGTGACTCGCTTTTCAGGAGCCGAGGCCAGACGGGCTTCGCCGGCGGCGGCGCCGGCAATACGGACGGCTTGTCCTCGTTTGCCATCGCACTCGACGGCTGCAGCGGCGCCGAAACAGCGGACTGCACTGCCGATGGCGACTTCGGCTATCGCCTGGCTTTCCGCCACCAAGGTGCCGGCGTGGCGACGGCCGATCAGATCGAGGAAGGCATCACGCCAGGGAGTGAGCAGGGCCTTCTCGCGGCGGCAACCGCGCGTTTCGATATCTCGGACGCGGCAACGCTGCGCCTGTTGGGCGAGGCCGGTTATCTGCGCAATTTCGAAGGTGGAACCGACGATGCCGCCGTCGGAACCGTATCGGCATCGCTCGAATCCGGCCCGCTGACTTATGCAGCGACCTATTCGCTGCAACAGAATCTCGTCGCCAACGGACCGGACACGCTGGAGCATCTGATCGATTTGAGCGTCGAGTACACGCTCAGCGACGAGGCGAGCTTCGCCGGCGAAACATGGTCGCTCGGCGCCGGCTATGCTTATGCTGTGGACGCGGACGGGCAAAACTCCCACGCGATCGGCGCGCGTCTGACCATCGAGCTCGATGGCAGTTACGGATGGGGCGGGTCGCAGGATGAGGCCGCCGAGCCGCCGAGCCAGAACGCTACCGAAGACGAAGCCACCGCTGCTGACGAGCCCGCCGGCAACGAGGAGGAATAGGCGGCACAACCGCAACAGGAAGATTGGCAGATGCACAAGTTTACGAGCCTTGATCCCTCGATCCGGCGCATCCTAGCCTTTGGCGCCATGGCCTTTGGCCTGTTCGTTACGCTCGCCTTCATCGACGTGCTGAAAGGCGATGCCGCGGTGTCTTTGTCCGTGTTCGCACTCGATATGCTGGAGAAGGCTTTGCTCGCGCTCGCCATCGTCACAACGGCCTATGTGACGACAGAGATGCGCGACATCCGGGCCGAACGCGAGGTGCTGCTCGACGATCTGGCCCGCGCCCGGATCGATGGCGACCGATGGCGTTCCGCCGCGCGCACACACATAGACGGTCTAGGCGTCGCGATCCGGCGGCAGTTCGACGCCTGGAGCCTGACGGCCAGCGAAGCCGATGTTGCGACGCTGATGTTGAAAGGCCTGTCGCACAAGGAGATCGCGCAATTGCGCAACACCAGCGCGGCCACGGTGCGACAGCAGTCGACGGCAATCTATGCGAAATCAGGTCTCTCGAGCCGGGCGGAGCTTGCCGCCTTCTTCCTCGAGGACTTGCTGGCTGGCGATGCGGCGCCCAGCACGCCGACGCAGTCACTCGCAGTGCTGGCACGAGCCGGCTGACGGTCGCAGGAGATCCAGCTACCTTCAGCGTCGTTGCGGCATCGCTCCCTCACATATGTAAGACGTGACCGCCCGCCTGCAGCCGCTACGCCAAGCCCGCGCACGCCTATCGCATATGCCCGATTGCCGGCGCCAGTCCGGGCGCGCTTTCTCACACCGACACTGCGGCATGGCGGCTTGGCCCTGTTCCGGTGCTGCGGAGCTGATGCCGCTGCAGTGTCGAGAGATCAGCACCATAACCCGAGAGCCGGTGGCTCTCGAGGGAGCACATCATGAGAAACCTATCGATCACGACGATCATAGTCGCCCTGTCGTCCCCACTCGTCTGCCCTCCGGCCATCGCCCAGGAGCCCATCCCGCTCAAGGATGCCAAGCTCAACATCGAGTACAATGCGACCGACAAGGACATTGGCTTCCAGGGCTTCATCGACAGCGAGGGCTGGCAGAGCCTCACCGTGAAAGGCCCCGGGGGCGCGGTACTGAAGTTCGAAGGTCTCGGCCCCCTCTCCAAGCTCGGCGTCACCGAGCTGTTTTTCGAGACGGTCGAGCCAGCGATCACCGATGTTCCGGCATCGACGATCCTCGAGAACCTTCCCGAAGGCGACTACACGATCGAGGGCCCGGCCATGGAATCGGGCGAAAGCAAGGGCACGACATCGAGCGTTGCCTGGCTCACGCACAACATCCCCGAGGGCCCCGAGTTGAAGGCCCCGGCCGAGAAGGCGGTGGTACCGGCGGGCGAGCTGGTGGTGAAATGGGGACCGGTCACGAAGACGATCAAGGGCGATGGCGTCAACATCATTGCCTATCAGCTGATCGTCGAGAAGGACGAGCCGCCGCACAAGCACATGATTGGCAAGCGCGGGCTCAGCATGTACTTGCCGCCGACCGTCACCTCGATCGCGCTGCCTCAGGGCTTCCTCGAGCCCGGCACACCCTACAAATGGGAGGTCCTCGCAATCGAGGAGAGTGGCAACCAGACCCTGTCGTCGAGCGAATTCAGCACTGAGTGATCGCGGGCCAAGCGGGAGCCATCAACTGCCGCGTCAGACGACCACCGCAGTCAGTGCGATCGCGGTGGTCGTCGGTTCCGAAATGGCACCTCCGGGTCACTCGCGTCGCTGCGGCAGTGTCCGGATTCCGCTTGAAGCAGGCGACATTCGCTTGGAGCCCTTGTCCCCCTACCGCATCAACGCCCGTATACCCCGATCGAGCCCCTCCAGCGTCAGCGGATACATCC
>JANNSX010000308.1:0-32830 GCA_031403155.1 Hyphomicrobiaceae bacterium
GCGACGCCATCTGGAAGGGCGACCTCCTCAACACCGAGGACGGTAAGACCTATTCGGGCGTCGTCACCCTCGTCGACGACAGCCATGTGACGCTCGAGGGCTGCGGCCTCTGGGGCCTCGTCTGCAAGGGCGAGACCTGGGTGAAGGTGCCAGTGGATGCGACGGCCTCGACGACGGCACCGGCCGAGGCGACGGGAACGGCCGAGACGCAGCAGTAGTGTAAGCCTGAATGATCGAGCGCACGCTGTACAAGGAGTTGATTGATGGTAACCCCTGCTTTGCGTATCACCGGCACACCGCTCGCGGATGTGCTGCGTGGGACCAATGCCGCCGAGGCGATCTTCGGGCTCGCCGGCAATGACCGCCTGAGTGGCGGTGGCGGCGACGACGCCCTCAACGGCGGGCGTGGCGCCGACAGGCTGACCGGCGGCATCGGCGACGACACCTTCGTGTTCCGCTCGCCCGCCGATAGCGCGCCCGAGTTCCCGGCCATTCAAAGTAACGGTCAGTTCACGGACCGGTTTGGCGCTGCCTTCCGCGATGTCATCACCGACTTTTCGGTCGGCGCCGACACGATCAATCTCTCCGGGATCGACGCCAATACGGGCCTCGCCGGCAATCAGGCCTTCGACTTCCTCGGCACAGGCCGCTTCTTGGGCGCCGGCTCGTTGGTGTTCCGCAAGTTCGACTACGAGGGCACGGAGAAGGACCGCACGCTCGTTTACATCGACAACGACGGCGATTTCCTCGTCGACTTCCACATCGAGCTGACGGGCCTCAAAACGCTGACGGCGGACGATTTCGTGCTTTAGAGCACGTTCAGGCGAAGTGGGACCCGGTTCGCGTCAAGAAGGTGCTTCGTTAATGACGGCGGACCGGGTCTATCGGGCCACCCGCCGTGACCCTGCAGTAATCCCCATGCCCCGGATACGGCTGTTACAAACTATTTTTCCGTTTCCCAGTCCAAAACTGGATTGGCCTCGGCTAGACTGCGGGGCGATGATCGAAGCGCCTGCCCCCCCAGGGCACTTGTCCATCCAAGTGGTTACCGGTTGGACGAAAGAAAGTGCTCCAGGCCGACAACACGGAGAAAAGCACCCATGCGCCGCCTGAGCTGTTCCATCGCCCTTTCCCTGATGCTGGCCTCCCCCGCCTTCGCCGACGACCAGGCCGACTGCAAGGGCAACAATTTCGACCTCGTCGTCATGGCCTGCTCGAAGCTGATCGACTCCGGCTCCTTGAACCCGGCCGACAGGGCCTCGGCGCTCGGCAGTCGCGCCTGGGGCTTCAAGGGCCGCGGCGAATACGACAAGGCGCTGGCCGATTGGACGGCATGCGCGGCCGAGACGCCCAACGACGCCTACTGCCCGGCCGGACTCGCGGATCTGGCCTTCGCCCAAGCGAACTACGACGAGGCCGTCTCGCAGGCCGACATCGCCATCGGCATGAGCCCCAAATACACCTGGCCCATGGCCCTGAAGGGCGCATCGCTCCGGATGAAGGGGCTCTACGATCAATCGGTCGCCGCCCTCGACCAGGCCCTCAAGCTCGATCCGCGCTACACCTATGCGCTCTACCAGCGCGGCCTCTCGCATTCCAACAAGGAGGATTTCGAGAAAGCGATCTCCGACTATTCGAAGGCGCTGCTGATCGACAAGACCTACAACGATGTGCGCGCCTCGCGCGCCTATGCCCATTTCGCGGCCGGCAGCCTCGACAAGGCTATGGTCGACATCAACAAGGTGATCGAGGTCAATCCGGGCGACCATTATTCCTGGGCGCTCCGGGGCTATATGGCAATTCTGCAGGAGAACGCCGACGCGCCCAAGGCCGCTGCCGATCTCGAGAAGGCGATCGGCATAAGCGCCACGGTCGACTGGTACTACACCTATCGCGCGCTCGCCTACATCAAGTCGGACAAGCTCGACCTCGCCAAGGCCGACCTCGACCGGATCATCGCCAAGTATCCGAAATCGATCGAGGACAACACCTATCTGGGCCAGCTGAAGGAGAAGCAGAACGACAAGGCCGGCGCGATTGCCGCCTATCGCATTGCGCTGGAAAGCGCCGCGACCGGCATCGATAGCCGCCGCGCGCAGGAGCAGGCGCTCAATCGCCTGGCCGAGCTCGATAACGAGTAGTCTTTCGCATTGGGGTCGGACCCTGCGGGTCTGACCCCATTCGGATGTTTGGCCCTGCACGCGGGATCAAAGCGACTAAGATTGATCCGGCCGGGCAGGAGCACCCATCGATGAACGGGACAGAGAAGACCATCACCATCACCCCCCACCCCGGCCGGGTCCGCGTAACCGTCGGCGGCGCGGTCGTCGCCGAGACCTCGCGCGCGCTGGCGCTGGCCGAGGCGGGCTATCCGCTCCGCCTCTACATTCCCCGCCAGGACGTGGTCATGGCGGCGTTCACCCGCTCGAAGACCGTCACCCAATGCCCCTGGAAGGGTGAGGCCAGCTACTTCTCGGCGGGCGAGGTCGAGAACGCGGCCTGGTCCTACGAGCTGCCGTTCGCCAAGGTCGCGGCGATCCGGGGTCACTTTTCGTTCTATCCGGACCGGGCGGCGATCGAAGAGCTGGCAAACTGACCCGGTTCCGGCGCCGATTGTCAGCTCGATCCAACCGGGAATAGAACCGCTGGCCGTCCGTTTCTACAGGCGACTGGATTTCGGGGGCAGGGGTGTGACCGAGGAAGTCAGGGAGCGAATGATCGCTTTCTTGCCGCGACTGCGGCGGTTCACCCATGCTTTGACGGCGGATGCATCCCAGGGCGACGACTTGGCGCAAGATACCTGCGTCCGGGCGTTGCAGAGCCTGCATCTTTGGGAACCGGGAACGCGTCTGGACAGTTGGATGTACAGGATCGCGAAAAATCTCTGGATCGATCGGATGCGAACGCAGCGATTTCGTGGCGTGCACTCGTCGATCGACGACATCGAGGTGGGAGCCGAGCCCATGGGGGTCGATGGCCGCTCGGTGGTGGAGAGTAGTTTGACACTGTCCGAGGTCATGCGCGCCATCGGCCGCCTGCCCGAGGAGCAAAGGGCACTCGTTGCGCTCGTTTGTGTCAATGGAGCTTCCTACAAGGAGGCGGCGGAAACGCTGTCGATCCCGATGGGAACCGTGATGAGCAGGTTGGCACGAGCGCGCAAGGCGCTGTTTGAGGCGCTGGCCGAGGCAGAGGGGCGGGTGGCATGACGAAGAGTTCCCTGGTGATCACGGACGAGCTGCTGATGGCTTATGCCGACAACGAGCTCGAGAACGGTCTGGCTCGGCAGGTCGAGGTCGCCATCGCCAGCAATCCTGCTCTGGCCGCGCGACTCGAGGTCTTCCGCGTGACTGGCCGCTCGCTTGGCCCGCATTTCGATGCGGTGCTCGAGGCGCAGCCGCCGGCGGCGATGCTGCAGGCGATCCGGAATGCGCCGATGACGCGTCCCGTCGCGGGACCCCGCACGATTTCCTTCGGTCAATCCATTCGCAACGTGCTGCAGAGCATCGGTTTTGGGACCTCGCCCTGGCCGGCGCTGGCCGGCGTCGCGGCCGGTCTGCTGATCGGTCTGGTGTCGACGCAATGGGGCGGACCCGCCGGTGCACTCATTTCCGAGCAGAACGGCAAGCTCGTCGCAGCCGGGGCGCTCGAGAAGACACTCGAGAGCACGACCATGCAGGCGAGCCAGGACGGCTCCGTCCGTGTCGTCGCGACCTTCAAGGATGACACCGGCCGCTGGTGCCGGCTCTATCAGGGCGCCGAGCACTCGGGCCTCGCCTGCCGGGCGGCCGAACAACGGCAGTGGAAAATTCTCGCTGCCGGTGAAGGAGTTGCCGGCGATGGAAATTTGAAGACTCCTTCTTCTGGGGGAGGGGCTCAGGCGGTCGACGATCTCGCCATGACCATGATGGCATCGTCGGCCGCCCTGGACCCCCAAGCCGAGGCCGCGCTCATCGCGCGCCAGTGGAAGTCAGAGTGAACGTCGTGTCCGATGTGAACTGCATTGGGATGTGGCCCTGCGCACTTTCCGGCGAAGTGGATACCGGTTCGCCGCTAGAAAGTGCGCCAAGCCTACAAGCATCCCGTCGAAACTCAGCTGGTGATCCCGCAACTCCGGCTGACAGGAGCCGGCTCTCGATCGTGCGATAAGACCACACCCCGCTTGTCCGATTGCACCGAGAGCCGGCTTCGCTTTTTCCACCCGTAACCAAACTCGTACCAAACCCCAAATTGCCTGACCCGCATCGAAGCCCGTTTCTTCCACAGCGGCAGGACCGGCCAAGCCCCGAAGGGGCTTTGGAATGTAGCCACGGGTGAGCGCAGCGGAACCCGTGGAAACGTCGCTCCCGAAGCCCCGCCCCCAAGGGGCGGAGGATGAGCGGAGGGGTCCTCCTCTGCCCCTGCCGGGGCAATATCACGCAACCTTCTCTCCACGGGTTTCGCCGCGAGGCTGGGCATTAGGGTGTTGAAGTGATTCAACGAAAAACGGAAACACCCTAGCAAGGCTCAACGCTGGGTCATTCCGAGCTTGATGCGGGTCACGCCGGCCGTCTCGCTCGTGCCATCCGGCAGGAAGGCCGAAAACAGGCCGCTGCCTGACACAGGTGGCCCGCAGCCCGCCGGAGCCTTGAGCAGACCGCGACCGAAAACGCTGTCGATCCCCAACTCGCCGATGTCGTCGATGCCGGCGGCGGCGAGCCAGGTTTCGGCGGAATCCGGCGCGCCATAGGCCGCGCTTGCGGCGAGCGCTGCCGTCACGAACGGCACGGCGAAGGACGTGCCGGATTGGTAGCCGGACTTGCCGTTGGCGGTCGCCGTCCAGATTTTGACGCCGGGAGCCGCCACATCGATGTAGTCGCCGTGGTTCGCTTTGACGTAGCTCTTCATCCGCGCATCGACCGCGGTGACGGCGACGACTTCGGGATAGGCGGCCGGATAGGCTTCTGGCGCGCCGGGTCCGTTGTTGCCGGCGGCGGCGACGAACACGACCCCCCTATTGCTCATGCGCCGGATCGCCTGGGCAACCAAATGATCCTGGGGACCCGAGAAGCTCATGTTGACGATGCCGACGCCGGCCTGATCGAGCCAGTCGAGCGCGCGCAGCAGCGAGGCCGTGTCGGTCACGACATGCTTGCCATCGACATAGAATACGTCGGCAGCGACGAGGCGCGCTTTCGGAAGCAGGCCGGGTGAGGCGCTTCGACCATTGCCGATGAGGAGCGCTGCGACGCCGGTCGCATGGCCGTGGATCTCCTCTTTCGCACCTTGCGGCGAGAAGCTCTTGACGACCATGGCTCCGCCGGCGAAAGCGGGGTGATCGACATCGATGCCGGTGTCGATCATGCCGATGGAGACGCCGGCCTGGCAGCTCTCAAGCTCGGCTTGCCAGCCGACCATGACACGCCCGTAGCACTGATCGCCGGTGCAGCGCGGATCGGCGCCGGGTGGCCCGTCGCTGCCCTTTGCTGCGGCCGCCTTGGACGAGGTGGCGGTAGAATAGCCCGAATAGACCTTGTTGAGACCAAACCGCCGGCCGGGCAGCGCCTTGGCGAGTGCGGCGCGCGCGTCCTCCTCGTTGACGCCTTCGGGCACCAGGATTTCAACAATGGGTGTTGTGGTGACCGTCACGGCCGGGGTGGCGATGCTGAAGCCCATGGCCGACACCGCCGCGACGTCCGCGGAGGACATGCCGACGCCCACAACCTCGCCCGCCTTGTGGTCACCTGCCGCGGCCGAGTCGCCGCCCATGTCGCTGGTTGGCACTGCCGGTGTGGTGGGAACGGCGACGACGGGTTGCACCGTGGGCTTGGCTACCGTCTTGCCTTTCTTCTGGGACTTGTCTTTGCCTTTTGTGGACTTGTCCTTGGCGGGCGTATCGCTGGTGTCTGCCTCGGTATCGTTCTTGTCGGTCTTGTCATTCTTGTCATTCTTGTCATTCTTGTCGGTCTTGTCGGTCTTGTCGGTCTTGTCGGTTTTATCGGTTTTATCGTTCTTGTCCGACTTGCCGGGTTTTCCGCCGCTGTCGCTGTCGGAATCGTCACCGCCGTTGCGCCCTTTGCCTTTGCCGCCCTTTCCATCTTTCTCGCCGCGGCCGTCCGAGCCGGAGTCACCATCGTCGCCGCGATCACCGTTGTTATCGCCGTGATCACCGTCGTTATCGCCGTGATCACCGTCGTTATCGCCGGGGTCACCGTCGTTATCGCCGTGGTCACCGTCGTTGTCGCCGCGGTCACCGTCACCGCCGCCACTATCGCCGTGATCACCTCCGTCTCCATCCCCGTCCCCGTCCTTCTTGGCCCAGGCGATGGCGTAGGTCGAAACCATGACGCCATCATCGATAAGCGGAAGCAGTGGATTGGGCGCGGCGGTGAAGGCAATCGCCAGCGCGGCCACGAGCACCCGTGCGCCCGCCCGGTTTGTCACTGACGGCATTCGCTTCGTGCCCGTCGTCAAAGCCCCCTCCAATCCGGTCCCCCGACCGGTGCCCCGCGAGACAGCAGCAAGATCGCTGATTGTGCAGATTTTGTGAAGCAGAGTTCGCGCAGTGCTGGAAATAGGCGCTTTGTTCACAACTCTCCGGCCACAGTTCATTCTCCGCTATCGGAGCATAAATGGCCCTACTGCGGCATCGGTAGCGCCTCGTGCTCCTTCAGGCTCTTGCCCGTCTCGCCGTCGACCTCAATGAGGCGGACGCGGAATCCCCAGAGCTGGGCGAGGTGGGGAAGCGTCGCGTCCGTTGCCTCCTTGTCGAGCAGAACACCGTTGCGGACCTTGTGGTGGACCACTAGCTGCCGGCTGCCCGATAGGTCGGCGTCGACCACCTGCAGGTCCGGGTCCTGGGCCGCTGCCTCGTAATGGCGGGCAAGCGCGCGGCGAAGCCTGCGATAGCCCATCTCGTCGTGAACCGCCGTCACGCCGACGAAGGCCGCCGAGGACCGGTCGTTGACCTCGAACAAGCGAAGGTCCCGCATCACCTTGGGCGAGAGGAACTGGAGAATGAAACTGTCGTCGCGATAATCGGCCCAGGCCTCCTTGATGACTGTGAGCGCGGTGCCGGAGCCGGCGAACCCGGGGAACCACTCGCGGTCCTCTGCTGTTGGCTCCTCAGCGATGCGTTTGATGTCGCGCGTGATGGCGAAGCCCAGGGCGTAGGGATTGAAGCCCGAGTAGTGCTGATCCTCGAAGCGCGGCTGGTAGACGACCGAGGCGTGGCTGTGCAGGAACTCGAGCATGGCACCTTCCCCGATCAGGCCCTCGTCGTAGAGGCGATTGAGGATTTCGTAGTGGACGAAAGTGGCGCAGCCCTCGTTCATCATTTTCGTCTGGCGCTGCGGAAAGAAATACTGCGCCATCATGCGGACAATACGGAGCAGCTCGCGCTGCCAGCCTTCGAGCTTCGGCGCCGTCTTCTCGAGGAAGTAGAGGATGTTCTCTTCCGGCAGCGAGAGACGTCCCGCACTGTCGGGAGCCTTGGCCTCGCTCTCCTCGGGTTCGGCCGCGCGCGGCAGCGTGCGCCAGAGATCGGAGAAGGTTTCCCGCTCGTACTCGCGCCGCTGCAACTCGCGCTGGCGCTCCTTGGCGAGCGACTTGGCCTGGCGGCGCGAAGGATGGCGGCTGACTCCCTGGCTCATCAGTGCGTGTGCTGAATCGAGCACCCGCTCCACCGCCTCGATGCCGTAGCGCTCCTCGCATTCGGCGACGAAGCGCTTGGCAAACGACATGTAGTCGAGGATCGACTCCGCGTCCGTCCACTGCTTGAACAAGTAGTTGTTCTTGAAGAAGTGGTTGTGGCCCATGGCGGCGTGCGCCATCACCAGCACCTGCATGGTCATGGAGTTCTCCTCCATGATGTAGTTGATGCAGGGGTCGGAGTTGATGACGAGCTCGTAGGCGAGCGCGCGCTGGCCGCGCCGGTAGAGCGCCTCCTCGCGGGCGAACTGCTTGCCGAACGACCAATGCCGGTACATCTGCGGCATGCCGACGGAGGTATAGGCGTCGAGCATCTGCTCGGCCGTGATGACCTCGATCTGATTGGGATAGATGTCGAGGCCCATCTCGCCGACGCCGATGCGCTCGATCTCATCGTAAGCGCGCTTGACGAGGTCGAAGGTCCAGTCGGCGCCTTCGTAGAGCAGGCGCTTGGACTTGGCGGGTTTTACGAGTTTCGCCATTTAGTACCCACAATCGCTGAAGGACGGCACGTCTGATCGCGGAACCGTGCGGCGATCCGGCAGGAGCGAAGCGAAGAGCGTAGCTGGGACTACGGTCGAGCTTCGCGACGCCCCGGGCGCCCGCGGGCCGCGACCCGTCGTGTCGAGGACACGCCTCCGGCATGACGGGCGATCGAGGACGACCGCTGGCGGCGTCGGCGCCCTCGGCCGTAGCCCCACAACGCCCATCGCGCGCCACCTGGCCAGCGGACGTCATCGATCGTCATACGTGTCGTCCTTCAGCGATTGTGGGTACTAGCCTACGCGGCCTTGCCGGCGCCGGAGAACAGCTCGCGAAACACCGGATAGATGTCTGCGGCTGAGAACACACGCTGCATGGCGAAGTTGGTGTGGCGTTCGATGAACTCGGAGTAAGCCGACCAGACGATGCTCTCGCGCGGCCGTCCCTGCACCGGCTCGCTCACCTCGATATAGGCGAAGTACTGCGTCAGCGGCAGGATCGTCTCCGTCAGCATCTCGCAGCAGCGATCCATGTCGTCGTCGAAGTTGTGGCCGTCGGAGGCTTGCGCCGCGTAGATGTTCCAGTCGGCAACGGGATAGCGCTCGGCGACGACCCTCTGCATCTCCTCGAAAGCCGACGAGATGACGGTGCCGCCCGTCTCGGTGTCCTTGAAGAAACTCTCCTCGTCGACCTCCTTCGCCTCCGTCGTATGGCGGATGAAGACGATATCGACCTCGCGGTAGTGGCGCGTCAGGAACAGGTGGAGCAGCATGAAGAAGCGCTTGGCCAAGTCCTTCAGTTGCTCCGTCATCGAAGCCGAGACATCCATCAGGCAGAACATCACCGCCTGGGTCGCTGGTCGCGGCACCTTGTCGAAGCGGTTGAACTTCAGATCCAGCGGATCGATGTAGGCGACGGTACGGCGCAGGTAGTGGATGTGGCGGAGGCGCTCCTCGATCGCCGCGATCCTGGCCGCATCCGGCGGCTCCTTCGCTTGCTCGGCCTCGAGTTCCGCCTCGAGCGCCTTCAGCTCCGCTTCCGACGGGCGGCGCAGCGCCACGCGCCGCGCCATCGAGTTCCGCATGGTGCGAACGAGATTGAGGCGTGCGGGCGGGCCGTCGGTGACGAACCCGGCCCTGACCCGCTTCGTCGATCGCATGTCCTTCAGCCGGGCCTTGATGAGGTTTGGGAGTTTCAGATCCTCGAAGAAGATATCGAGGAACTCGTCGCGCGACAGCGAGAAGACGAAATCGTCCTCGCCCTCGCCGTCGGGGCTGCCCTTGCTGCCACGACCGCCCGCGCCGCCCTCCGGCTTCTTGATCCGATCGCCGACGGTGTATTCGCGATTTCCCGGGAGCACGAAATCGCGCTCGCCACTGTTGCGTCCGGTGCGGAAGGATGGCTCCTTCAGCCCCTTGGTGCGGATCTTGATCTTCTCGCCGCCCTCGACCTCGGAGACCTTTCGCTTCTTCAAGGCCTCCCGGACCGCTTCGCGAACTTCCCCGCGCGCGCGCTTCAGGAACCGCTGACGGTTGCCGAGGCTCTTCGCCTTCGGATTGAGCCGTCTGTCGACGATGTGCATCTGCGTTAGCCCGACTTGCGGATGCGCATGTACCACTCGACGAGACGGCGGACCTGGCGCTGCGTGTAGCCGCGCGCGACCATCCGCTCGACGAACTCCTCGTGCTTCTTGCCCGTCTCGGTGTCCTTCTTGGCGCCAAAGGAGATGACCGGCAGCAGGTCCTCGACCTGCGAGAACATGCGTCGCTCGATGACGTCGCGGATCTTCTCGAAGGAGTTCCAGCCCGGATTGCGGCCGCCGTTCTTGGCGCGCGCACGCAGCGCGAACTTGACCACCTCGTAGCGGAAGTCCTTCGGATTGGCGATGCCGGCCGGTTTCTCGATCTTGGACAGCTCCTGGTCGAGCAGGCCGCGGTTCATCAGCTGGCCGGTGTCGGGATCCTTGAAGTCGTGATCCTCGATCCAGGCATCCGCATAGGCGACGTACCGGTCGAACAGGTTCTGTCCGAAATCGTTGTAGGATTCCAGATAGGCTTTCTGAACCTCGTTGCCGATGAACTCGCCATAGCGCAGCGCCAGATCCTCCTTGATGAACTCGAGGTACTTGTCCTCGCTCTCCTCGGACATCTGCTCGCGCTTGATCGATTGCTCGAGCACATACATGAGATGGACGGGGTCGGCGGCGACCTCCTGCGTGTCGTAGTTGAAGGTCTCCGACAGCACCTTGTAGGCGAAGCGCGTCGAGATACCGTCCATGCCTTCCGTCACGCCGGCCGAGTCGCGATACTCCTGCATGGTCTTCGCCTGAACGTCGGAGTCCTTCAGGCTCTCGCCGTCGTAGACGCGCATTTTCGAGAACAGGTTCGAGTTCTCGTGCTCCTTCAGGCGTGTCAGCACCGAGAATTGCGAGAGCATCTTGAGCGTGCCCGGCGCGCACGGCGCATTGGCCAACTCGCTCGAGGTGAGCAGCTTCTGGTAGATGCGCTCCTCGTCGGAGACGCGCAGGCAATAGGGCACCTGCACGACGGAAATTCGATCGAGGAACGCCTCGTTGCTTTTGTTGGCCTTGAAGGTCTGCCACTCGCTTTCGTTGGAGTGGGCGACGATGACGCCTTGATAGGGCAGCGCGCCGACATTCTCGGTGCCGACATAGGTGCCGTCCTGCGTCGCCGTCAGCAACGGGTGCAGCATCTTCAGCGGCGCCTTGAACATCTCGACGAACTCGAGCAGGCCCTGGGTCGTGCGATTGAGGCCGCCCGAGTAGGAATAGGCGTCGGCGTCGTTCTGGCCGTGGAACTCGAGCTTACGGATATCGACCTTGCCGACGAGGGACGAGATGTCCTGGTTGTTCTCGTCTCCCGGCTCCGTCTTGGCGACGCAGATCTGGCGGAGCCGCGAGGGGTACACCTTGACGACGGTGAACTTCGAGATATCGCCGCCGAACTCGTCCAAGCGTTTCACCGCCCAGGGAGACATCGTGGCCGACACCTTGCGGCGCGGGATGCCGTAGCGCTCCTCGAGCATTCCGGCCATGCTCTCCGACTGGAAGAGGCCGAGCGGGCTCTCGAAGATCGGCGAGACCTGGCCGCTGGCGGCGAGCACGTAGACGGGGTGCTTCTCCATCAGCTCTTTCAGGCATTCGGCGAGCGAGGACTTGCCGCCACCGACGGGGCCGAGCAGGTAGAGAATCTGCTTCCTCTCCTCGAGGCCCTGCGCCGCATGCCGGAAGAAACCGACGATACGCTCGATGGTTTCCTCGAGGCCGTAGAAATCCTGGAACGCCTCATAGATCTTCAGCGTGCGGTTGAGGAAGATCCGGCCGAGGCGATTGTCCTTGGCGGTATCGACGAGCTTGGGCTCGCCGATGGCGGCGAGCATGCGCTCGGCGGCCGACGCATAGAGCATCGGGTCGCTGCGGCAGCCGTCGAGGAACTGCTTCAGCGTCAGCTCGCTTTGTTTCTTCTTGTCGTAGCTCTGCGAATAGAGCTCGAAGAGGTCATCCTGCGTGGTCATGCCCGCTCTCTATCTGCTCAAAAGCGGCGACCGATTGGCCGCGTTCCCCGCGGCGGGAGCCAAGGTCCGGATGATCGCGGGGTCAGAGCGGTCGCTGTCTCTGCTCGCTTCGTCAGGCCCGGAGAGGCCAAGCACGGCATTGCCGTTACGCATTCTACTGCCGTTTCCGATCCAGGACCAAACGAAATGCCCGGCCTTTGGTTCAGAGCATGGACTACGAGTGAGGATATGGGCTCCGACTGTGGAGATTTGAGGGTCGCATGCCGAAGAATTGTTCACGTCTATCAAGGCGTTTTGAGGTTGGGCGGACTTGGCTCGGCGCAACTCCCCTTGAGATTTTCGTGTCGCGTGTGCCACAGTTGAGTGGGTATACGAGCCAGGGCCTTCGCCGTCGGCCGACAGGAGATATCGCATGAAGTTGCTTCGTCACGGCCCCGTCGGCCGCGAGCGTCCGGGACTGGTCGATAAGACAGGTCAGATCAGGGACTTGTCGGGCGAGATCGAGGATCTCGCGGGGGCCAGCCTTTCGCGGGCCTCCCTCGGCAAACTCGCCAAGCTCGATCCCTCGAAGCTGCCGGCCGTGGCGGCGGGGTCACGCATCGGACCGTGCATCGCCCGTATCGGCCACTTCATCGCCGTCGGCCTCAACTACGCCGATCACGCCAAGGAGACCGGCGCGCCCATTCCGGCGGAACCGATCCTGTTCTCGAAGGCGCCCTCCTGCCTGCACGGCCCCGACGACGATGTCGTGATCCCGAAGGGGTCCGAGAAATCCGATTGGGAGGTGGAGCTGGCCGTCGTCATTGGCGAACCCGCCTCCTATGTGAGCGAGCAGGATGCGCTCAAGTATGTTGCGGGCTTTGCCGTCTGCAACGACCTTTCCGAGCGCGCCTGGCAGATGGAGCGCGGCGGCCAGTGGATCAAGGGCAAGAGCGCGCCGACCTTCGGACCGCTGGGACCTTGGCTCGTCACGCCCGATGAGATCGCCGACGTGCAGAAGCTCTCCATGTGGCTCGAGCTCAACGGCGAGAAAGTCCAGAACGGCTCGACGTCGACCATGATCTTCGGCGTCGCGCATCTGATTTCCTACATCTCGCAGTTCTGGCGGCTGGAGCCGGGCGATGTCATCACCACGGGAACGCCGCCCGGCGTCGGCCTCGGCATGAAGCCGCCCAAATTCCTGAAGGCGGGTGATCACATGCGGTTGTCGATCGAGGGCCTGGGAGTTCAGACGCAGAAGGTCGTGGCTTATACGGGGTGAGGACGATGGCGGTGCGATCGGCGGAGTTGCAGGCGTTTATTGATGCGTTCCGCGAGGCGATCGCGGCTCGGGCGGCGCCGGGCTCGCCCTCGGCCGAGGCGTCACGCCGGATTTTTGCCGCGCTCGAAACA
Organism: Hyphomicrobiaceae bacterium; assembly: GCA_031403155.1. Classification (GTDB taxonomy): domain Bacteria; phylum Pseudomonadota; class Alphaproteobacteria; order Rhizobiales; family Hyphomicrobiaceae; genus JANNSX01. The sequence continues at coordinate 13,096 of JANNSX010000308.1, forward strand.
CCGGCGGAGATGGCGCCTGTCGCGCCGGCGAGCCTCGACTGCTGCCGGTATCTGGAGCCGGCGTTGCAATCCGCCGAGGCAGGTTCGCCGCCGGTCGCACGGCTTGCCAAGTCATTGCGCGCATTGGAACCGAAGCTCAAATGGTTCGTCCGCGGCAACGCTACTGAAGTGGGGGAACCATTTCTGTCGGGGCACGCCAACGCTTACGTCGCCGGCCCCGGCCAGCTCGAGTCGCGGCGTGACGTCGTAATGGGCGTCAGCCTCATGGCGCCCAACATCAACTATCCCTATCACGACCACGCGCCGGAAGAGGTTTATGTGGCGCTGTCGGACGGCGGTTGGCAGCAGAATGCCGACCCCTGGGTCGAGCCGGGTATCGGCGGCTTGATCTACAATCCCCCCGGCATCCGGCACGCCATGCGGTCGGGCACGAAGCCGTTCCTGGCGGCATGGTGTTTGTGGGCGGGGTAGTTACTCCACCCAGGTCGCGTCCCAGAAGCGCTCGGGCTCTTTGGTGAGCGTGTTCCAGGCGCCGACGATGGGCGGCGTGATTTCCAGGCCGGCGGTGCGGCGAGCGAGCTCGGCTTTCGCTTCGGCGACAAGTGCGGGGCTGGCCAGCAAGGCAAGACCGCCGAGCGCCAGTGCCCCGGTTGCCATCAGCGCCCCCTTGCCGCTGGCCGGATGGCCGGACCAGGCGGTCCAGGCCCAGTGATGAATGGTGACCTCCTCCGGATAGGCCCAGTTCACGCGGCCGAGCGGAATGCGCCAGGAAATCTCGCCGTCGTCCTGGCCGTAGTAGTCTTCGCCGGTGTCGTAGAGCTTCAAGCCGCGATCGAGGCGCATTTTGCTGTTGGGGCTCACCTCACGCGACAGCTCCGTCATGAAGGTCATCTCGTCGGCCGTCCATTCGGGCAAGCCGACGGTTTCGAGTGCGCCTAACAGCGTGCGCGCCAGCACATCATTGGCGAGATAGCCGCGCGTGCCGGCGATCGGCTGGTGGCGTTGCGTCACATGCGAGCGCACCGCCACATCGGCTGCGAGCGCCACGAGCCTGTCGTAGAACGCCCTCGCCCGCTCGAATGAGACATTCCGGGCCGTGAGCCAGACCCGCGCCTCGTCCGGGGTGATCGACGGCATGATGCCGGCCACGCGCAGCACATGGCGCAGCGCGACATCGCTGAACTCTTTCTCGCGAAGCGCCGTTGCCTCGGCAATGAACAGCTCGGCGGCTTCGAGTGCATTCTTGACGCCCGGCTTGCCGCCGTGACCCGCCTCGCCCGAGAAGATGATCTCGCCCGAGAGGCAGGATTGGCAGGGCCGCGACAGCGCGCCGTTCTGGTAGTCGCCGTGGGAGGTGAGGACGACATCGAGCCCATCGAACACGCCTTGCTTCAGGAGCGCGGGCTTTCCCCACAGGATCTCCTCGGCCGGCGTGCCGACGACGACGATCTCGCCGCCGAGGCCGAGCGTGGCCGCTGCTTCGGCGAGCGCGATGGCCGCGCCGCAGTTTGCCGGACCGATGTGATTGTGCCCGCAGGCATGTCCGGCCCGTTGTCCCCGGATCGGCGCGCGCTTCGGCACCGCCTCGTTGGCGAGGCCGGGAAGCGCATCATACTCGGCGAGAATGCCGATGCGCGGCCCCTCGCCCAGGGACTTCCTTGCGAGGAAGGCCGTCGGCACGCCGCCCGGCGCGCGCGTGACCTGGAAGCCATGCCCCGAGAGCCAGGTCGCGAGCACGCCGGCCGTGCGGAACTCCATGGCCGGCAGCTCGGGATGCCGCCAGAGGTCCGCGAACAGCGCCTCGATCTCGGGACGCAGGCGGGCGACAATGGGGTCGAGGGTGCGCGTGTGCTCGGTCTGGATCATGCCACGAGCTTAGCGCCAGCCGTCGCGAGCGTCACTGCGCCCCGGTCGAGGCGGGCGGCACCTGGACGATGGTGCAGGGATCGCCCGAGGCCGTGCAGGTGATCTGCCCGTCATCGTCCGGCTCGCACTCGAAGGTCTTGTTGATGGCGATGCGCCAGGCCGGGTTCTCGATGCCGGCGGTGACGGCGGCCTTCTTCCACGCGTCCATCGCCTGCTTTTTCGCGGCGAGCTCGGTTGCCGCGGTGCCTTGGCCAACCACGAATTTGAGGCAGTTGCGCATGGCGGCGGAGGCGGGTGCCGGATGGTTCACAAGCGTTCCGAGTGCAATGACGCCAAATGCCAACAGCATTCCCCACTTGCGCATGATCGTGCTCCGTCGATCGCTTATACCGGTCGCTATCCACCTCGAGGCGCCGTCCAAAGGCAAGCGCGGCGGATCAGTAATCCTAACACGGGGCGGTAACACTGCGAATATGGAGGATTTCGGCCCCTACCCCTCCGCCACGATCACATGCAACCGCCGCGGCCCGTGGGCGCCGAGCACGATGGTCTGGTCGATGTCGCCGGTGCGGGACGGCCCCGACACCCAGTTGACGGTGCGGGGCATGGAGCGGTCGCCGTAGAGGGCGCGGATGCGGGTCCAGGTCGCCTCGTAGCTCCCCTCCACATCCTCCGCGCGGACGACGACGATCTCGGTCTCCGGCAGGAAGTTGAGCGTCGTTGGATTGTCCGCTCCCGAAACGAAGACGAGCGTGCCGGTTTCGGCGGCGGCGGTGACGGCGTGGGTGAGGCTCACCTCGTCCTCGGGCTCGGCGCGCCCGTGCTCGATCGTGAGGGCCGGTATCTTCGACCAGTCCAGCCCCGCGAGCAGCGGATCGGCGCCGGAGCGGAGCCGAGCGGGCAGATTGTTGTTCTTCAGGAACTCGGCGACGCGAGTGGGAATCTCCGCCAGCGGCGCGATCTCGGCGGTGGCCGCGAGGCCTTCGAGCCGCGTTTTCAGCTGGGCGACGAGCTCAGGCCGCGTGCCCTCGGTCCGTTTCGGGATCGGGCCGGGCGAGGGATGCGACAGCCGCCGCTGCACGGCGACGCGCCGCTCGACATCGTCGTCCGTCGCGCCGAGGGCCCGGCGGATGCGGCCCAAGATGATGTCGCGCGCTTGCGGATTGAGGCCGCTCATGCGCCGCGCCCCTGCCGTTTCGCCCACTGCGTCTGGAACGTTCCGCCCGGCTCGGGCGCCGGGAAATCGCGATGCTTCGTCCAACCGCCGGCGAAAGGGAGCGACTTGGGGAGCCCCTTCGCGCCGCTGACGAGCCGGAGCAGCCGGTTGCCGGTCGCAAAGGCCCGGTGATAGACGCCCGGCCGGCGCGCGAGCCACGCCCAATAGCGGAGCGCGCGCTGCGGCAGCTCGCCCCGCTTGGCCAACGCATAGTCGTGCTCGCGCCAGTAGCGCATCATCTTGGGCAGCGGGATGCGCATCGGGCAGACCTCCTCGCAGCGCCCGCAGAAGCTCGAGGCGTGCGGCAGGTGCCTGGCCTGTCCGATGCCGATGAGCGCCGGCGTCATGACAGCGCCGATGGGGCCCGGATAGACCCAGCCGTAAGCATGGCCTCCAACAGCATGATAGACGGGGCAATGATCCATACAGGCGCCGCAGCGGATGCAGTTGAGCGCCTCGCGGAACTCGCTGGCGAGGATTTCCGTGCGCCCGCCATCGAGCAGCACGATGTGATACGCGGCCGGCCCGTCCGGATCGCTCGCGCGCTTGGGGCCGGTCGAGAAGGTCGTGTAGTTGGAAATCTCCTGGCCCGTCGCCGAGCGGGCGAGCACGCGCAGGATCGTCGACACGTCTTCGAGCGTCGGCACCACCTTCTCGATGGTCGCGAGCACGATGTGCACGCGGGGAAGGATTTGCGTCAGATCGCCATTGCCCTCGTTGGTGACGATGACGGAGGTGCCGGTCTCCGCGATCAGGAAATTGGCGCCGGTGATGCCGACATCGGCCGCGATGAACTGCTCTCTCAAGACATTTCTTGCCTCGTCCACCAATGCCGTCGGCTCGGTGATGTTGCGGCTCTCGGGCAGATGCTTGTGGACGCGGCGGAAGTCAGCCTCGATCTGGCCGCGCGTCAGATGCACGGCTGGGCCGATGATGTGGCTCGGCGGCTCGTTGCGGATCTGGATCAGATACTCGCCCAGATCCGTCTCGACGACCTTGAAGCCCGCTTTCTCCAGATGGGCATTGAGCGCGATCTCCTCGGAGATCATCGACTTGCCCTTGGTGATGGTGCGCGCATTGGCGTGCCGGCAGATCGCCTCGATGAGATTGCGCGCTTCGGCCGGAGTCGAGGCCCAATGCACGTGGCCGCCGGCCTCCGTCACTTTCCGCTCGAGTTCTTCCAGATAGAGATCGAGATGGCTAAGCGTGTGGTTCTTAATGTCGCGCGCGGCGTCCCGCAGCGCCTCGAACTCCGGCAGCTTGGCGCGCGCGTTGGTGATCGAGCCGACATAATGCGTGCGCATGCGGCCCATGGAATGCTGCAGGTCGGCATCTTGCAGCGCGCGCGACGCATTGGCCTTGAAGGCGAGGGTGTTTGGCTTCATGGCTTGCCCCCGATCGGCGGATTGTCGCGCTGGCCGGCCAGCACCTCGGCGACGTGGCGGACCTCGATGGCGCGGCCGTCGCGGCTCAGCTTGCCGGCCATGTTCATGAGGCAGCCGAGATCGCCGGCGAGGAGCATGTTGCAACCGGTGTCGGCGATGCGCTTGGTCTTATCCTCGACGATGGCGTTGGAGACATCGGAATACTTGACCGAGAAGGTGCCGCCGAAGCCGCAGCAGGCATCGCGGTCGGCGACCTCGACGATCTCCATGCCGGCGATGGAGCCGAGAAGCTTGCGGGGTTGCTCGCGGACGCCAAGCTCGCGAAGCCCGGAGCAGGCATCGTGGTAGGCGGCTTTCGCCGTCCAGGCGACCTCGACCTTGGCGACGCCCAGCACATCGGCGAGGAACGAGACGAGCTCATAGGTCTTGGCGGCGATCGCCTTGGCGCGCGGGCCCCAAGCCGCATCGGCCTCGAGCAGCTTCGGGTAATGCCGCTTGATCATGCCGCCGCAGGAGCCGGACGGCACCACGATATAGTCGAAGCCTTCGAAGGCGGCGATGGTCTGGCGGGCCAGGCCGATCGCCTCGCCGCGGGCGCCGCTATTGTAGGCGGGCTGTCCGCAGCAGGTCTGCGCCGCCGGCACCTCGACGAGGCAGCCGGCGTCTTCCAAGAGCTTCACCGCCGCGAAGCCGACGCTCGGCCGGAAGAGATCGACGAGGCAGGTGACGAACAGGCCGACGCGCGGCCGTTCGATCCGTTGCGCTGCCTCGGCTTCCGATATGCTCATGCCACCTCACGCGGCTGCGCGGTTCGACCCCTATCGCGCGGCGCGCGGAGCATAGACGCGGGTGATGCCGGTGCCAATGCGGGGTGGACTCTTTGCTTTGAGCACGTTCTTACGGCGAACCGGCTTCCACTTCGCCTGAACGTGCTGAGTTTTGGTTTTGAGCACGTTCTTACGGCGAACCGGCATCCACTTCGCCTGAACGTGCTCTATGGCGCGGGCGTGAACTGCTTCAGATAGGCGATGACGTTTTGCCGCTCGTCTTCTTTCGGCAGCTTGAAGATCATTTTGGTGGGGCCGGCGATCTGATCGGCTTTGCCGGCATCGGTCAGGAATTTCTTGAGGAAGCCGTTCGGATCGGCGAGATAGGCGACGAGGGCTTCCTCGGTCCAGACGAGCCCGGCCGCGCCCGCGTTCTTGTTGAGCTGAGAATAAGCAAAGCTCTCGACCGTGCCGGCCGGCCTGCCGATCAACCCGTTGAGAAGTGGCCCAACACCGTTCTTCGCGCCTTCGCCGGCCTTGTGGCAGGCCATGCATCTCTTGAACACCTTCTCGCCGAGCGCGGGATCGCCTTGCGCATGTGCGCAGAGCGGTGCAACCGCCAGGAGGAAAATCAGGCCGAGGGAGCCGAGCGCGTGCATGGTGCCAAGTCCTTCTGATGTAATCTTACAGACCCTACCCCTACGATAGGAAGCGCCGGTGAGTTGTGCGCGGTGGCGAAGCGCTGCATGTGACAGTTTGCGTGCACGCTGTGCCGGAATGAGCTTGGGCTCCACACTGCATTCGCGCTTTGACGCATGTCAGGCGGCCGGCATTTAGAGGTCGCTCACCGATCGCGGCTAGAGTGCTTCCGGAAAATGCCTGTCCCGACGCAGGCCGGGATGCGAAGCGGTTTTCCGAAAAGAAGCACGACAAACCAAGGAACTAGGGTGTTGAAGTGATTCAACGAAAAACGGAAACACCCTAGAGGTCGCTCACCGATCGCGGCTAAAGTTGCACTGCTGGGTCGAGGGCCAATCCTCCGCCTGAACGAACATCCATGACCTCTACAACTGTTGCAGCCACGGGACGAGCCTCGACGAGCTGCCGCAGCTTTTCAATGTCGTGAGGGGCGAAATGTCGCTCGTCGGCCCGCGTCCCCATGCGACGAGCGCCAAGGCCGGCGGCCGTTCGCGCTGATCTCGACCAAGAACGCGTATTGACGGGCCAGCGCTTCCGCCACTGACGTGAGCGTCTCCCGCCCCCACGCCGTCCTGCTGACGGAAATCAGCATCCACGGGTCGTCGTGTTGAGAATGAGGGCCGCGCCGGATGGCACGGTCTCGGATCAATTCTTGCTCCCGTGGATGGTCACCTCAGAGACCATGCTGCTGTGTTCGTGCCGGGTTCCATGTAGTAAGCCAAGCCATCGGCAGTTTCGACAATCGGCAGGACCTCCGCATGCGCAACTGGGACGACGCTCTCGCCAACATGGCCTATGTGCCGGGGTCGGAGGCGCTGCCGGAGATCTGGACCGGGCGGGCTGCCGGCTATCGCAGCGCCCGGCCGTCGCTGCGTGGCGATATCGCCTACGGGGCGAACCCGCGTCACCGCCTCGACCTGGTTCTGCCTGATGGCTCACCAAAAGGGCTCGCCGTCTTCGTGCATGGCGGCTACTGGATGCGCTTCGACAAATCCTTCTGGACCGATCTCGCCGAGGGGGCGCGGGCGCACGGTTGGGCCGTAGCACTTCCGAGCTATCGATTGGCGCCCGAGGCGCGCATCGGCGAGATCACGCAGGACATCGGAGCCGCCATCACGGCGGCCGCCGGACTCGTCCAAGGACCGATCCGCTTGATGGGGCACTCAGCCGGTGGCCATCTCGTCTCGCGCATGATCTGTGACGACAGTCCCTTGCCCGCCCCGGTCTTCGACCGGATCGAGCTGACGCTGCCGATCAGCGGCCTGTTCGACCTGCGCCCGTTGCTCCGCACGAAAATGAACGAGACCTTCAAACTGACGGAAGCCGAAGCCATCTGCGAGAGTGCCGCCTTGCGCAGGCCACGTGGCGAGCCCCGCGTCACCTGCTGGGTGGGCGAAGCCGAGCGGCCGGAATTCGTGCGCCAATCGAAGCTCTTCGCCACCATGTGGGAGGGCGTCGATGCCCGGATCGAGCTCGTGCTGGATCCCGGCGCCAATCACTTCACGGTCGTGGAAGGCCTGAAGTCCCCGGACTCGCCCATCGTCGCCGCGCTGCTTGCTGGCGCCTGATGGCGCCGGATTTGGCAGGGGCTTGAGGCTCACGGTCCGCACGGGCTACGGTCACCGACGCGGCTGAGCAGGGGGAGATACATGAGTACGAATGGCGGCCAGTCTTCGTCCCTCGCCTTCCACGTTTTTCTCTTGCTCATCGCCGCCGCGATCTTTGGCGCGATCTTTCCGGTCAACCGGTTCGCTGCGGAGGCCGGATGGCAGCCGCTGTCATTTGCTTTCCAACAAGCGCTGTTCGCCGGCCTCGCACTGGTGCTCGCCGGCCTTCCGCTCGGCATCCGGCCCGGCACGACCATTGGTCATCTCAGCGCCGATCTGGCGATCGGCGGCCTGGTGATCGGGCTCCCCATGGGGCTGCTGGTGGCCGCCGCCAACCACCTCGATGCCTCCGTGGTGACGCTGGTGCTCTGCCTGTCGCCCATCATCACGCTGGTGATCGGCTCGTTCCTCGGCATCGAGCGCTTCAGCCGCCACATGCTCATCGGCATGCTGCTCGGGATCGCCGGCATCGCGGTGATTGCCGTTCCCCAATCGGCCGTGCTCAGGGAAGGCACCTGGGGATGGTTCCTGCTGTCGCTCGGCGCGCCGGTGATGTTCGCCACCGCCAACAATCTCGCCAAGTACATGCGCCCGCCGGCAACGCATTCGCTCGCCATGGCCTCGGGGACATTGCTCGGAGCCGCGGCCGTTGCGCTAATCGTGCTGCTGGTGTTCGGCGAAAACATGATCCTGCCGCCTGCCAGCCCGGCGCAGCTCTGGCCGCTCGCTGCCGCCGTCCTGATCAACGCCGCCTTCTACTATCTGTTCTTCGAGATCATCCGCATCATGGGGCCGGCGCGCTTTTCGTTTTTCAACTATCTCGCGGTGGCGGCCGGCATTGTCTGGAGCATGATCATCTTCCGCGAGCAGCCGGCCGGCCTCTACTGGCTCGCCATCCTCATCATGTTCGGCGGCATGTATCTGGCCTTGTCGAAGAAGCCGGAGTGAGTTGTCTGGCCCGCCAGGGCGTTGCCATCACGCAATGAGCTCCGCGAGCGTCGCGAGGCGATAGCTGGTGCTGCGACCGCCGCCTGGGTTCTGGACGAGCAGCTTCCAAGCGATCATCTCGTGGATATCGCGCAGCGCCGTGTCTGCGGATGTTTTCGCAATCCTGATGTATTTCGCGTTGGTCAATGGCCCCTGGAAATCCGATAGTAAGCGCTCGAGCACCTTGCGCTGACGCACGTTGAGCGGAACGCGGCCCGCCGCTTCCCAAAGCTTCGCCTTGTAGGTGACGGTCTCGAGCGCTTGCTCCGCGCGATCCAAGGCGCGATCGAGGCAGGCCAGAAACCATGTGAGCCAGGCCGTCACGTCGAGCGTGCCACGCTGCTGCGCCTCGATCTCGGCGTAGTAGTTGGCGCGCTCGGTCTGGATCTGAGCCGACATGCTGTAAAACCGCTCCGACGTGCCATCGGCGCGCGCGAGTGCCATGTCGGCGATCGCGCGGGCGATCCGGCCATTGCCGTCCTCGAAGGGATGGATGGTGAGGAACCACAGATGGGCGACCGCGGCCTTCAGGATCGGGTCGAGATCCTCCGGCCGGTTGAACCAATCTAGGAACCAGCGCATCTCGCCCTCGATGCGCTGCGCTGCGGGCGCCACGAAATGGATGCGCTCGCGTCCGATCGGACCGGAGACGACCTGCATGGGGCCGGCCTGTTCCGGCCGCCACCGGCCCGTGGTGATCCGCTTCAGTCCGCTGAGGCCTGTCGGGAAAAGGGCGGCATGCCATGCGAACAGTCGGTCGGCGGAGAGCGGCTCGGCATGGCGTTGGGTCGCATCGAGCATCATCTCGACGATGCCTTCGACATCGCGACCCGGCCGGACAGGATTGTTGAGCGCGATGCCCAGCCGGCGCGCGATGGAGGAGCGGACCTCGGCGCCATCGAGGGCTTCGTTCTCGATGGCCGAGGAGGTGACGACATCGGCTGTCAATGTGGCCAGGCTCGCCTCAGTGCGCAATACGAGCCCCAAGGCTTCCATTCGTCCGAGTAGCCGGCCTTGCCGGTGACGCACGGCGGCAAGCGGCCTGGCGAGAGCGGAAGTCTCCCAGGTGAAATTCGGCCAGTCCGGAAGCTCGTGGATGTAAGTCATATTTACCGCATGATTTGCGGCGAATATAGTCGGCGATTACCGCATTGTCAATATTCGCCGCAAATCACGCGGCGAATAGAGGCTGTATTCGCCGCATCCGGCCCGAACAGGTCCAGATCAGCTATTGGTCGAGCCCCGCCAGCGCCTGCTCGAGATCGGCGATGAGGTCGGCGGGCTCCTCGAGGCCGATGTTGAGGCGCACGAGGCGAGCGCCGTCGTCGCGGCCGGGGCGTTTCAAGCCGGGATAGATGGTCACCAGCGAGGCGGTGCCGCCCCAGCTGTAGCCGATCCTGAACAGCTTCAGCCGATCGACGAAGGCGGCGACGGCCTCCGGTCCGATGCCGTTCCGGAACACGAAGGAGAAGACGCTCGCCGAGCCGGTGAAGTCGCGCTTCCACAGCTCGTGGCCGGGGCAGCTGGGCAGTGCCGGATGCAGCACGGTCTCGATCTCCTTGCGGGGGCTAAGCCAGTTCGCGATGTCGAGCGTCGCGTGCTCCAGATGCTCGAGGCGGAGCCCCAAGGTCTGCAGGCCGCGCAGCGCCAGGCTCGCCTCGTCGGGCGAAACGCCCATGCCGAGCTGGTTCCACACCTCTCCGACCCGCTCGTAGAGCGCCTCGTTGGCAACCGATACGCTGCCCATCAGAACGTCGCTGTGACCGCTGATGTATTTGGTGACCGCCTGCACGCTGATGTCGGCGCCGTGGCCGAAGGCATCGAACAGCACGCCCGCCGCATAGGTGTTGTCGATGGCGAGCGGAACACCTTTCGCTTTGGCCGCTCGCGCAATCGCCGGCACGTCCTGGATCTCCATGGTGAGGGAGCCGGGGCTCTCGGTCCAGATGAGTTGGGTGTTGGGGCGGATGAGATCGCCAATGCTTTCACCGATATTGGGGTCGTAGGTTTCGATCTCGATGCCGAGGCCCTTGAGCAATCCTTGGGCGAGCTCCCGGCTCGGGCTGTAGATGTTGTGCGGCAGCAGCCCGTGCCCGCCCGATGTGCAGCAGGCGAGGTAGACGAGCACGATGGCCGCCTGGCCGCCCGGCACGAGAAAAGTGTGATGGGCACCCTCGAGCTCGGCGATGCGCGCGCCCAGCTCGAGCACGGTCGGCGTGCCGAGGAGGCCGTAGCAATAGCCATGTCTCTCCTGCCGCCAGTCGCCGACGATCTCCGCCACGCTGTCGAACACCACCGTCGAGCCGCGATGGACGGGCGTGCTGAGTGATTTGAAGCCGGCCGGGGCTTTGGCGGAGGGGTGAATGAGCTTGGTGCGCCAGTGCACTTTTGGATCCTTTTGCGGATGGTGCCGTCTCTTGTCGCGGCCGACGATGGCCACGATGCGCGGCGGCGTCAATGCTGCGCCCGTCACGCCGCCCACGGATCGATGAGGGCAACGCCGAAGGGCGCAAAGTCGCGCAGGTTGCGCGTGGCGACGGAGGCTCCCCGCGCAATCGCGCACGCGGCGATGAATGCATCCATGGGATCGGCGTTCGCACCTTGCGACGCAGCGCTCGCGCGAAGCCGCCCGGCCTGCTCGGCCACATCGGCGTCGATATCGACGATCCGGCCGGCGAACTGATGGCGGATGCCGGCGATCCACGACAGCAGCCGGGCGCGGCGCGCGGGATGGCTGGCCCGCTCGGCGCCGAAGACGAGGTCATGGATCGTCAAGGCGGAGATCAGCGGAGCGGTCTGAGCGCGTACAAATACTTGCACCCGGGGATCTGGCTTCGGGCGCACCAGCTCCGACAGGACATTGGTGTCGAGCAAGACCCCGGCCATCAGGACCGGCCGCGCTTCTGGGCGAATGGATCGCCACGATGCGTGCGGCGGGAGGGACGCTCGAGCGCCTCGCCGGTGGGAGCGCTGTCGACCAGCCACGACCCGAGCGCCGAGGGATGCAAGGCCTCCCAGGTTTTTGCGGAGATCACGACGCACGCCTCATCGGTCAAACCGATGCGTTGCGGCTCGCCGGACCTGGCGCGTCGCAACAGCTCCGACAGTTGCGCCTTGGCGTCTTGAACAGACCAGGTTTCGTTTGCCATAGTCCTCTCCGATACATTCGATATAGACTAGACTGGTCTAGATTACAAGCATTGCTGTTTCGCGTTGACCAACGATCGGGTACTGCGAGGCCATGTTCGCAGTCGCGCCCATGATGGACTGGACGGACCGGCATTGCCGCGTCCTGCACCGGATTCTGTCGCGCCGGGCGCTGCTCTATACCGAGATGGTAACGACGGGGGCCGTCATTCATGGCAACCGCGAAAAGCTCCTCGGCTTCGACGGGCAAGAACATCCCGTGGCGCTGCAACTCGGTGGCTCGGATGCAGGCGATCTCGCACGCGCTGCCGCCATCGGGGCGGGGCTCGGCTATGCCGAGATCAACTTGAACTGCGGCTGCCCTTCGGATCGCGTGCAGTCGGGCCGCTTCGGGGCCTGCCTGATGGCGGAGCCGGAACTGGTGGCCGGCCTCTATCGCGCCATGCGGGACGCGGTTCAAATCCCCGTCACCCTCAAATGCCGCATCGGCATCGACGACCAGGACGCGGAAGCCGACTTCCGCCGCTTCATCGACACGGTGGCCGGGGCCGGGTGCAGCACCTTCATCGTGCATGCGCGCAAGGCCTGGCTCAGCGGCCTCTCGCCCAAGCAGAACCGCGAGGTTCCCCCGCTCGATTACGATCGTGTCTATCGGCTGAAACAGGAGCGGCCGGACCTGACAATCGTCATCAACGGCGGCATCCCCGATCTCGATGCCACCATAAAGCACCTCGCTCACGTCGATGGCGTGATGCTCGGGCGCGCGGCCTACCAGACGCCCTATGTCCTCGCCGAGGTGGACGCCCGCGTGTTCGGAGACACCCCGCCTGCCATCGGCCGCGAAGAAGCGGTTGCCGCCTATCGCGTCTATGCCGCCGCCAAGCTCGCCGAAGGCTTCCGCCTTTCCGCCCTGCTGAAGCCGCTGATGGGCCTTTTCCACGCCGAGCCGGGCGGACGCCTGTTCCGCCGCATCCTCTCGGAGGAGGGGTCGCGGCGCGGCGCTGGCCCTGAGGTCATCGACCGGGCGCTCGAGGTGGTTGCCGCCGCCAAGCTCAAGCTGGCGGCATGAGCACAGTGGCGGGGCTGCCCCTCACCGAGGTTCTGCTCATGGTCGCGGGGCTCGCCGCGGCCGGGCTTGCAGTCGGCTACCTCGCGGGGCTCCTCGGCATCGGCGGGGGCGGCATCGCCGTGCCGATCCTCTACGAGGTGTTCCGTTTCGCGGGCGTCGACGACGAGGTTCGCATGCATCTGGCGGTCGGCACCTCGCTCGCCGTCATCCTGCCGACCTCGCTGCGGTCGGTTTGGCTGCACCGCAAGCGCGGGGCCGTCGATATGGGCGTGTTGCGCGCGATCGGGCCGGGCGTGTTGGCGGGAGTCGTGGTCGGCGTCCTGATCGCCGCCCAAGTCGACGGCACGGTGCTGAAGATCGTGTTCGTGCTCGTCGCCTATCTGATGGCGTTGCGCCTGCTGACCGGCGCCGATCGCTGGCAGCTCGGCGAGCGCTTGCCGGGCCCTGCCGTCAGTCTGCCGGTCGGATTTTTCACAGGGATCGCCTCCGCGCTCAACGGCATCGGTGGCGGCGCCTTCATCACCAGCTACATGATGCTCTACGGGCGGCAGATGCTGGCCTCGCTCGCCACCGCCTCGGGCGTCGGCCCGATCATCGCGCTACCGGGTGTCCTCGGCTACATGTGGGCGGGTTACGGACAAGTGGCGCTGCCGCCGGGCTCGCTCGGCTATGTCAGCCTGATTGGCGCCGCGCTCATGGTGCCTGCCAGTTTACTCGCCGCCGGCTGGGGTGTGCGCAGCGCGCATCGATTCTCGAAGCGCACACTCGAGCGCGCCTTCGCGGCGTTCATGCTCGTCGTCGGCACGCGGTTTGTGTTGAGCTTGGTGGGGTGAGGGCAAGCTTGGGGTCAGATCCTGCGGGTCTGACCCTCGGTGAGATCAACTCTCCTTTGCCAGCAGATAGACATCGACCCGCATGCCGGGGACGAGAGGCACGCCGGCGGGAAGCTCGACCGTGAACTCGAGCACGTCGACGTCGCTGCGCTGACGGATGCCGCGAGCGCCGAGCTTGGGCGGGTTGAGCGAAGGCGAGATGGCGACGACCTTGCCCTCGAAATCCTTGTCCGGGAAGGCGTCCGACTTGATCGAGACCTTCTGCTCGAGCTTCACCTTCGCGGCGTCGCGCTCCTCGATCTCGGCCTTGATGCGCAAGGCCGTCAGATCGCCGAGCGTCATGAGCGGCAGCTCGGCCGACGGCGCCACCGTCTGCCCGAGCTTCACGTCGACCTGCAGCACGGCGCCATCGACGGGCGCGCGGGTGCGGAGCTTCTCGCGCATCGCTTCGTTGACGGCACGCTCGGCGCGGGCGGCGGCGAGCGCGCTTTCGAGGCGCGTTGGCAGCGGCGCATCCTCATCGGCCTGGAGCGAGGAGAGCGCCGACCGGGCGTCGGCGAGCGCCTTCTTGGCCTCGTCCCGTTTGTTGCGGGCGGTTTCGACCTCGCCCGCCTCGGCCTGGCCGCGGGCCCAGGAGATGGCCAGTGCGTCCTCGTTCTCGCGCGCGGTCCAGAAGATCTCCTCGGCATCGGACACCTTGTCCTCGGCCTTGCGGATTTCGTTGGCGGTCTTGTTGCGCGCATCGACGTCATCGCGCTCCTTGCGGCGCGCATCGACCTCGGCCTGGGCGGCCCGCGCGCGCGCCTCCAGCTCCTCGTCGTCGAGGCGCACGAGCAGGTCGCCGGTTTTGACCGTGTCGCCGGCCTCGACCAGCACGTCGACGACGCGGCCGAGTGCGCCGGCGCCGATCTTGATCTCACCCTGGCGCGGCTCGACCCGGCCGGGCGCCGCGGCTTCCCAGGCGGCCTTGGGTGTCTGCGTGACGACGGCCGGAGCCTCGCCAGCTGGTGCGGCGGACGAGCCGGTGGTTGCCGGCGCGGCACCCTCGGGCGCCGCCACGGTGGCCCGCTCGGTTGTGCCGGTGCGGTCCGTTCGCGCCTTCATGGCGAGGAACAGGCCGGCGGCGAGCACGATGGCGAGTGCCAACGGCACCCAGGCATTGGTCTTCATGGGAGATGCTCTCCTCTGGCGAAGCGGCTCGAGCGCCGGCGGCGGCTGCTCGGCTTCGCGTTGGCGATGGATGGATTGGCGGCTTGACGCTGCGGCGCGGGCTCGGGCGTGCCGGTGTTGGCGGCGATCGCCTCAGTCGTGCTGCTGTCGTTGGCGGACGCGATCGATAGCTCATCGGCGGGCGGCTGCGCGTTGGCCGGGGTCTCTTCGTCCTCGACCGGCACAGGACGGACGGCAGCCTCTGTGTGCGAAGGCGTCGAAGGTTGCGCCGGCGGCGTTGGAGCCGTTGCCTTGGCCGCCTTCGCCGGCCGCTCCTCGCGGACGATGAGGCCGTCCTCGATGAGGACGATGCGGTCGGCATAGCCCAGCGTTCTGGGATCATGCGTCACCGCGAGCACGGCGCGCGCGGGGTCCTGGGCGATCTCGGAGAGCAGCGCCATGATCGCCTGGCCGTTCTCGCTGTCGAGCGCCGCCGTCGGCTCGTCGGCGAGGATGACGGCGGGCTTGCCGGCGAGCGCGCGGGCGATGGCGACGCGCTGCTGCTGGCCGCCCGACATCTGGCTCGGATAGGAGTTGATCTTGTCCTTGAGGCCGACGGCGATCAGCGCCTGTTCGGCGGCGGCGCGCTGCTCCCCCTTGGGCCAGCCGCGCACGTCGAGCGCGAGCCTGATGTTCTCGGTCGCCGACAGTGTCGGGAAGAGGTTGTAGTCCTGGAAGATGAAGCCGACATTCGTGCGCCTGAGCTTGGCGAGACCTTCCGGCTTCAAGCCCTTGGTCGAGCTGCCGCAGATCACGACCTCGCCCTCGGTCGGCGAAAGGATGCAGCCCAGGATCGAGAGCAGCGTCGTCTTGCCCGAGCCCGAGGGGCCCATCAGTAGCGTCAGCTCGCCGCCGTGGAGGCCGAGATCGACGCCCTTCAAGGCGCGGACCTTGCCCTCGCCCTGGCCGAGCTCCTTGACGATCTTCTTGGCTTCCAGAAGCACCGCGCCGGTCATCGTGCGAACACCATCGCCGGATCGATGCGCGTGACCTTGACGATCGCCGCCATGGCCGAGACGACGCACATGACGACGGTCAGCACGAAGAGGGCGGCGGCGAGCTCGTTCGTCATGGTGAGCGGCAGCGCGGAGCCGTCGGCCGAGCGCACCAGCAGCAGCGCCACGCTGATGCCGAGCGCATAGCCGATGACGGCGCTGATGAGCGCCTGGCAGAGGATGACCTTGTGGATGTAGCCGGCGCCGGCGCCGAGCGCCCTGAGCGTCGCGAACTCGTTCAAATGGTCCTTCGTCGAGGCGTAGAGCGTCTGCGCCACGATCACCATGCCGACGATGATACCCAGACCGGCGCCGGCGATGAGGGCCAGTCCGGCGCCGGTATTGAACAGCCAGTGCTGAATGCTGCGATCAAGGAACTCCTGCCGCGTCAGCACCTCGACACCATCGAGGCGGCTCTTCAGCGCATCGCGCACGACGAGCGGATCGGCGCCGGGAACCAGACTGACGAGCACGAAGGTCGACTCGTCTTCTCTGAGGCCGAGATAGGTCTTACCCCGCTTCAACGTGGTGAAGACGTAGGGAAGCGTCGTGAAGGAGCGGATGCCCTTGGTGATGCCGACAACCGTCGACTTGAGCTCGCCGTACTGGCCGGTGTCCCCGACGCCCGTGACGTCGAGATCCTTCAGATAGGAGCGATCGATGATCACGGCGCTGGGAGCCGCCAGGGCTTCGACGCTGCCGTCGATCAAGTTCCACGGACGCAGACCGCCGTCGTCGGCATCGCTGCCGATGAGAACGGTGGCTGTGGTCGAGCCGTCCGGCCGCTGCCACTCGGCGAAGCCCGCCACCATCTCGGCGGCGGACTGGACCCCCGGGGTCGAGAGCACCGCGTGCCGCTCCCGGCCGGGGAGGTTGGACGTGTCGTCGACGCTCTCGGCGCCCGGCGGCACCACCCAGATCTCGGCGGTCGTATGGTCGATGACGCTGGTGATGATGCGTGTCGAGCCGATGTAGAGGCCGAGCTGGATGGCGACCAAAATCACGGAGAAAATGATGCCGGTCAGGGTCACAGCCAAGCTGACCCTGTCATGGATGAGATTTCGGAGTGCCAGGAGTGAGATCATTGGCCGACGGGCGCACCACGACGCGCCCACTTCACTTTCTTTAACTTTGCCACGCTCGGTTGGCGCCAGATAGCAGCCAAGTACAGATCGTTTCAACCATTGCCCGAGCAAGTGCTTAAGGACTCATCGGGGCCCGGAAAGGGCAACGGCCGAGACGTTGACTGTACGGATATGGGTCAAATTGACCCAAGCCACAGAATTAACACATCCCTTGGAGAAATCGCCGAACCTTTCGTGTGGCTGGTCTTGCGGTGTTTGCCTTCGAGTTCACTGCTTCCATTTGCCACGCGAAATGAGCATTCTCACGGAACCTATGACGGGATCATGAAAATTTCACTTGGCAGAGGCCGTCAGAGATGCATTATCGAGCCTGTCTTTAGGTGCAACGGCTCCAGGGGGGTCTTAGTTCTGCGTACCTGACCGTGGTCGAGACCGCGCCATGCCTGCGCCCTAAGCGGCGGCATTGGTCGTGCATTGTCGAGACCACGGTGTCCCGTGAGGGCGTCAACCCAATTCAAGCTCTCCAATAGACGCAACGCGCCGGTCTGCTTCCGCCTGGAAGCACGCCAGATGAGAGGCTCGCCTCTCTTCGGCAGGGCCGGCCTCCGCAACGAGTTCGAAACGAGAGAACATGAGCGCAGTCGATTACAGTTTCCGCATCCCCGGCAGCGACGATGTCGGTATTCTGATGGTGCATGGGCTCGGCGGCACGCCCGTCGAGCTTCGCTACGTCGCGCAGGGCCTCGCCCGCGCGCGTCATACCGTGCATGTCTGCCAACTCGCCGGTCATTGCTCGAGCCTTGACGACCTCATCAAGACGACGTCCAACGAGTGGTACGACAGCGTGCTCGCCGCCTATGAAGAACTCCGCAAGGAGTGCAGCACGATCTATGTCGCCGGCTTCTGCGCCGGGGCGATGCTGACCCTCAAGCTCGCCATGGAGAAGCAGGCCGAGATCAAAGGCATGATCCTCTACGCACCGGCCTTCTGGTACGATGGCTGGGCGATCCCGCGCTGGCTCAGGGCCCTGAAGTTCCTGATGAACACGCCGCTGCGGCACCTGTTGAAACTGCCTGGCCGCGAGCCCTTCGGCATCAAGGACGACCGGGTGCGGTCGCTCGTCGTCGAGCATCTGCAGTCCGGCAACTCCGGCCAAGTCGGCATCGCCGTGAAATCCGGCAACTCCTTCCGCGAGATTCACAAGCTCGTGAAGGAGGTGAAGCCGCGCCTCAAGGAATTGAAGTTGCCGACGCTGCTCGTGCATTCGCGCGACGACGACGCGGTGAGCTTGCGCAATACCTTCCATCTCCAGAAGGAGATGTCGGGCGTGGTCGAGAGCGTCGTGCTCGACGACTGCTATCACATCATCACCGTCGACCGGCAGCGCCAGCTGGTGGTCGACAAGACGCGCAATTTCATCTCCTGGGTCGAGGCCTCCTCGCCCTCCAAGAGCCGGATGCGGCCGGAACTGCGGGTCGCGGCCGAGTAGCTTTTCCCAGTTCAATGCGAATTCGAACGCCGGGTGAACCTTCGCCCGGCGTTTTGCTTTTGTGAGGGTCCGCGACTGCTGCCCTCGTCAGCGCGAGAACCTGACGACCCGAGCTCTGGTGGTGCTTCGTCGCGGAAAACCGAAGCCGGCTTTTTCCTCTGTGCCGCGGCGATGCCTGCTGGGACCGGTCGGAAAAATCGGAGGACGGATCATTCCGGCACGCGGCTTAAGTGGCCATTAACCGAAATCGGTGAAAGTCAGCCTCATGGAGCAGACCTGGAGCGTCCCGCGGGATCCCGGAGCTGCCGTGTCGATCTATCAGTAAGGGGACTGCCATGACCATTTGCCGTTCGATTTTCCTGGGTGTTGCGTTGCTCGCTGGCGCCGCCGGCTCCGCCGGTGCGGCCGACATGTATGGCGACGGAGGCAGCCTGAAAGACGGCCCCTACCAGATGCCCGAGATGGCGCGCTGGTATCTCAGGGGCGATGTCGGCTACGCGACGCATCGGGAGTCGGATATCCGCGAACTCGACGCGAACGGCTTCTCGCAGCCGCTGATCGACACGGAGATCGACGAAGCCTGGACCGTCGGCGGCGGCATCGGCATGTACTTCGGTCATGCGCTGCGCGGCGACGTCACCTACGATCACCGCATGGACACCGGCGTCACGGGCTACAAGCCCGCCGGCGACCTGCCGGATGGCAACCGCTCCTTCGACGTCGACAGCTCGGTGGTGCTCGCCAACCTCTACTACGACATCGACATGGGCACGAGCTTCACGCCTTACATGGGCTTCGGCCTCGGCTGGGCCTCCAACCGCGCCAACGAGGGCACGGGTGACGGCTGGCTGACACCGGCCTGCGGCTGTACGCCGATCAACGTGCCGGTCGTCATCGAGAGCGAGACGACGCAGAACTTCGCCTGGGCGCTGATGGCGGGTATCTCCATCGACTTGGGCGGCCGCGGCGGCATGAAGGACGTCCAGGACATGGCGAGCGCCTTCAAGCTCGATCTCGGCTATCGCTACCTCGACATGGGCGAGGTCAACACCGGCGAAGTCATCGCGCAGCATCCGTCCGCTCAGGCGTCGGGCGATCCGATCATCGACGACTACAACGCGCACGAATTCCGCGTCGGCCTGCGCTACGACATCTACTGATTGGGCTTGGCGCACGTTCCACGGCGAACCGGTGACCACTTCGCCGGATCGTGCGCTGACAGTCTTGTGCGGGACCGGGACAATCCGCACCGGGTGAGGAGAGGCGGCGCTGTACGAGCCGCCGCTTTGCGGTGTGCGCCAGGCCAGGCGCGTGGGGCGCGAGGACCGTTTTGCCGGGGGGGGTAACGGCCCAAGGAAGGGTGGTGGGAGTCCGCGGCGGG
>JANNSX010000309.1:0-4066 GCA_031403155.1 Hyphomicrobiaceae bacterium
ACGCAGCGCTGCTGCTGGCCGCCGGAGATCTGATGCGGATAGGCGTTCATGATGCGGGAGGGATCGGGCAGCCGGACCGACGCCAGCATCTCGGCGACGCGCTCCAAGGATTCGCGCTTCTTGGCGCCCTCGTGCAGCATCAAGACCTCGGCGAGTTGCTCGCCGATGCGCATGGAGGGGTTCAGGGACGCCATCGGTTCCTGGTAGACCATCGAGATCTCGGAGCCGCGGATCTTGCGGAGCTCGGGCTCCTGCATGCGGCGGATGTCGCGACCCTCGAACAGGATCTCGCCGCCGACAATGGCGCCATTCCGGCCCATGTAGTTCATGATGGCGAGCGCCACGGTCGACTTTCCGCAACCGGACTCACCGACGATGCCGTGCGCCTCGCCGGGCATCAGCGTGAGGTTAAACCCCTTGACCGCCGGCACCTCGCCCAGACGCGTGAAATAGGAGATCGACAGGTCCTTGCATTCGAGGACCGGCTGGACATTGGTCACGCGTGGCTTCCCCAAGTGCGGCGCTAGACCGGCTTTCCGATCCTTAGCGATCGGAAAGCCGGTCCAGGTTGTTGGCTTTGAGCACTTTCTTTCGGCCAACCGGTACCCACTTGGCCGGAAAGTGCTCTGGTTCGCGAGGTCGTGTCATTGGGGCCCGGACTGTGGCCCGGCCGCCATAGGAGCATGGGCATGGGCGGGGGGCAAGGATTTAGGTAGTGCCTCGGTCAGCACGTCCGCTGGTCGGATCAAGCGGCAGTCGGCTGACGATCGGCAGGCGCGATGGGCCAATTGCCGACGAATTTCGCCACTCTGTCACCGACTTCCGCTTTTTCCAGCTTCGGACCTTTACCGCGTGTTCGCGATTGGAGACGATGGCGGCTGGTTGCGCGTGTCACAGAGCATCGCCAACACTTGCCAAACGATAGTGGGGGCATCACGGCCGAGGACGCAGCATTGCAGTGGATGGTCAGAACCCCAGCGTGTCGCCTATGATAAATCTGAGGTGGGCGACTGACAAGATCAGCTGCCGGTGGTGATTTGCAGGAACGTGGCCATGGAAGTTCAACTGGGATACTTCACCAGCGCATTTCAGACTGCATTTGCGCTGAACGCGCTGATTTCGTTTATCCAGCAGACACGTGCAGAAAAGATGCGTTCAATCGACGAGCTTGCTGACGAGATTGCGAGTGAGTACGCTGAGTCTGCCAGAGAACAAAAACTCTCCGAGAAGGTGCTTTTGGCCAAGAGTGCTTCGCGCGAACTTATCGATCGAACGTGCGCTCGAAGCTCAGTGTTTCTGCATCTCATTTGTGGGATTTCACTCTTGGCCTTGTTGTACGTGTCGTTTCGCGGGGACGACAAATGGTCGATACTCCCGATGCTTGTGCTCGTCGGATTTCTCTACACGATCCCGCTCGCGACGTGTACATACGTTTACATCAAGATCTGGCTCCACGAGCATAAGACGCTGGATCAGATGCGCGACATGGCGTTGCGGCTCGAAGCCCGAGGCGCTCACAAGAACAGGGACATAAGCCTGCTGAGGGCAAAGAGGTATAGCGTCGTCGGCGTCAAAGAGGGCGGTCCGAGCATCAGAGATCGAATCGTTGCTTGGTTCACAGGTCACACGATCGTCGATGTAACATTTGGGGGTGAAGACTTCGAGGCAGTCGAGCGCATCGCAAAGATGACCGGGGAAAACCATACAGAAACTGTGCGATCCGCCTTGACCAATATGTTTTTGCTCTATGAGGGCTACCAGGAGAACCCAGAGGCTGAACTTGTAGTCTACGGATCGGACGGTACAGAAAAGAAGCGTGTCAAAATCATCGACATACTTCAAGGTAAAGCGGATTTGAAAACCGATGAGCAGCCAGCGGGCCCTTCCAAGGCATAGGCTCTCGTCAATTCGCCGCCACCGGCCGCTAGTCCATCAGCTGGACAGCATGGTCAAGCCCGGCGTTGCACCTCGGTGAGCCGCTTGGCCATAACCGAGGGCACGTCATTGCCGATCTGGCGGAAGGTCTGTCCGCTGACCCATCAGATGCTGCCGCAATTTCGTTCGCTCCGCTACGTTCGACTTCGTCACCACTGGGTCACTCACGTCGGCGGCACCATGTCGGCATTCCGCCCGCAGCAGACAGGATCGAATCGAGACACCACCAGCCGCTAGGCCGGATCGACCCAAACCCGCTGCAACTGATGAAACTGCGTCGGATGCGCCGCGATGCCGTGCACGGTCTTTGCAACCAGCATGTAGACCGGCCGGAACACCGGCTGCCACATCACCGACGCGTCCTGGAGGATCCGCTGGACCAGCTCCATTTTCACCTTACGCTCGGAGGGATCGAGCGTCGTCTCGGCCTCGTCGAGCGCGCGGTCGAAGGCCTGGGAGGAGAAGTGCGTCTCGTTCCAGGGAACCCCTGAGCGATAACCGAGCGACAGTACCTGGGTGCCGAGCGGACGGTGCGTCCACGGCGTGGCACCCAACGGCACTTTGTCCCACATCGCCCAGTACTCCGACGGCGGCAGGACCTCGATGTCGAGCCGGACGCCGGCCTCCTTCAGCTGGTCGCGGATCGCCTCGCAGACCCGCTGATGCCAGATGCCCTCCGTGTTGCCGGTGACGATCTTCAGGACGAGATTCTCCTGTCCCGCGGCACTGAGCAGGCTCCGCGCCTGCTCGAGATCGCGCTCGAGGACGGGAAGCTCGAAATACTCGGGGTGAATGGGCGCTACATGGTGGTTCTGCCCTATGCTGCCATCGACCGGGAAAACCGACTCCTTCACGAGCTTGTTGTCGACGGCGAGCACGAGCGCCTGCCGGACGCGGGCGTCGTCGAATGGCGGCTTGTCGATCTGGAAGCGGCAGCACAGCGTCTGGGCGGTCGGTGCCGAAAGCAGATGGCCATCGAGGGAGCGGGCATAGTCGAGCTGGTCGAAGCCGAGCTCGTGCACCATGTCGACCTGGCCCGCCGCGAAGGCGATCAACTGGAACTCGGCGTCGAAGTGGATGTAGCGGATCTCATCCAGCATGACCGGCCCGCCCCAGTATTCGAACGGACGGCCATCCGGCAACGTCTTCACACGCTCGAGCGTGCAGTGGCTGGTGAGCTCGTAGGCAGCGATACGATAGGCGCCTGTACCCACAGTATCCGGCCCGACCGGTCCCTTGAACGAGGGATGCAGGATCGCGGTTGGAAAATTGTAGAGGTCCTCCGGCACCGAGAGCACGGGCTTGCGGAGATTGAGCCGGATCGTCCGGGCATCGACCACCTCGATGGTGCCCGGACTGAGACGCTTCACCGTGAGGGGATTGCCGGAAGCGTCCTTTTCCCCGCTTTCCACATCCTCGATCATCGCGGTGAAGGTAGAGAGCGAGATGTTGGCGGAGCCGAGCTTGGGGTCGCACCAGCGCTCCAGGTTCCACTTGACGTGCTCGGCGGTGAGCGGCTCGCCGTTGTGCCAGAGGACGTTTTCGCGCAGCGTGAAAGTCCAGGACCTCAGATCGTCGGCCGCCTCCCAGCGTTCAGCGAGCATCGGCCGCGTGATGTTGTCTGGGCCGGTGACGGTCAGGTTCTCGAGCGTGTGGCGCGCCTGGTTGGACGCCTGCACCCAGGTGAAGGTCGCCGGATCGTCCATCGGCATCACCTGCATGGCGATGCGTAAGGTTCCGCCGGGCTTGGCCTCGGCATCGGGCTCGGCGAAGGGCAGGCCATGCTCGTCAGCACGTGCGGCATCTGGCAGGCCCGCGAGCGCATAGGCCGATGCCGCTGAGGCTCCGAGCAGGGCGGCAATCCGAACGAACTCGCGGCGGCTCATGCGATCCTCCCGCAGCAGCCCAAAGGCTTCGCGGGCCTTGGGATGGCGGAGCGGGTCGGGCCGGCGCATCACGAACACCTCGTCGGAGTGAAGGTCTTCCATTGCCGCGCGCATGATAGCGCGCTGGCGCGTCCCGCAAAGCACCTATTTCCGGAGATTGACCAAACCAGGGCGTCAAGAGCGGATCCGCTCTTGACGCCCTGGTTTGGTCAATCTCCGGAAATAGGTGCTTTGCGGGACGCGCC
>JANNSX010000310.1:0-8510 GCA_031403155.1 Hyphomicrobiaceae bacterium
GGGCCGCATCATCGCCAAGTACGGCGACAACCTCGACAGCGGCCGTAACGATGGCATCAACGTCGCCGTGCCGCTCGGCACCGATGTGAAGGCGGCCGAGAACGGGGTCGTCGCCTATGCAGGCGATGAGCTCAAAGGCTATGGCAAGCTGGTGCTGATCCGCCATGCCGACAACTGGGTCTCGGCCTACGCCCACAACGACGAGATCACGGTCAAGCGCGGCGACACGGTTTCGCGTGGCCAGGTCATCGCCAAGGCCGGCAAGTCCGGCGACGTCGACCAGCCCCAGCTCCACTTCGAGCTACGCAAAGGCTCCCAGCCGGTCGACCCGCTGCCGCACATGTCGGGCGGGTGAGTTGGTTCAGAGCTAACGAATGCGAGATGGCTCGGAGCAAGCCTCCGGGCCATCTGGTTTTTGGGGCGCGTGCAGGCGAGCTTTACTTGGTCCTTCGCGCCAACCCCGCCCTTGTCGCCTCCGCGATCTCCACATCCCCCTGCCGCTCACTCGCCGAAAGCCCCTCGATCACGCGCTCCTGATCCGCGACGGGGCGGTTCTGGCCGAGCTTCATCTTGCCCTCGAGCGTTTCGATCACCAGCTCCACGCCGACGATGCCCTTGAGCTGGGCCTCGATGTAGTCGGGCGGCGCGTCAGTGGTTGCCCAGGGATCGGAAAAGCGCGCCTCGTGCTTTGCCGTCAGCCGGTCGACGGCCGAGCGCAGCCACTGGCGATCCTCGATGAAGGTCACCCGGCCGCGCACGTGCACGGTGGCATAGTTCCATGTCGGCACGACCTTGCCGTGCTCGCGCTTGGCCTCGTACCAGCGCGGCGAGATGTAGGCGTCGGGGCACTGGAACACGGCGACCGCTTGAAGGTCGAGGCGGCTTTTCTTCAACTGCGGATTGGCGCGGGCGAGGTGGCCGATGAGCTTGCCATGGGGGCTGCCGTCAGCTTCGAGAAACAGCGGCAGGTGCGAGACGAGCGGGCCCTCGTCGCCGGACGTGATGAGCATCGCCAGGCCCGTCGCCGCGATGTGCGCATGCAGG
This sequence comes from Hyphomicrobiaceae bacterium, assembly GCA_031403155.1. Classification (GTDB taxonomy): domain Bacteria; phylum Pseudomonadota; class Alphaproteobacteria; order Rhizobiales; family Hyphomicrobiaceae; genus JANNSX01. The sequence goes on from JANNSX010000310.1 coordinate 1,045, forward strand.
GTGCCGAGGTCCTCGACCCTAAAGGCGGGCGGGATGTAGAGCACGAAGGCCTCCATTAACTTTGCAATAGCTGGCTTGCGATGACGGCATCCGGCGCGAGCTTTTTCAGATCGCGCGCCAGCTCGTCGCCGGCCTTCATCAGCATCTCGATCGGCATCGGCTCCAGACGCTCGATGACGAACCACATGTTCCGGCTCGCCTCGGTGATACGCGTGCGCGGCCCCTGCCGCCAGTTCCAGCGCCGGCAGGTAATCCCCTTGTCGTCGCGCCAGACGACCTCGCCGGGCTCCGGGTGCTCGATGGCGGGCGCGCCGTCCTTCGTCGTCTCGAAGGGCTCGTCGCCTGTTGCCAGCGTCAGGAAAGGCAGGCCCACGTAAGCATCGATATCCTCGCCGCCGACGGGCACGGCATTGGCGATGCTGAGGGCATTGTAGAGGTCGACCACGGCATTGATGCTCGGCAGCGATGCGCCGCGCTTCCTGAGTGCTTCGGCGGAGGAGGGCGTGCGCTGGGGCTTGGCGCCGAAAGCGCGGTAGGCGTCCTGCCAGGAGGCGAGATGCGCTTGAGCCCAGTCGGGACCGTCCGGGATGCCGGCGCAGGCCGTCGCGAGCCGCTCGCGCACCCAATCCGGGCTCGAACCGTTCGCACCATGCGTGACCACGACACTCAACGCCATGAAATCCGGTCTGAGCCGCCAGATCGCCGGATCGATGCGCGGGATGAAGGCCGAAACGTTGATTGCTGTGGACATGGCGGGTGGTACAGAAGAATGACCAAGGCAGTCAACAAAGTGACCGAGGCGGAATCCACCCATCGCGCCACCGGCCTCGAGAAAGCCGCGCTGAGACACTTTCGCCTGGCGAGAGCCCTTGCACCGGCGATCTCCAGGTCATAGACGAACCCTAGTGTGGCGTCGCGCCATAGTTGACCAGTAGCGCTGCACGGCCGGAGTCAACTATGGCGCGATGAACGCCACACGAAGCTCACGATATTGCTAGTGGCCCTCATGTCGCGCCAAAATCGGACCGACGCCCGGCGAGCATGCGATTTTGGCGCGACGGGCCACTAGAGCGCTTTTCGATCTGATGGAATCAGATCGGCGCTCTAGGTTGTTGGCTTTAAGCACTTTCTTTCGACCAACCGGTTTCCACTTGGTCGGAAAGTGCTCTAGTCCTCAAGGGCCAATCGCGACGCGTTCGCTCCGCTGGCGTCCGCTGAGCTTCCAGGAGACGCCCCATGGCCACCAAAGCCTCCTCCGCCCCAGGTCGCAAGTGGGTCTACCGGTTTGGCGCAGGAAAGGCGGACGGCAATGCCTCCATGAAGGAGTTGCTCGGCGGCAAGGGAGCGAACCTCGCCGAGATGTCGAGCCTGGGCCTGCCTGTGCCGCCGGGCTTCACCATCACCACCGAGGTCTGCACGGCCTACTACGCCAACGGGCGCAAGCTGCCGGAGGACTTGGACGCTGAGGTTGATGCGGCATTGGTTGAGGTGGGTCGCACGGTTGGGGCGAAGTTTGGCGACGCCCGAGTGCCGCTACTCGTCTCCGTGCGATCGGGCGCGCCGGCGTCCATGCCAGGCATGATGGATACGGTGCTCAATCTCGGCCTCAACGACGAAACCGTCGAAGGCATCGCGGCCAAAACCGGCGATCCGCGCTTCGCCTATGACAGCTATCGCCGCTTCATCCAGATGTATTCGGATGTGGTGCTCGGCGTCGACGGCGAGGTGTTCGAGGACATCCTCGATCACACGAAGAGTCTCAACGGCTTCACGCTCGACACCGAGCTCACCGCCGGGCATTGGCGGCAGGTGATCGCGAGTTACAAGAAGGCGGTCGAGAGCGAGACGGAAAAGCCGTTCCCGCAGGATACCGCCGAGCAGCTCTGGGGCGCGATCGCCGCCGTCTTCGGCTCCTGGCAGAACGCCCGCGCCTCGACTTATCGCAGGCTCCACGACATTCCCATCCACTGGGGCACCGCCGTCAACGTGCAGGCCATGGTGTTCGGCAATCGCGGTGAGACGAGCGCGACGGGCGTTGCCTTCACGCGCAATCCCTCGACGGGGGCGAACGAGATCTACGGCGAGTTCCTCGTCAACGCGCAGGGCGAGGATGTGGTCGCGGGCATCCGCACGCCACAGAGCCTGACGGAAGCCGCCCGTCTCATCGCCAAGGACAGGAAGCCCGCGCTCGAAACGCTGATGCCGAAGGCGTTCTCCGAGTTGAACGCGGTCTTCCAGCGCCTGGAAGGCCACTACCGCGACATGCAGGATATCGAGTTCACGATCCAGGAGGGTAAGCTCTTCATCCTGCAGACGCGCTCGGGCAAGCGCACCACGAAGGCGGCGCTGAAGATCGCCGTGGACTTTGCGGAGCAGGGGCTCATCACCCAAGCGGAAGCCGTCTCGCGCATTGATCCGATGGCGCTCGACCAGCTGCTGCACCCGACGCTCGATCCCGATGCCAAGAAGGAGATCATTGCCTCGGGGTTGCCGGCCTCTCCGGGTGCGGCGGTCGGAGAAGTCGTCTTCACGGCCGACGAAGCGGAGGACGCGAAGGCGAAAGGCCGCGAGGTGCTGCTCGTCCGCGTCGAGACGAGCCCCGAGGACATTCACGGCATGCACGCGGCGGTTGGCATCCTAACCACCCGGGGCGGCATGACGAGCCATGCGGCGGTGGTCGCGCGCGGCATGGGGCGGCCGTGCGTCTCGGGCGCTGGCGCCATCCGTATCGACTACGCCAAGGGCACGATGACCGCCGGCAAGACCATCGTGAAGAAGGGCGATGTGCTCACCATCGACGGCTCGACCGGACAGGTGCTGCTCGGCCGCGTGGCGATGCGCCAGCCGGAGCTGTCGGGCGATTTTGCCAAGCTCATGACCTGGGCCGATGGCCTGCGCCGCATGAAGGTGCGCGCCAATGCCGAAACGCCGCGCGATGCACAACAAGCGCGCCAGTTCGGCGCCGAGGGCATCGGCCTCTGCCGCACCGAGCACATGTTTTTCGACGCGGACCGCATCCTCGCCATGCGCGAGATGATCTGCTCGGAGACGGAAGCTGGAAGGCGCACGGCGCTCGCAAAAATCCTGCCGATGCAACGCCAGGATTTCGTCGAGCTGTTCGAGATCATGGCGGGTTTCCCGGTGACGATCCGCCTGCTCGATCCGCCGCTGCACGAGTTCCTGCCGCACGAGGCGCCGGAAATCGCGGAAGTCGCCAAGGCGCTGGGCGTCCCGGCCGAGAAGCTGAAGGCGCGGGTCGATGAGCTCTCGGAGTTCAATCCGATGCTCGGTTTCCGTGGGTGCCGGCTGGGCCTCGCCTACCCAGAAATCACCGAGATGCAGGCCCGCGCCATTTTCGAGGCGGCGATCGAGGCAGCGGCCAGGACCGGCAAGCCGGTGGTGCCTGAGGTCATGGTGCCGCTCGTCGCCTTCGTCGCCGAGCTAGAGCGGCTCAAAGCCGTGATCGACAAAACGGCGGCGGCGGTCGAGAAAGAGACGGGCGCCAAGCTCACCTATCAGATCGGCACCATGATCGAGCTGCCACGCGCGGCTTTGCGGGCGGCCGAGATCGCGCGGGCGGCCGAGTTCTTTTCCTTCGGCACCAACGACCTGACCCAGACGACGCTCGGCCTCTCGCGCGACGACGCGGCACCGATCCTCGCCCACTACACCCGCGAAAGCATCATCGAGACCGATCCCTTCGTCACGATGGATTTGGAGGGCGTCGGCGAGCTGGTGCAAATGGCCGCCGAGCGCGGGCGGAAGACTCGCGCCGACATCAAGCTCGGCATCTGCGGTGAGCACGGTGGCGACCCGCGCTCGATCGCCTTCTGCGAGACGGTCGGCCTCGACTACGTCTCCTGCTCGCCCTTCCGCGTTCCCGTCGCCCGCCTCGCCGCCGCCCAGGCGGCCATCAAGGGCAAGGCCTCCGGACAGCGGGAGGCGTAGGCGAACTCACATCAGCTGCAGGAGTATCAGCAACAGGCCGATGACCGACACGCCCCAGGCGCCGGTGCGATACCACGGGATGCCGGCGATGTAGAGACCGGCATGGGCGAGACGACCGAGGAAGAAGAGGTAGGCGCCGGCTTCCGTCATGCCGTTCGAGACCCCGACGGCCCGAGCGGTCAACACCAGGATCGCGAACAGCACGAGGTTCTCGAGCAGGTTGCGGTGCGCGCGCTGGGCGCGACCCGCCCAACCCGTGATCTCGGGCATGTCGTCTCGATTGCCGATCAAGGGCGGCAGGCCAACCTGCATCTGGGCGCCGATCGCCGAGATAACCACCAGCACCAATGCCAGGGCCGCTGACCAGAGGAGGAGGCTGAGTTCGATTGTCATGGGCATGACTCCCGCGTTGAGCGCCGATCCAGCGGCGCCGTAAAGTGTTTACTGTCGTCGCAAAGTGCCAGATTCGGCCCGGTGTGTCGCGCCCGGGCCAATCGGTCGCATCCACAGGCTGCCGGCACCGGCATCAAGCGTGGCCGCAATGCCACAATCCCGCCCCGGAACCTGCTATAAGGCTGCCGCAGGGCCCGAGTCGGCCCATAGGCCTTACAGGGGGACTTTCCATGTTACTGCCCGCCAACCTTGCCTGGCTCGAGCCAGTGATCTTGGGCGCCATCGTCGTTTTCGTCGTCGATCTGATCGGCAACATGCTGACGTTCTCGAACCGCTTCGTGAACGCACTGGTGACGGCTATCGTCTTCGCAGTTATCTTCGGGGCTCTGGTGCAAATCGGTGTCGTCGATTTCACGGCGAGCGTTGCCATGGATCCGACCGCTCCGGCAGTCACGACGACCACCACGACCACGTCGCCGTAAGCTCTGGTCTGTTCACAGCTTTCGAGCGCGGGCCCTTCGGGGCCCGTTTGCTTTTGTGCTTCGCGAATGCTGTGGCCGGCCAAGCAAATCATGTTAGAGCACGTTCAGGCAAAGTGGATACCGGTTTGCCGCAAGAACGTGCTCAAAACCAAAACTCTAGAGCGGGTTCTTGATTCCGCTTGGACTGAACCCGCTCTAGAAGGCGGCGAAAACAAAGCTGAAACATTGCTGCCGCCGAGCCATCCATGAACGAGCGCCTGATCACCGGGGGACGCAAGGAGGACGATGCGCTCGAGGCGTCGATCCGTCCGCAGTCACTGGCTGAGTTCATCGGCCAGGAGCAGGCGCGCAAAAACCTGAAAGTCTTCATCGAGGCGGCCAAGGCGCGCGGTGACGCCCTCGACCACGTGTTGTTCGTCGGGCCGCCCGGTCTCGGCAAGACGACCCTAGCCCAGATCATGTCGCGCGAGCTCGGCGTCGGGTTCCGCTCGACCTCGGGACCGGTCATTGCCAAGGCGGGCGATCTCGCGGCGTTGCTGACCAATCTGGAGGAGCGCGACGTCCTCTTCATCGACGAGATCCACCGGCTCAATCCGGCGGTGGAGGAGATCCTCTATCCGGCCATGGAAGATTTCCAGCTCGACCTCATCATTGGCGAGGGACCGGCGGCGCGCTCGGTCAAGATCGACCTTGCGCCGTTCACACTGGTCGGCGCGACGACCCGGGCGGGCCTGCTCACGACGCCGCTGCGTGATCGCTTCGGCATTCCGGTGCGGTTGAACTTCTACACTACCGAAGAGCTCGATCTCATCGTCAAGCGCGGTGCGCGCGTCTTGAAATGCGAGGTGAGCGAGGATGGCGCGCGCGAGATCGCCCGCCGCGCCCGGGGCACGCCGCGTGTCGCCGGCCGGCTGCTCCGCCGCGTGCGCGATTTCGCGGCGGTCGATGGAGCAGGGTCTATAACCGCCCAGGTCGCCGACAAGGCGCTGCGCGAGCTCGAGGTCGATGCGGAAGGCCTCGACATGCTCGACCACCGCTATCTCAAATGCATCGCCGTCAACTACGAGGGCGGGCCGGTCGGCATCGAGACGATTGCCGCCGCTCTCTCCGAGCCGCGCGATGCGCTGGAGGAGATCATCGAACCCTACCTGCTCCAGCAGGGCTTTATCGGCCGCACGCCCCGCGGGCGCGTCTGTACCATGAAGACGTACCGGCATCTGGGGCTGATGGCCCCGACGCGCACTCCCGATCAGATTCCGCTGTTCGACGGCGAAGGCGGAGAAACGTAGGGGCGACCGGCGGTCGCCCCACTTCGATCGACTGGCCGCGCTGCAAGAGGGGCGACCGCAAGTCGCCCCTACAAGAAACCGCACCAACTCAGGACTTCGGCAGCAGCACCTTATCGATGACGTGGATGACGCCGTTCGACTGATCGACATCGGCGATCGTCACGGTCGCGACTCCGCCCGCCTCGTCCTCGATCATGATCTTACCGTCAGCCGACTTCACCGTGAACTCGCAGCCACCGACCGTCTTCACCTTGTGCATGCCGCCATCGTCCATCACCATCTTGTTGATGGCGTCCGACATCGCTTCCGCGCCGATCACGTGACAGGTCAGGATTTTCGTCAGCTGATCCTTGTTCTCGGGCTTCAGAAGCGTGTCGACGGTGCCGGCGGGGAGGGCGTCAAATGCCGCGTTCGTCGGCGCGAATACCGTAAAGGGACCGGCGCCCGACAGCGTATCCACGAGGCCCGCGGCCTTCACGGCGGCGACCAGCGTCGTGTGATCCTTCGAGTTCACGGCGTTCTCGACGATGTTCTTCTCCGGGAACATCTCGGCGCCGCCGACCATCTTGTTGCCGCCCGCGATCGCCGCCACGGCGCCGAGCGAAATCAGAGCGGTCGAGAGAGCAATCGTCTTGAGAGTGAAGCCTGCCATCGTCTTTTCTCCTCTTGGAGGTTGCGATGGCAGGGTTACGGCCAAGCGAAAGCGGCCGGATCTCTCGGATCCGGCCGCTCACGAGGTCGTGTGAAGGCGTGAAGGGCGAGGGTTACGCAGCTTTGAGCCAGCGCTTGAGGCCATTCGAGTTGGCGAACGGATCCTCTTTCAGCCCCTTCAGAGCCTTCTTGCGGGCGGCGACGGCCATCTTGAACGCCTTGTCCTCGCCATGACGCGAGACGGCATACTTGGCGCGGCCGACGCGCTTGTCCTCGAGCGGCCAGAAGGCGATCCAGTAGGGCGCCTTCACCTTGCGGCCGTTTTGGATCTCTGTTGCAACGTGCCGGCAGACGCCGACGACGCCCGACTTGTTGTTACGGCGGCGGATCGAGGCGTACTCCGCACGCGACATCGGCGGATTGGCGTCGAGGGTCGTGTCGCGGAATGTCTTGGCGGCTTCGAGCGCCTTCGGCTTCGAGCCGTACTTGCCGTCGCTGAAATACTTGCACCAGATCTTGTTCCGGCGCTGCAGCGTCACGATCCAGGCGTGCGTGTGGTTCCGGGCGTTGTCGACGCGATGGATGCCGTAGTGAGGCTTCTTGGCGGCCGATTTCTTGGCCGCCGGCTTCTTAACAGATTTAGCCATGATGGAGAGTTCGTCCCAAACGAGTTTACTTGTGACCCCTCGTACGTGGGGGGCGC
>JANNSX010000311.1:0-3123 GCA_031403155.1 Hyphomicrobiaceae bacterium
GGCGGCAAGGCCGGCGCGGGTGCGCTCTTTGGTTTTGCGCGCGACTTCCTGGCGAGGGCATCGGTCATGCGGCGAGAGTAGCGCAGGACGGTGGAGGTGTAGAAGCAGCACTGTTCAGCCGGCTGTTTCTTAGACTGAGCGATGCCGCTGTCGATACTCAGCGGTTGCTTCGCCTTTAAATGTCATCCCGGGCCTTGTGCCCGGGACCCATTTCAACGCTCGAGCAAGACGTTGCTGAAACAGGCGCGACTTCGCAAATCGCGGGCAGACCAGGCAACCGCGCTGCGCGGCCATCGCATGTCATCTCCCCAGCGCATGGAGGGTGCGGCTCCATGGGTCCCGGGCAAAAGGCACGGGATGACAGAATTGGGTGAGGCCACAGTCGAGTCTCATCCACCCGCCCTCAACACCTTGACGATCGCCGCGATGTCCTCCTCGCCCAGGCCCTGGGCGAGGGCGCGCTCGTGCAGGTCGAGGATGAAGCCGGGCACCTCGTCGTTGATGCCGAGGTCGCGGGCGTGTTGGCGGATGGTTGCGGCGGCCTTCGCCCAGGTGCGGATCGTGGCGCCGGTCTCGGCATAGCTTCCGTCGTGGATGACCTTCGCCGCTGCGCGCGCGGCGTCCCCCTTCAGGATCATCGAGGCGAGCACGTCGGCGCCGATCCCTTCGGCCTTGCAGATGTTGGCGGCATGCAGCGCGCCGATGATCGAGCCGAGCTCGCGCGTGAGCAGCGCGAAATCGAGCGCCGCCGCCGCGCCGATCTTGGGACCGAGATAGCGCTGATGGCCGCCGAGATGGGCGAGCAGGCCCTTGTAGCGCTCGTAGGCCTCTTCCTTGCCAGCGAACAGGACAAGCCCATCCGATGTGCCGATGTGTTCCGGATAACCCATGATGGCGCCGTCGAGATAAGTGGCACCTTGGCTCCCGAACCACGGCTCGCTCGCTCGCGCCTCCTGCGGCGTACCAGTCGAGAGTTGCACGATGGTCTTGCCGGCAAGTGCCGAGCGCGCTTCGGGCATATCCAAAAACGCTTTCGCGCTGTTGTAAGTGTCGACGCAGATGATCGTGATGGGGCTAGCCGCGATCGCCCCGGCTGCGTTCGTAGCCAATGTGGCGCCCGCCGCGATGAGCGGTCCGGCGCGCGAGGCCGTCCGGTTCCACACCGTCACCGCCCGGCCGCCCTTGAGCAGCGCTCGTGCCAGCGCCGCCCCCATCAGTCCGAGACCGATCACCGATACATCGCTCATTTGATCTCCTGCCGTCCCTTTCCTCCCCCTTTTTATGGCGGAGGACGGTTCGCCTTGGAAATTCTTGCAGGTTGGGTCGACGAAGGAAACCCAACAGCCGCACTTGCGAGCCCGTGTTGGGTCTTCCCCCGAACAAGTCCGGGGTCGACCCAACCTACGCAAGGCGCACGGCACTCCAAGGCTGACACAAAATTGGCCCCGAGTCGCCGACGTCTTCGCTCTGTGCTACCAACGGCCTTCATTCAGCCTACGAGCGGACCCATGGACAAGATCTTCGGCGGCAATCCCATCTCGGTCATCGTCAAGCTGATCGTCCTCTCGCTCATCGTCGGCATCGTGCTTGCAGCCCTCGGGCTCGATGTGTTCTCGCTGATCGACAGCCTGCAACGGCTGGTGATGCGCATCTACGACATGGGCTTCGACGCCTTCGCCTGGGCCTTCCGCTATCTGCTGCTGGGCGCCGCCGTCGTCGTGCCGATCTGGCTCATCATCCGCCTGATGAAGCTCGGTGGGCGGTCGGGCGAGAACCGCTGATACGATGGGCATCGGCACCGTCGATGGCGATGTCGGGATCACCCGGCCGGTGACGCATGCGAGCATCCTGACGCTCGCGGTGCCGATCATCCTCTCCAATATCACGACGCCGCTGGTCGGCCTCGTCGACACGATGGTGATCGGCCAGCTGGGGATTGCCTCGCTCGTTGGTGGCGTCGCCATCGGCGCCACTATTTTCTCGCCGCTCCATTGGAGCTTCGGGATCCTCAGGCTCGCCCTCTATTTCGCGTTCGCGGTGCTGCTGATGCCCAGCTATGGCAATCACCGGCTCTGGGCGGCACTGGTCGTGTTTTTCATCGCGCGCGGGCTGTTGCTCGGATTGCGCATTCCACCACTCATCCGTGCGACGACACCGGCGTAGGCTGTAGGGGCGCCCGGCGGTCACGCCTGCAATGGCAATCCAACAGTCTCCCGATGTCAGGCGAGCACGGCGCCAGCCTTCCTCTCCCCGCAAGCGGAGCGCCGCGGGGAGAGGGGAGGGTGAGGGGCGGCGGCAAGCGTGCCGCATGCCACAACCTCCTTCGATGCCTCAACACAGGACATCGCAGGTCGTACATACAGCCGCTAGTCATCGATAATCTAACGTCAGGGACGCACGACGCCCATCGGGTGGGGTTGACCTGTGGTCGCCCGCTTCCGGCAACGATAATCTTTGTGGCTGCCCCTCACCCTCCCCTCTCCCCGTTCGCGTGGAAGAGCGCGACGGGGAGAGGAAGGAGACGCCGTGCGTCCCTGGCGAGCCCCGAAGGGCGACCGCCGGTCGCCCCTACGAATGCTCTGCCAAAGACCTTGCATTCGAACCAACAAGGGGATCAATGCCGTGCAGACCGCGCCGCGCCATCTCCGCAACCAGCCCCTGCTTGATCCGCTCGATCAGCCCGAAGCCCTCGTAGACGAGACCCGTATAGAGCTGGATCAGCGAGGCGCCGGCCTCGATCTTTTCCAGCGCGCGCTCGGGACTGTCGATGCCGCCGATGCCGATGAGCGGTACTTTGCCTTCGGTCAGCAGATAAACCCGCGCCAGCATGCGGGTGGAACGGCGGAACAGTGGCCGGCCGGAGAGGCCACCGGTTTCGGCGGCATGGCGCGTGTCCCCCAAACCATCGCGCGACAGCGTTGTATTGGACACGGCGATGCCGTCGATGCCGCGCTGCATCAGCACGCTGACGACGTCCGGCAGATCATCATCCTCAATGTCCGGTGCGAGCTTGACGAGGATCGGGCGCCGTGGCGCTCCCGCTTTCACCGTCACCTCGCGCGCCTCGAGCACGCGCACCAGCAGCTGATCGAGCTCGGCCGGCGCTTGCAGATTGCGCAGGCC
>JANNSX010000312.1:0-8608 GCA_031403155.1 Hyphomicrobiaceae bacterium
CGAGGGCACATAGTCCGCCGCGAAGCCGCCGCCGACATTGAGCGTCTCCAGATGCACGCCCGCCTCACGGGCGATTTCGGCCGCCGTCGCGATGTGACGGCGATAGGCCTCGGGGTCCGTGCATTGCGAGCCGGGATGGAAGGTCATGACCGCCTTGAGGCCGGCCTCGTGGACTATGCGCATCAGCTCAACGGCGAGAGCCGGACGGGCGCCGAACTTGGAGGAGAACTCGTGCACGGCACCGCCGCCGGTCGCCAGGCAAAAGCGCACGGCGATCTCGACCGACGTATCGCCGCCCGTCACGGCCAGGATCTTCTCGATCTCGGGCACGCTATCGGCGGAGAAGCGGCGGACGCCATAGGCCCCATACGCCTTGGCGATCTCGGCACGGGCCTTGATGGGATTGTGGTAGTGGAGGCGTGCGCGCGGCGCGACATGGCGCACCGTCTCGATCTCCTTCAACGAGGCGACATCGAAGATCTTGAGGCCGGCGCCGGCCATGGTGAGCAGCACCTCGGGGTCCGGGTTCGACTTGACCGCGTAGGAGACGTCGCCCGGAAAGCCCTTGATGAAAGCCGCGACGCGATCGGCAAGCGCCGGCCGGTCGAAACAGAACACCGGCTTATCCGGCATCAGCCGGCGCGCCACGTCCATGGCGTCGGCATATGCCGCCGGAAGACGCGAACGCCCGAGCCGAGCGACGGTTCCACCAGCACCAGTGATCTGCGGCTTGTTCATTCAAGGACCCTCCAGGTTTGTGAAAGCGAATCTCAGTGCGCAACAAGATGATGGTTTCATGTGACGGTTGATATCCGTGGAACTGAGTCATATGACGGCTGGGGGCTGCGAATCGACGGCTGGCCCGTCAGAAAGACGAAATGGCGACCGACAAAGACAGACAACTGATCGCGCTGCTTCGACTGAACGCCCGTGAGTCGACGGCGTCGCTGGCGCGCAAGCTCGGCGTCTCCCGCACGACCGTGCAGGACCGCCTCAAGAAGCTTGAGCGCGACGGCACGATCGAGGGCTACTCGCTGAAGCTCAAGGGCGGCGGCACAAAGGGCGTCAAGGCCTTCGTCATCATCGAGGTCGAGCCCCGGCGGATTGCCGATGTGATCACGACCTTGAAAAAGTTCCCCGAGGTCGAGACGCTCTACAGCGTCTCCGGCAAATTCGATCTCATCGCCATGCTGGCGGCGGAGAGCGCGGAAGACCTCGACGAGGTGCTCGACCGCATCGGCGAGACGACCGGGGTGGAGGAGACGGAGTCGGCGATTATTCTGTCGACGAAGCTGGATCGGAGGTAGGGTGAATTAGAATGTCGTCGCCTGGAGCATGATGATGCAAGACCGATTTTTGAAGCGCTTGCGCAAGAAGGCCAAGAAGGGCGTGCGGGGCTGGCCAGTTGCGACAATCGCCTTCTATGGGCCGGACTTGAGCCGGGCCAGCAAGGTCGCCGTCGGCATCATACCTCATCAGGACGCTGAGCCGCTCGAAATGCGCGACTGGAGGCTTGCGACCGGCGACGTGCGCTCTGATCCGCAAATCGGGATCGAGATCATCGAGTTCATCCAGGCCCACAGTGCTTTGTCGGTTGTCATGGTCGATGGCATCATGGGCTGCCCGCATCAGCAAGGCATCGACTACGAAGGCGAGTGGTGCCTGGATTGCGCGTTCTGGAAGGGAAGGGACCGATATACGGGGAAGATGATTCATTGAGGTGTGGGCGGACCTGGAAACGATCTCCCTTGTGGCCGCCCCTCACCCTCCCCTCTCCCCGTACGCTACGTTACGGGGAGAGGCGAAGGTGCGAGCAGGCCCCGGGTCAACCACGGCGAAGAGCGCGCCGGACAGGACGGTAGATGTCCCGTGGGTCGGACAATTGCTGGACTGGGGATTCACGTATCGGGTGCGTAGTGGAGGGTGATCAGAGCAGCGGATCGAGCGCCTCGAGCAGCCGGTCGACGTCCTTGTCGTCATTGTAGTGGACGAGCGAGATGCGCGCGACACCGACGTCCGGGTCGACACCGACCGCCTCGATCAACCGCCGCGCATAGAAGTCGGCGCCACCGCCGATGGCGATGCGGGCCTTCGCCAGCTCCAACATGACCGCCTCGGGTTTCGTCTTCTTGGGTACGAAGGCGATGGTCGCCGCCCGCTTGTGTGGCTCGGCCCTCTCGGGCCCGATGATGCGGGCGCGTTTTGTTTTCAAAAGGTCGAGCACCCGGTTGGCCATCCGGCACTCGTGGTGGTGAAAGTCCTCCATCGTTGAGCGCACGCGATCGCCGAGTGTCGCGCCCTTGACGCCGTGATGGCGCCCGACATCCTCGAGATAGTCGATGATGCCGGACGCGCAGGCGATCTCGCCGTGCTGGGGACCGGCCGGCGTCAGGCGCTTGCCGAGTTTCTCCGCATTGAAGTAATGGCCCTGGTTGGCGATCCGCTCCAGATGCTCGCGCTTCACATACATGAGACCCTGGTGCGGCCCGAACACCTTGTAGAGCGAGCAGTAATAGAAATCGACACCGAGCGCCTTCATGTCCGCGATCATATGCGGCGCGTAGGACACCGCATCGACGGCAATGCGGGCTCCGGCCTTGTGCACGAGCTTGGCCAGCGCGGCGACGTCGTTGATCTCGCCGGCAATGTTGGAGCAGTGGGTGACGCAAACGAGCTTGGTGCGCTTGTTGAGGAGCTTCTCCAAATCTTTGGCGTCGAGGCGGCCGGTTTCCGGATCAACGCTCCATTCGCGCACGACGATGCCGGAATTGCCGTCGGCGAGCCGCCGCCAGGCTCCGACATTGGCCTCGTGATCCTGGTTGGTGACGATGACCTCGTCACCTGTCGACAGCTCAGCGCGTAGCGCTTGCGCCAACACGTAAGTGTTCATCGAGGTCGAGGGGCCGAACATGATCTCGTCCGGCTCGGCGTTGAAGGCCGCCGACAGCATCGCCTGTGAGCGGTCCATGGCGCGCCCAGCTTCTGCGGATGCTGTAGAGACCCAGTAGGGCTGTACCTTCGTCGCCGTCATGAAGTGATAGAGCTTGTCGACGACCTGCGAAGGCGCATAGGCGCCACCCGCGTTTTCAGCCATCACCCACTGGCCAGTTTCGGGGTGGGAGAAGGCCGGGAACTGGCTGCGAATGAAGTCGAGGTCGAGGGGGCGCATGGGCTTTCTCGCTATCGAGGGGATACCTTTTAGAGCATGGCGTCCTGGCGCAGGGCAAGGCGGCTGCTCAGGCCGCGCTTTCGCTCGGCTCGGGCTCCGCGACCGCCTCGAGTGAAGGTTCTTCGAAGATCTCGATCGGTGCTGTAACAGGCGTTGAAACGCTCGCTCCCGGAGGCAATAGCTGTCCCAACTTCGCATCCCAGCGCCAGAGCTTGCCGTCGGTCAGGCGCGTGCCGCCCCACCAGTGATCGGTGCCGTTGTGCTTGCGGTCGTCGACCTCGCCACGCAGAACCGCCTGGCCGTAGCTCGTCAGCTTGAGCTCGCCCCGGATGTAGCGCTGCCAGTCGATGAGGGCCATGTTGGGATTGAAGGCGACATCGGTCTTGCCTTCGATCAGCGGATAGGCGCCGTCGGCCATGCCGTCGAGCATGGCATACATCACCCAATCCTCCAGATGTGAGTTGCGCTCGACGCCGTAGTAGGCGCCGAAAAGGTCGCGCGGCGTCATCGTCTGTCGGCGCAGGAGCTCCAGCATCTGCTTCTGGGAGCGCGACAATCCCGAGGCCGTCGCCGGCAGCTCTTCGAGCGCCCGCTTGATGGTTTTGCCGAGGAAGGGCAGCGCGGAGGTTTGGTAGAGCGCCAGATCCGCCCAGGCTTCGGGCGTCGGCTGGCGGTAGGCGTCCCAGGCGACGCGGGCAAGCTCGAGGGCCTCGGGCGCCACATCAACTGCCTCATCTGCAAGGGCGAGCGCCTCTCTGTCGCTCAACTCGTCGATGAAGCCTTTGACGTGGACGGCGAGGAGTTGGCCCGGCCGGTCCTTGACGGTGCCCAGCATGTCCAGAACCTGCAACTGCTGCAGCTGGTCGAGCAGGGTGTCCTGGAAGAAGAGGACGATGTCGGTCGACGCGGCGGCCTCGGCGAGCCGCTCATTGCGCGCCTTGAAATAGTCGTGGCCAACGCGGCTGAAGCCGAAGCTTTGAAGTTGAAAGAAGGAGGCCCGATGCTTGGAGAGTGTTTCCAGGTCTTCACGTGCCGGTACGGGGCCGATGTGCAGGGGGTCGAACCAGGCAAGCACGTCGTCGGTGACGCCGGCGCGCCTGAGGCTGCCGGCGGCCTGGTCGGATGAGGTGACAGCAAGCGGCTGATTCATTCTCGAAAGTCCCCCTCACGCAAGCAATCACATGCATTGCGGCCCCGCTTCAGCGGGCAGAGCCCGGCGCATGCCTCGAACGACGGCAGAAAACGACTCAACTGGGAAGGCTCGATAGTGTCATACCGGCTGTGGCAAACTAAGGGCCAACGTGCCAACAGGAAGTTGACCGGCCTCTTCTTCCAGCCTGTGCGATCCGGAGACCACATGCGCAACTACAACTATTACCCGCTCGTCATGGCAGCCTTCGTCGCCGTTCTGCTCGCCTCGAGCCTCATCGGCCCGGCCAAGATCACGGAGGTCGACTTGCCGCTCTGGGGGCCGATCGCCTTCTCGGCGGCGGTCATATTCTTCCCGCTCTCCTACGTCTTCGGCGACATCCTGACCGAGGTCTACGGCTTTGCCCGCGCCCGCCGGGTCATCTGGGTGGGGTTTGCCGCGCTGATCTTCGCGGCGCTCATGAGCCAGATGATGCTCGCTTTGCCGCCGGCCTCCTTCTGGGACCAGCAGGCGGCCTACGAGACGGTGTTCGGCAACACCTGGCGGATCGTGATGGCGTCCATCGCGGCCTATCTCTGCGGCGCGCTCGTCAATTCCTACGTGCTCGCCAGGATGAAGGTCTGGCAGCAGGGGAGGCATCTGTGGGGCCGCACCGTCGGCTCGACGCTGGCCGGCCAGACGGTCGACAGCGCCATCTTCTTTCCGCTCGCCTTCTACAACTCCGGCATCCTGCCCAACGAGGCAATCCTTGCCGTGGCGGTGACGGAGCTGGTGCTGAAGGTGGGAATCGAGGCGGCGCTGACGCCTGTTACCTATGCTGTCGTCGGCCGGCTCAAGGCGGCCGAGCAGGAGGACCACTACGACCGCGATACGGATTTCTCGCCGTTCAAGGTGGGGGTGTGAGTGTCGCAGTGGCGATGTTTGTGCTAGGATCGCGTCATGAACGTGATGGCAACCCCCAAGATGACAGTCGACGAATTCCTGGCCTGGGCCGAGGGGCGGCCGGGAAAGTACGAGCTCTACGGAGGCGTCGTGCAGCAAATGTCGCCGGAAAGGGCTGATCATGTCCGTGTCAAAGCGTCGGTGTGGCTGGCGCTGAGGCTAGCGGTTCGGCGCGCAAAACTGAACTGTGAAGCGCTGACTGACGGCATGACGGTTAGGATCGATCCGCATAAGGCCTTTGTGCCAGATGTCGTGCTCCACTGCGAGGAGAGTCTTGCCGGTGAGAGCATCGAGATCAGCAAGCCCGTCATTGTTGTCGAAGTGCTTTCGCCGAGCACGGCAAGTGCCGACGCGAGTTCCAAACTTTCGAGCTATTTCTTACTCCCATCGATCCAGCACTATCTCATCGTCGCGCCCGAGGATCGGACCGTAGTCCACCATCGCCGGACCATTGGCGAGGTCATTGAAACGCGTGTCATCAGAGAGGGTGCGCTTGCGCTCGACCCGCCGGGGGTCAGCATCAATATTGCCGACTTCTTCGAGGACCTGCAGTAGCCGGTCATCGCTCGATCGGCCGCACCATCAGCAGCCCCGGCACGCTCTCGCCGAAGTGGTCGTCGAACTCGATCACACTGGCTGCGTAGCAACGCGCGAATCCACCTCCGCCCGCGACGGCAGGGCCGCATACGCCCCGCGCCGCGTGACGGCGAGGGCTCCGGCGGCGGCGGCGCGGCAGAGGGCGGCGTCCAGCGGCAGGTCTTCGAGGCGGGCGACAGCGAAGGTGCCGAGGAACGCATCGCCCGCGCCGACGGTATCGACGACCTCGGCGGGGAGGGCAGGTTGCGTGAAGGTTTCTCCGCCATGCCAGGCGACGCTGCCCTTGGCGCCGAGCGTGATGACAACGGTGGCGACGGCATGCTCCCGGGCGAGTGCCGCCGCGGCCTCGGCAGCCGTCGCGGCATCGACCTCGCGCCCGAGGATGCCACCGGCCTCCACCGCGTTGACGACGAGGATGGTCGTCGCCTGCCAGAGCGCGTCAGGCACATCGGCCCAGCGCGCGGGCGCGGGCGAAGCGTTGAGGATGACGCGTTTGCCGGCCTTGGCGGCGATCATGGCGGCATATGCCGAGATAGACGCTGGCAGCTCGAGCTGGAGGATCAAGGCATCGGCGGCCTCGATGGCCGGGCGGGCGCGCTCGATGTCGGCGATGGAAAGATGCGAAGCCGCGCCCGGTGCGATGATCGAGGCGTACTCGCCTTGAGCGGAGAGCACGGTGCTGGAGCCGGTCGCACGGGCAGTGTCTGTCACGATCAGCGAGGTATCGACACCCTTGGTGGCAAGCGCCGATCGCAGTGCCCGCCCGAAGTCGTCGTCGCCGAGGCGGGTCAGGAGCTTCGTCCCGGCGCCCGCAAGCGCACATTGACAGGCCTGGTTGCCGCCCTTGCCTCCCGGTGCCATGTCGAATGCGCCGACGACCGATAAGCCTAGTCCCGGAAAGCGATCGGCCGAAGCGATCAGATCCATATGCGCGCTTCCGAGAACAACGATGCGCGGATGTCTAGGCATCGAACTGGCCAAGGAGGACGTCGTTGACGAGCCGCATGGCGCCGACGGCATCTTGCGCGGCCTGGAGTTTCCGCAGCTCGGCCTCGGGTATCCGGTCGACCACCCGCTGAAGCCGCCGGATCATCAGCACATTCGCCACGCACTCCGCGGCCGGATCGGCGCGGTCGGGGAAGGTGTCGAAATAGATCGTGCCGGCAAAGCCACCGCGCTTCAGAACCAGGAGCAGCTCGAGCAGCGGCAAGAGGTGCACGGAGCCAACCGGCAATCCGTCATCGGCTGGGCCGTTGCCGTCGTTGAGATGCACACCGAACAGCTTTCCGGCGCGCATTGCCAAGGCAGCCGCCGCCGCCGGATGCTCGCCGGCCATCAGCACATGGCACCAGTCGAGCGTCACGCCGAAGTTGGCGAGACCCACCTCGTGCGCCGCAAGCAGGCTGTCCGAGATCGAGCGGATGATCGAGACGCGGCGCGGATCGCTGGGCTTGGCTTCGACGCTCACCCGGATCGCCGGGTTGTGCGCCGCCGCCTGCCGGAAGCCGTCGATCTCCATGTCCCACATCCGCGCGTAGTCCGCCTGGAACGGCTGGTCGAACCCGTCCGGTCCCATCCAGAGGATGACATGATCAACGCCGTGCTTGGCTGCCACGTCGACGGCTTGGCGCGTCAGACGGATTGCGGCGGCCCGCTGCGCTGGATCCGGGTGTGTGAACGCCCCCATGGCATAGCCCTGCCCGTCATAGCGCATGTTGAGGGCGGTAACGGCGAGGCCGGCGTCTCGCGCCAGATCCAGCACGCCGGTCGAGCCGTCCGTGCCGAAGTGCTGCGGATAGTTGAGCTCGATTGCCCCGACGCCATCGACCTTCGCCACCGCACGGATCGCATCGGCAACCGAGGTCCCCGCCATCCGGCCCGTCCGGAAAGAATTCAGGCGCGTTGCAAACCGCTGGGGCGCCGCCAAATCGACCTCCTGACAGGATCCAAACCCGGCGACCGGCCCGGCCGTCGCCTCAATTGACACCTACCAAGACCGATGCATACTCGCAATTCCTCGATGAGGCCGCGCTTTCGTTTGGGTGCGAAACAGGTTCGTGTGGCCGCGTCGAGGGTGCGTAAGACGATAAGAATTCAGTCTGCAAGGGAGGAGCCAACGTGAAAGTCGAACTCTACAACTATGCGACGCGCATGAGCCGCCGCGACGTGCTGAAAGGTAGCGTCGCCGCCTCGGCCTTGGCGGTCACCGGCGGCGCCGGCATCACCGCCTACGCCCCGCCCGCGTTTGCCCAGGATGTGCGCGCCGAGATCTTGAAGATTCCGGGCGTCGGCAAGGGCTCGCCCACGGACGCCGATTGGCAGAAGGTCGGCGAGATGTGCTTGGGCGCTACAAAGGCCAGCGTCGCCCAGGGCGAGTTCGCCGGCGTCGAGCTGACCTTCATGGGTCTCAACAACCAGAATCTGCACAATTTCCTGTTCCGTGGCTTCCTTAAGTCGTGGGAGGCCTACACCGGCGCCAAGATCAACTGGGTTGACCTTGCCCAGGCCGATTACAATCCGCGGCTGCAGCAGGCGATTGCCACCGGCACCGTCGACTTCGACATCGTTGAGATGGGCGCGCCGTTCGAGGGTGACACCGCCGGCAAGGGCCTGCTCGACGAGATGCCCGATTGGGTCAAGACCCAGATCGAGGCCGACGACATCGTCGGCTATCTGAAGCCGCCGGTCGGCACCTGGGGTGGCAAGACCTATCGCATCACCATCGATGGCGATTGCCACACCTTCGCCTA
>JANNSX010000313.1:0-13037 GCA_031403155.1 Hyphomicrobiaceae bacterium
CATCGTCGCCTTCCATTCAGCGCTCGAGGCGTTCTTCGCCGAAGGCGGTCAGCCCGGACGTGGCAAGCGCTACGCCGACAATGGCCGCGTCCTCTCGGAGGGCATGCTGAAGATTGGCTTCAAGCCGCTGCTTCCCGACAAGCTCCAAGCACCGATCATCTACACCTTCCACATGCCGAAGGATCCGCGCTTCGTCTTCCAGCGCTTCTACGATGCGTTGAAGGATCGGGGCTACGTCATCTATCCCGGTAAGCTCACCGTCGCCGACAGCTTCCGCATCGGCTGCATCGGCGCCATCGATACGAGCCACATGCGCGCCTTCCTCGACACCGTCGCCGAGGTGCTGGGGGAGATGGGCATCACCGATCTCAAAACCGCGGCCTAGGGCCGCTTCCATTGGAACACACCACATGCATCTGAAAGCCGTCGTCTTCGATTGGGCCGGAACCATGATCGATTTTGGCTCGCGTGCGCCCATGGGGGTGTTTGTCGAGGCCTTCAAATCCTTCGGCGTCGACATCACCGTCGCCGAGGCGCGCGGGCCTATGGGCAAGCCCAAGCGCGACCACATTTCCGAGCTGATGCGGCTCCCCCGTATCGGCAGGGCCTGGCAGAAGGCGCATGGCAAGAAGCCGGGCGAGGCCGAGATCGACCGGGTC
Organism: Hyphomicrobiaceae bacterium; assembly: GCA_031403155.1. Classification (GTDB taxonomy): domain Bacteria; phylum Pseudomonadota; class Alphaproteobacteria; order Rhizobiales; family Hyphomicrobiaceae; genus JANNSX01. The sequence continues at coordinate 660 of JANNSX010000313.1, forward strand.
TACGAAATCTTCGTGCCGATGAATGTGAAGGTCGCGGCAAAGTTCGCCGGCCTCATTCCAGGTGTTGCCGATACGGTCGCAGCACTGCGCGCCAAGGGCTTCAAGATCGGCTCGACCACCGGCTACACGCGCGAAATCATGAAACCGATCCTGCCGATCGCGGCCCGTCAAGGCTACAAGCCGGACAATCTCGTGTGCGCTGGCGATCTCGCCGCCGGGCGCCCGTCGCCGCTGATGATGTACCGCACCTTCGCCGATCTCGGCGTCTATCCGCCGTCCGCCGTCATCAAGGTCGACGACACGACGCCGGGGATCGATGAAGGCAACGCCGCCGGCACCTGGACGGTCGGCGTGGCAGCGACCGGCAACGAGGTCGGGCTGTCCGAGGCGGAGTGGGCGGCACTCTCGCTGAAAGAGCGCGAAGCGAAAGCCAGGCCCGCTCGCGCCAAGCTCAAGGCGGCCGGCGCCCACTATGTCGTCGATACGGTTGCCGATCTGATGCCGGTCGTGGAGGCCATCGAGGCGAAGCTCGCATCGGGCAAGCTACCGCCGAAGCCAAGAGTGAGCTGACGGCGACTACTTCGCTCGCCCGTACTGGTCCTCGATGCGGATGATGTCGTCCTCGCCGAGATAGCTGCCGGATTGCACCTCGATCATGAAGGCCGGGATCTTGCCGGGGTTGGCGAGACGGTGGACCGAGTTGATCGGCACGTAGGTCGACTGGTTCTCGGCGACGAGCTTTACCGTGTCGCCGACCGTCACCTCGACCGTGCCGGAGACGACTACCCAGTGTTCCGAACGGTGGAAATGGCTCTGCAGCGAGAGCTGCGCGCCGGGGTTCACCATGATGCATTTGACCTGATACCGGTTGCCCAGGGCCAGCCGCTCGTACCAGCCCCAGGGCCGGTGCACGCGCTGATGCACGATGGCCTCGTCGCGCCCCTCGCGCTCGAGCGCCTCCACGATGTCCTTCACCGATTGCGATTCTGCCTTGGAGGTGACGAGCACGGCATCGCGCGTGGCGACCACGATCGCATCCTCGATGCCGACCACCGAGACGGTCGCCTGATCCGAGTAGGCAAAGCAACCTTTCGACTTGAGGAAACGCACATCGCCGCGCTTGGCATTGCCGTCCTTGTCCTTCTCGGCCGACTGCCAGATCTCCGACCAGGAGCCGAGATCATTCCAGCCGGCATCAAGCGGCACGCAACGGACGTTCGGGGCCTTCTCGATGATCGCGTAGTCGAGCGAGATGTTCTGGGCGTCGCGGAAGTCTTCGGCCGAGAGGCGGATGAAGTCGAGGTCACTCTCAGCATTGCGCAAGGCCTCGCGAGCGGCGACCAGCGTCGAGGGGCAATGGCGCTCGGCGGCCTCGATCATGGTGCGGGCGCTGAACAGGAAGATGCCGGCGTTCCAGAGGAACCGGCCGCTTTCGAGATAGCCCTTGGCGGTCGCCGTGTCGGGCTTCTCGACGAAGCGGACAACGGGTTTCGCAGCCTCCTTGCCGGCGCCGATCTCGATGTAGCCGAAACCCGTATGCGGCCGGTCGGGCTTGACGCCGAAGGTCACGATGTTGCCGTCGCGGGCGGCCGATACACCGAGCGCGATGGTTGCGCGGAAAGTCTCGGCATCGGCGATGGCGTGATCGGAGGGCACCAGCAGCAACAGGCGCTCGCTGTCCTCGCGAGCGGCGAGCAGGGCGCCGACGAGTGCCGCCGCCGTTGTGTTGCGCGCGACCGGCTCGAGCACGATGGCCTTGGATTTGATGCCGCTCTCGCGCAGCTGCTCGGCGACGAGGAAGCGGTGGGATTCGTTGGCGATGACGATGGGCGCGGCGAAGCTGCCGCCGGCCAGCCGGTGGCACGTGTCCTGGAACTGGCTCGTGTCGCCCAGCACCTTCAGGAATTGCTTCGGATAGGCCTGGCGCGAGAGCGGCCATAGCCGTTTGCCGGAACCGCCCGAAAGGATCAGCGGATGCACGATCGCGGCCGGAATGTCACGCGCCAGTTTCGGCAGGCGCTTCGACTTGCGGGTCTGGCGGCTCAAGCGGTGCTGCTCGGCCACGGCGCGCTTGCGGGCCATCTGTCTATCTCCAACTCAAACGGAAAGGGGTGATGCGGATGACGGTGTCCTTCGGCGCGGCCCATTCAGCGGTTCTGCCGCCATAGAAAATGTCCGCCATGACACCGGATATGCCAAGATCATTCGTGGTCCGATAGATCAAATCTGTGCGCGTCAGGCGCAGGTCGCCGTCGATCCAGATGCGCAAGCTCCCGTCGGCCGTCCCCGGCGCGTTGAGCACGACCTCCTCCTGGATCTCGATCCAGCGGCCGCGGGGATACGTCCAGGCGCCACGATCGAGGGAGGCGCCGCGGCCTTCCGGGTGGCCGGGAATGTAGGCATAGACTTCGCCCAGACCTTTCGCGCGCCACATCAGGCGGACCGAAAAACCATGGGCGCCATCGGCCGTTTTGCCCCCGGCCGGCGCATTGCCGCCGAACAGTCCGGGGAGCTTGCCGCCTTTGTTGAAGGCGAAATCCTCAGGGAGATAGAGGCTGTAGGAGAGACACGCAGCGATGGCGGCTGGCGGCACGTCAGGGCGCCAGCGTAAGCCCATGCCGCCCCGGGGGGCGTCTGGGTTCTTCGGATTGATCGAGCCCTTGGGCAGGGCGACGGCAAGAACGAGCGGGGAGGGGGCCGTGGTGCTGGCCTCGAGCGAGACGCGCTCCGTGATGCCCCAGCCTCGTGTCGCCGCCAACTGGACGCGAGCAGCTTCGACTGTCTCACCCGGAAAGACCAGCGGCACACCATAGCGCGCAAGGCACGGCTCGCCGGTTCCGGCGAGCGCAAAGCCCGGCCAGGCCAGAACGGCGAGCAACAGCACAGCGCGAATCATCGAAGCCTCGGCGTCAGCTGGGCCCGATAGTGCCGGTAGCGGCGTTAATGAGAATTTTACTCTCAAGAACACTGCGGAAGAGTGCGCCGGCAGAGATAAAATGCAAAGGGCGGCACCAGCCGAGCCAGTGCCGCCCCCGCAAGCTTAGTTCCGATCAGAGAATGACGAGCTTGTCGGCGATGAGTTCCGACAGGCTGTCGGCATGTACGCCGACGAGATAGATCGCCTTCTCGTGATTGCCGGACTTATTGACGTCGATCGAGACGACCGTGCCATTGGCACCGTCTGTCACTTCGACAACATCGGCCCACACGGATTTCTTCGTGTACTTCAGGATATCGTGCAGATCGAGTTTGTCGCGCTCGGCCGCATCGAGATCCTTGACCACGTCGACGCCGCCAGCGGCCACGTCCTTCTTCGTGAAGACGAAGATGTCCGCACCTTCGCCGCCGATCAGCTTGTCGGCACCGCCGAGGCCGCGGATGACGTCGTTGCCGGCCCCGCCATCGATTGAGTTGTCGCGCTTGTCGCCAGTGATCTTGTCACCGAACGCCGAGCCAATCAGGTTCTCGATGCTGCCGAGCCAGTCGTTGCCCATGCCGACGGCCCAATGCTTCGACATGTTGACCGACACACCGGCGGTCGCGCCGGAGAAGTCGATTCCGTCGATGCCGGAGCCGCCGTTGTAGCGATCGTCGCCTTCACCGGCCACGATCATGTCGTTGTTGGCGCTGGCAATGACCTTGTCGTTGCCGGCGCCATCGGCGAGCACATCGTTACCGGAACCGGAGAGCAGCACGTCGTTGCCGTCGCCGCCGTCAAGTTGGTCGTTGCCAGATCCGCCGTTCAGCTCGTCGTCACCGGCATCGCCGGACAGAGAGTCGTTGCCAGCGGAACCCCAGATGCGGTCGTTGCCGTCGCCGCCCCAGGCCTGGTCGTCGCCCGACATCGTGAAGATGCGGTCGTCACCTTCGCCGCCGTTGATGACGTCGTTGTTGGGCTTGAGCGAGGTAACGTCACTGGTGAGACCCTTCATCAACGCCGCATTGGTCTGACCCATGGCGATGTTGATGACCGCGTCGTCGAAGTCGGCGTCGCCGCCGCCCTTCAGGTCCTCGAAACCGAGCTTCATGACGCCGGAAGCCAGATCGATCACGCCCTTGGCGTGGATCAGGCCATCCGAGTTCGTGCTCTCGCCCTTGTAGGAGTGGAAGATGTCGGCGCCATACTGCGATTTGACTTGATTGGCCGCACCGTTATTGCCGATGTGCCAGAGCGATAGAGGGCCCGTCGAGTTGGCAGAGGCCGGATTGCCGGCTGCGTCGCGCAGCTCGTAATGCCCGCTGTTGGTGGCGAGGAAGTTCGTGCCCTTACCCTTGAGCCCGTAGCCGTTCGGCACGACGAAGAAGCCGAGGCTCTCACCCGCCGCCACATCGACGAGGAGGGGCTTGTTATGCCCGCCCTGACCGTTGTTGGTGTTGGGGCTCGTCAGGATCTCGACGCCTGAAATCGTCCCGTCGGCGGCGATCTTGTACATGCCGACGGCATTTTTGTAGCCGGCCGAGGAGTCACCGAACGTGATGACCGCGGTGGTGCTCTCATGGAAAAGCAAGCTGTCGAGGTCGGCATGGCGATAGCCATTGCCGCCGCCGAACAGCACGTCACCCGCGCTGCCGCCCGAGATGTTGTCGTTGCCACCACTGCCGAAGATCGTATCTCCGTCGGTGGTGCCGGCGAGCAAGTCGTTCTTGCCGGTACCGATGATGATAGACACAGACGCCTCCACTACTACGCAGGCGCTGCGGCCGGCCCACATGCCTGACAGCATGCGAGTGGCGTACTGCCCCTACGCGTTCGTGGCTGTTTTAAGGGGTAGTCTCCTCAAATCTCCTCAAACGAAAGGAGACAATTTGATCTATCTCCGCGATCCGGAGAGATGAGTGAATGATGTGTGAAGGCGAGCGCGGGGTACAAATAGGAAGCACCCGGCCGTTGGGGGGACCGGGTGCTTCTGTCTCACCGATGCCTGTCAGTGATTACCAGGCAATGCCCTGGTAGGTGGAGTCTTGGGGAAGCTCGCGCCACAGCCGTGCGAGGTCGAGGACGTGAACGCCTTCCGGCCGGCCTTCGACCGCCCAACGGAATTCGTCCGTCGCGTGCGAGACGACGACGAGATCGCAGGATCTCACCAGCGCATCCGCGCTCTCGGCCGTGATCGACTGGAGCTGGTCGATGACCCCAGCCAGATGCGGGGACGAGTGGCGCACGTAGTTGATCTGGCTCATCAGGTGGGGCCCGAAGTGCAGGTTCGGATCGTAAGCGGTAATCTTCTCGCCGGCATCGATCAGCATCGACATCAGATCGAGCGTCGGACTCTCGCGGAGATCGTCGGTCGCGGCCTTGAAGGTAACGCCCAAGAAGCTGATGCGTTTGCCACGGAAGGGCTCGATGAGCCGCAAAGCCTGCTCGATGTGCGCGGCGTTCGTCGGCATCAGGCTGCGAACGAGCGGCAGGTCGACGCCCAGATCCATGGCGAGGTGATCGACCGCGCGTACCTCTTTGGGGAGACACGAGCCGCCGAAAGCGAAGCCGGGGCGCAGATAATAGGGCGACAGGTTGAGCTTGGTGTCCTTGATGAAGATGCTCATCACCGCATGACTGTCGATGTCGAGCGCCTTGCACAGCCGGCCGATTTCGTTGGCAAAGGCGACTTTCGTCGCGTGCCAGACGTTGTCGGCGTATTTGACCATCTCCGCCGCTGCGATCGTCGTGAAGATGACGTTCCTGTCGACGGCCTCGTAGATGTCGCGCACGATCGCTTCGGCGCGCGCATCGCTGGCGCCGATAACGGTCTTGGGTGGCGCGAAGAAGTCGGCAACCGCCACGCCCTCGCGAAGGAATTCCGGATTGAAGCAGAGGCCGAAGCCCTCGCCCATGCGCTTGCCGGACGTGGACTCGATCTCCGCCTTGACGACCTTCAGCGTCGTTCCGGGCGGAATCGAGCAGCGCATGACGACGACGTGGTAGCCGTCCTTGTTCCGGATGGCGTCGCCGATGCCGCGCGACACGTCGCGGACATAAGTGAGGTCGCAGCTACCGTCGGCTGCCGTCGGCGTGCCAACGGAGACGAAGGTGACGTCGGTACCGAGAACGGCCGCGGCAAGGTCGCGCGAGGCCGAGACGAGGCCATTGCGGACACCGTCGGACAACAACTCTCCGAGCTTTTCCTCGACAATCGGCGAGCGGCCTTCGTTGATTGCGTCGATGCGCACGTCGGAGACGTCGACACCCCGCATTCTGAAGCCGAGGCTCGACAGGCACGCCATCGAGACGGCGCCGACATAACCCAAGCCGATCACGCTGATGCTCGGCAGCTTTGCTGCTACCTTGAGCGGACGGACAACCGATTTCTGCGAGATCGATGGTGCGATCTCGAACGACGCAACGGCGGCCATGCCCCACTCCTGCATGCTTGACGTAACAAATCCCCTGGCCACCGAGTTGCCGCAGACAGGATCCGTTACCCCCGCGCGAGGATATGCAGGCGCTGCCTCCGGCACACGTTTTTCAGCCGGGGCCGGAGTGAACATCCGTACACGGCAGTGTAACCTTCGGCATGATTTCTAGTCGAAATAGATCACAGTCCCGTCAAATCGGACTGAGCAATTTTAGCTATTCTCACGGAATGACCATCGTCCACACGAAGTCCCAACTCGGGAGCTCGAGCAACTTCGCGTAAACGATCGTGGCGATGAAAAGGGAGACGACGGAGAGGACCGTCAGATAATTGGCCATGACCTCGCGGAACACAGCGATGCCGCCACCTTCGGCGAAACCGGCCTTCTGGTCGCCGCGGTTCGACCACTTCTGCTTGGCGAGCCGCCAGAGCATGAAAACCTTCACGGAGGCGTTGGTGATCTGGTTGACATAGAGGATCCAAACAAAGTGAAGATCGACCTTACGGGCGTAGCAGAAAATGACGAGCGACAGCAGCATGCGCGTCATCGCCAGGAACGCGAAATACGCGATTGCGTAGCCGAGCCCTTTGAAGAAGGTCGCGGAGATCGCGAGCACGGGCGAGACGAGCATCGTCCACATGGCGAGCCGCTGGTCGATGAGGCACCACCAGATGAAGAACGGCATCCGCGCCGGCCCCAGGCTGATGGCGCGCTTGCCGTTGCGGAGCATATTGCCGGACCAGCGCCGGAAGTTCTCGACCATGCGCTTGAAGGCCGAGCCTTTAATGACCTCGATGGTGTAGCCGGTGCCGTCGGGCACGTAGAGCAGGCGATGGCCGTGCTTCAGCATGTAGAACCAGGTGCTCTTGTCGTCGCCCGACAGGAAGCGGAACTTGCTCCACAGCCAATGGTCGAGATAGTCGGCCTCGAGCAGGCGGATGAACTCTTCCTGCTTGACGTGGCGGGCGCGGAACATGCTCATGCGGCCCGTCAGCGTGATGACCCGGTTCGACAGGGCATGGCTCTGCATGGCGAGGCGCCGCTGGGCGAAACGCATGTCGAGCCAGGACTGCATCCACCAGGGGCCGCGGACGATCACATCCTCGTCGGTGGTGAGCGCCTGGCACTCGGGATCGGCGGCGAACACCTGCAGGCACTTGCGAAGCGTGCCGGGCGCGATGACGAAATCGCCGTCCATGAACACGACCGGATCGCCGTCGCTGATCATGGCGCGCGACATGGCGCGCAACACCAGCGCGATCGCCATGCGCTTGCCCGACTGGTTCTGGCGAACGATACGGAAGGTGATGTCGAGGTCGGAACCGACGAGCGCCAGATGCGCCGCGATGATCTCCTCGTCGTAGATGTCGCCGGAACCAAGCCAGAGCGTTGCCGGGCAGCCGGCTTCCCGCACCTGGCTGACGATGCCGCGCACGACCGCCTCCGAGATCTCGCGGTGCTCGCGGAAGGTCGTCATCATGAAATGCAGGTGTCGCGGCCGCCAGCCCGCCTGCCAGATGGTCTCGCCCCGCGAGCGCAGCCTCGGGTAGACGATGCGGCCGTAGATGATGGCGCGCACGAAATGCGTGGACCACCAGAGGTAGCGCCACAGACCCAGAATGCCGATCACGTAGGTGATAGCTTCGATCTCGGGGTCCCAGATCGAGTTCGGCACCAGCGTCAAAATCATAAAGCAGGCGCCGAGGTAGAGTGCGATGTGGAGGAGCGCCGTTGGTGTCCACTTCTCGAAGAACGGCATTTTGCGTGCCTGCGGAAACTCCTCCTCGGGGCTCTTGAAGGGCGGGGCTCTTGAAGGGCGGGGTGGGGCTCAACTGTCGATCTCCGCGCCTTGAGGAGCTTCCGCCTGATCCATGAGCTCGGCCGGCGGCTCATCCGAGCTCCAAGTCAGCAGCAGCTCGAGCTTACGCGCGGCCGCGGCGAGGATCGGATTGGTCGAGCGCGAGGGGAAGACGACGATAACGGGCGTGCCGGATTCGAGTGCGAGCGTGTTCCCAGTCAATGCAGGCGCGAGGAACTTTAGTTCCACCTTGGCCGTACGGTCCCGCGTGCTGCGATAGCCGTACTGCTCGTTCTGCTCATCGACGAACCCATCGGTCCGGTCGATGCGGGCGACGCGAGCATCGAAAGTGTAATCGAGGGAGGGCACGTAGACGAGCGCCTTGTCGCCGCGACCGACCCGCAACACCTCGTCCTGGGTCAGGTAAGCGGTGACGCTGCGTGCCTTCGGCTGCTCGATGACGGCGATGATATCGCCACGCCGGACAGTACCGCCATTGACGCGCGGCAGGTCGTGCACGATGCCGGCGAAGGGTGCGTGCACGGCGAGCCTCTGGCGATGCTTGACGAGGGCCTGCTGTTTTTGTCCGGCGAGGTCGATCTCGTGCTCGGCGAGCCTGATTTCCGCGTCGAGCTCGGCCCGGGCGCCAACGAAGTCGCTACCCGTGTAGTGCCGCTCGCCGATGTTCTTTTCGGCAAGGCTCGCCTGCTCATCGAGATCGAGCCTGGCGTTCGCCAGCTCCTTGCGGGCGGCCGCCATCGCAACCTCGGCCTCACCGAGCTTGGCATCGGTTGTGAAGCCTTTCTGCTTCAAGTGTCTGAGGCGCTTATACTGTGCCTCGGCATTCCGCACCTTGACGGCGAACTCCGACACGCCGGCCCTCGCCCGTTTGACGTTGCGGCCGTCGATGGCGGCGAAGTCCTCGAGCTTGTCGAGCTCGTCGGCCTGCCGGCGCTTCAGAAACGCGAGGCGGGCCTTGCGGGCGGTGATCTCGATGCCGGCGAGGTCGAGCTCTTTTTCGAGCTCGTTGTCTTCGACCTCGAGCACCAGCTCACCAGCATCGACCTTGTCGCCCGGTTTGAGGCCGGCCCAGATGACACGCCCGTCGGAAGGCGCGCGGACGGTCTCGAGCGGCGCCGAGACGACCGCCGTCTCGACCTCCATGCGGAAGACATTGCCGTAGACGAGCAGCGCCGCGTAGCCGAAAACGATGATGCCGAAGACGACGTAGAAAGCCGTGAAGGCGAGCGTCTTCATCGGCAGTCGCACGAAGGGAATTTCGGATCTCGTGTCCTTGGGCGGCGCCGTCGAGACGGGCGTCACCGGCACGTCGATGCGCTGGATAGTGTCCTCGACTTCAGCCATCGAGCCGTGGATCAGCTCGGAGAGGAAGTGGGTCATCAGCTTGGTGGCGCGCTCCGACAGCTCGGTGAAGCGCAGCGCGATCTGGCCCGTCGCGGCATTCGAACGGACAACGGCAGCCTTGGCGGGGAAGCCGATCGTGAAACCTTGGAACGGCAGGCCCAGGCGAAGCGTGACATCCTCGCCGGGCGCGGGGATCCGCCCCGTGAAACCTTTGACGCGCAAGCCGCCGAGGCTCCAATCGGCGGTGCGGCAGCGCACGCCCTCGAGCGTCACCAGCATCGGCGCCGTCACCCGGTGGTGACGCCGCTGATCCGGCCGGTCGCGTATGACCTTGACGCCCATAACACCTCTGGCCCCGCGGCCAGGGGCCCCGGGGTCTATTGCACATGCATCGGAAATTCTCGCAGAAAAGCGTTAAACTTGATTTAGGCTCGCTATTCGCGACGGGGGTTCACCGTCCGGCGGATATGGTCGGAGAGGCGCGAACGTCGCTCGGCCGCCGGCGAGGGGTCGGGCACGGGCGCGGACTCCGGATCGGGGTAGAATTTGGCCGACCGCAGATCGTCCAGCGTCAAAAGCTCCATATGCTCGGCGTCGGTTTTATGGACGAGGTAGAGCGCGCCGGCCTTGCCAACGACCCGGCCACCCATGCGGCCGAGCCCGCCACCGACTTCGAAGCGCAGACCGACCAGCGCGTCGTCGCTCATAGGGACACACTCCATGTATTGCTTCTGCAATGCGAGATGGCTTCAACCAAGCGGCTGCGTGACCGTCTCGTCGTGAGCATAGAGCCAATCATAGGCGGAAAGGAGTCGGCGGCCGCCCATGCAACTCAAGGCCAGGTTGCGGGCTTGGCCGGACAAGCCGCCCAGATGAAAGGCCCAGGCATTTCGCCTTGAGGCTTTGGCGACGGCTTCCGCCCGTGCGCGCCGGCCAGCCTCGACCGCCTGCCAGGCCATGGGGAGGTCATCCAACCGCGCCGCGTGGGCCGCGATACTCCAGGCGTCCTCGAGCGCCAGCGCGGCGCCCTGGGCGAGGAACGGTAATATTGGGTGCGCCGCGTCGCCGGCCAAAAGTATCCGCCCGCGGGACCAGGGCGCATTTGGCAGCCGCTCATAAAGAGCCCATTTTTGCCATTCCCGCCGGGCCTGTCCGGCGAGCCTGCGAACAGCTTCAGGCCAGTGCCGCAAGGCCGCTTCGAGCACGGCCGGGTCGCCCTGGTGGTCGAAGCCCTCGGCCTCGAAGTCCTCGCGCAATACGGCGACCAGGTTGAGTTGCTGTCCTCCCTGGATGGGATAGTGGACGAGGTGCGCGCCGGCTCCGAGCCAGAGGCCGACGCAATCGCGTTCGATATCCGCGGGGCATTGCCCAATGGGGACCATGGCCCGCCAAGCGGTCCAGCCCGAGTGCAAAGTGCTTTGCGGGCCATGCCGCTCGGGATCGACGGCGCGCCGGACCTCGGACCACAGACCATCCGCCCCGATGAGGCCTCGGCCCTCGACCGATTGTCCGGCGCGGTCGGTGACCCCGACGGACCCAGTGCCCTCGGTGACGCCGGCCACGCGGAAACCGAAGTCGACCGTAATCAGGCTCTCGGCCTCGACAGCGCTGCGCAAGGCGCGATGCAAGTCCTGGCGATGCAGGCACCAGTAGGGTGCGCCATAGCGCCCGCCGGCAAATGTGCCAAGCGGGATACGAGAAATGGCGTTGGCGCTGCCGGCCGATCGAATGACGATGGCCTCGGGCGCGACGGCCGCTTCTTTCAGAGACGGCGACAAACCCAGCCGATCGAGCACCTTGACGGCGTGGGGTCCAAGTTGCAGCCCGGCTCCGGTTTCATAGAAGGCCTCGCGACCCTCCAGCAGTCTGACCGCGAAGCCCTGTCGGCCGAGGCCGAGTGCGGTCGCCAGCCCGCAAATGCCGGCACCGGCAATGAGGATCGGTTGATCGGAGCCGCGGCTCAGATTGCTCTCTCCTTGGCCCGGTAGAGGCAGCCCGACGGGTCGCTTTCCTCAGGCCCGAGCTCGGAGCGATAAACGTAGAGGGTCGAGCAGTACGGGCAGATGATTTGTGTATCGCCGCCCATGTCGAGATAGACGTGGGGGTGATCGAAGGGAGGCGCCGCACCCATGCAGTTGAGTTCCCGCGCGCCGACGCCGATCTGCTCGACGCCCGCGTCGTTGCACAGGTGGGGAACCGCATGCCCGGCCATCTTGACTTCCCTTTCCCAACCGATCTTCTAGTACCCACAATCACTAACGGACGACACGTCTGATCGCGGGTCCGCGCGGCGATCCGGCAGGAGGGATGCGAAGAGCGCAGCGGGGCTGCGGTCGAGCATTCCGACGCACCGGGCGCCCGCGGGCCGCGACCTTTCAGGCGAACGAGGACGGTCACGGGCGGCGTCGGCGCGCTCGTGCGTAGTCCCAGCTACGCCCATCGCGTGCCTCCTGGCCCGTGACCGTCCTCGTTCGTCATACGTATCGTCCGTCAGTGATTGTGGGTACTAACCGCCCGTATAGCGGGTTCGCCCCGTACTGAACAGCCGAGGCGGACGCGGCATCCCGCCAATGGAGCCGGAGCGAAATGCCTCAATTCCGATCGGACGGCCTCACTATCGCCTATCTGGACACCCCGGCGGCCGGTCCACCCGGCGAGCCTGTCGTGCTCATTCACGGCTTTGCGTCGTCGAGCCGGGTCAATTGGCTCGATACGAGTTGGGCCGGCACGCTGACGAAAGCGGGCTATCGGGTCATCGCCATCGACAATCGCGGACATGGCGAGAGCGACAAGCCATACGACTCCACGCTCTACGGGGCGCCGCTGATGGCTGAGGATGCCCGCCGCCTGCTCGATCATCT
>JANNSX010000314.1:0-4704 GCA_031403155.1 Hyphomicrobiaceae bacterium
CACAATCACTGAAGGACGACACGTATGACGATCGAGGATGACCGCCGGCCCATTCTTTTCTTGCCCGCCTCCGGCAGGACGAGCGGCGCGCGATGGGCGTAGCTGGGACTACGCACGAGCGCGCCGACGCCGCCAGCGCTCATTCTCGATCGCCCTTCATGCCGCAGGCGTGTCCTCGACACGACGGGTCGCGGCCCACGGGCGACCAGTTCGTCGTGAAGCTCGACCGCAGCCCCGCTGCGCTCTTCGCTTCGCTCCTGCCGGATCGCCTCGCGGACCCGCGATCAAACGTATCGTCCTTCAGTGATTGTGGGTACTAGTCTCAATCACAAGATTAGCGATTTTGGGGCGGCAGCGCCAATAATCAACTGGCGGGCCGCTCGTTCAGCTGCGTCACCGACCGGCGGTTCTGCGACCAGCAGGAGATGTCGTCGCACACCGCGACCGGGCGCTCCTTGCCATAGGAGAGCGTGCGCAGGCGCGCCGCATTGAGCCCCTGCGCCGTCAGGAAATCGCGAACGGTGGCCGCGCGGCGGGCCCCAAGCGCCAGATTGTACTCGCGCGTGCCGCGCTCGTCGGCATGGCCTTCGATCATGATGGTGTGCTGGGGATACTGGTTGAGCCAGGTCGCCTGGCTGCGCAACGTCTGCTGCGCGTCCGGCGTCAAATCCCAGCTATCCGTGGTGAAGTAGACGGTATTGCCGACATTGATGGAGAAATCGCGCGACGTGCCCGGCTCGACGGGAAGTCCATCGGGTCCCAGAGCAGCACTTAGTGTCGGCACTTGATTGGCGCAGCCAGAGAGGCCACTAGCGACGAGTGCCATGGCGACGACGATCGCCATTGTGCTCATCCGCAAAAAACCGGCCATCGGGTATCCCCTTCTTGAGCTCGATACTTGCCAGGCGCGACCCCGCCGCAAACCTATGCGGCTCAAACTTAACAAATCGACTACGGGACGCTTCGCGCGAAATTATGGCCCCGCCGTGATTCTACCGAGACAGGAGAACGGTGCGCAACCTACGCGCGCAGATGCCCACAGAAATGAGCGAAGCCGCGGACTGGTGCCGAAGCACCCAGTCACGCGGCCTCTAAATCTCAGCATGCCCGGAGGCAGGCCTTCGATCTGTCGCCTCAGTTCGCGACGTGCTCGACGGTGTAGTCTGCACCGAGCTTCAAGGGCGCGGCGGCCTCACGACGGCATGCACCAAGCACCGCAGCAGTGGCGATGATCATGGCAACAACGATAGCACTTTTCATGTCATGTCTCCCCAATTTAAGTCCCCAGAAGCCAATTCGAACGTATCTTACTCAGCAATCTGCTCGATCGCCACCGAAGCACCAAGCTTCATCGGCTCATGAGCAGCTTCCTTACGGCAGGCGCCGAGTGTCGCGGCGGTCGCGATGATAGCAGCGACGATGATAACGCCCTTCATGTCTTCTCTCCTCTTCGATAAACGGCAATCGCCGATCTGTGGCTTACCGGTGTGGCCTCACCTGATCAAGAAATCCCCGAGTTTATGGCCCGGTTTTCAACCCGATTGGTGCGCAAATGCCACGCCGAATCTCAGTCCCAACACACAGGACGCTAGCGGCCTTTGACGGGGGCCACAAGCAGGCGGGTAAGTTGTGAACATCATGTGCGGCAGACGTGCAACAGCTCAGTCCGCCGGGCCTGCGCGTCCTATTTGAGGACCGGCGACCAGGCCGGATCGGAGGCGAAATTCGGCGTCGGAATCTGCCGCTCATTGTAGCCGGTCAGATCGATCGTGAAGAGCCGCGGCCCGCCGCTAGCGCCTTGACTTTCCCGGAAAAACATCAAGAGCCGGCCGTTCGGCGCCCAGGTCGGACCTTCATTGTGATAGCCGTCCGTCAGGATGCGTTCGCCCGACCCGTCGGGCTTCATGACGCCGATCAGAAAGCGGCCATCGAGCTGCTTCGTGAAGGCAATGAGATCGCCGCGGGGCGACCAGACGGGTGTGGCATATCGGCCTTCCGAGAAGCTGATCCGCTGCGCCTGCCCGCCGCCGGCCGACATGACATAGAGCTGCTGGGTGCCGTCGCGGTCCGACTCGAAGACGATGCGCTGCCCATCGGGCGAGAAGCAGGGACCGGTGTCGATGGCTTTGCTGGCGCTGAGCTGGCGCACCTGCCTCGAGCCCAAATCCATCTCGAACAGGTTGGCATAGCCTTCCGGGCTGAGCAGGCTCATGACGATCCGCCCGCCATCGGGCGAAAATCGCGGGGCGAAGGCCATGTTCGGGAAGTTGCCGACGAGCTCCTTCTGGCCGTTGTCGAGATTCTGCAAAAAGATGTGCGGGCTACCCTGCTCGAAGGAGGTGTAGGCGATCATCTGGTTGGTCGGCGAGAAGCGGGGCGTCAGCACCAGCGTCTGGCCGGACGAGAGAGTGCGCAGGTTAAACCCGTCCTGATCCATGACGGCGAGCCGCTTGACGCGGGCCTCCTTCGGTCCCGTCTCGTCGACGAAGACGATGCGGGTGTCGAAATAGCCCTTCTCGCCCGTCATGCGCTCGTAGATGGCATCCGAGATGACGTGGGCGATCCGGCGCCAGTTGTCCGGATTGGTCGAATAGCTCTGGCCGGCCAATTGCTTGCCCGAGGCCACGTCCCAGAGCCGGAACTCGACCTTGAGCTTGCCGTCGCCGCCTGGGGCGACGCCTCCGACGACGAGGGCCTGGGCATCGATCGCCGTCCAATCGGCGAAGCGCGGCGGCTTGTTGACGGATTTGGGCTGCCCGATGAAGGCGGCCCGATCGAGGGACGCGAAGAGGCCCGACGAGGTGAGATCGCCGGCGATGACATCGGCCATCTGGGCGCCGATGTCGCTCTCGCCGAGGAAATAGGGAATGGCGATGCGGAGCGGGTCGACATTGCCCTGGGTCACGTCGACGTCGAGTTGGGCGCGGGCGGGGCTCGACAGCCCCAGGGGCACCATGAGCATGGCGAGAAGCAGCGTAAGGCGCGGAAACCACGTGCCGATCTGCATACCGGGAACCTTCATGTGATCCGTTAGGCCGCGTCTGGCCAAATCGCCTGGGCCGGGGTCATCCGTCAACCTCAGAATCCGCTGCCCATCATCTCGGAGGGGTCGAACTTGAAGTTGACCGACCGCCAAGTCGTGTAGTGCTCGTTAGGCAGACTGTAGGGTTGGCAGTCGTAGACGGCGCGGACCGCGCTCTCCTCGGCGATCAAGAACAACGGCGAAGCTTCGCGATTGAGAGTGCGCGGCATGCCCTTGAGCGAGCCGTCCTGCTCGAGCTCGATGGCCAAGCGCACGGTCATCATCTCGGCGCCGGTTTGGCCGCCCGGCGGGTTCCAGCAGCGTTTGATCTGATTGCGGAGTGCCGCGATCAGCGCCTGCTTTTCGCTAATGGTCAGTGCATCGCCAGAGCCGTTCTCGGAGCCGATTTGGAGCTTCGGCTTTTCCTTTGGCTTCGCGGTGGCCTTCGTCGTTGAAGCCTGCGCGGCGGCGTCCGGCTGTTTGTCGAGGACGGCCTGAATGCTGTCGACATCAAGCTCTTTCGCTGCCTTTACTGCCTTCTTGTCCTTCTTCGGCTCGTCCTTCGCCGCGACCTTCTTGGGTTCCTCTTTCTTGGGTTCTTCCTTCTTCTTCTCGGGAACCGTGGCTGTCTCGGTCTTGGGCTCTTCCTTCTTCACGTCTTCTTTCTTGGGCTCGAGCTTTGGCTCTTCCTTTTTCGGCTCTTCTTTCTTCGGCTCCTCGACCTTGACCTCTTCCTTCTTCTCGGGGTCCTTGGCCTTCACCTCTTCCTTCTTCGTCGGCGCGACGATGGCGACGCGCTCGTTCTTGGCCTTGGTCGGATTGGCCGTCTGCTTGGTCTTGTCCTTCTCGCCCTTGGTAGCCTCGGTCTTGGCCTTCTTGTCGCCCTGGCGAATGTTGGACTTCTCGCCAATGGTCACGAGTTCAGTTTGGAGCGGAACGTCCTCTGAAGAGGCGAGTGTCCGTGTAGTGGTCACCGAGTAGAGCGCCCACGCAAGCAAAGCTATGTGAACCAGAATAGATGCGATCACACCGATCCGCATTGAGAGACATGCCCCTATTTCAGCTGGGTTGCTTGAACCGGAACTGTTGCGAACTGAACATTGGTCATGCCAGCTTCTTTCAATGCTGAAAGCACCGTGACAACGGCCTCATATCCTGGCAGTTCACGGTCCCCGCGAAAGAGAACTCGAATCGGCTCTTTCTTCACCTTTGCGATTGCAGTTAGTTTGTCGGCAAGTCCTGAAAGGTCGGCGCTTCCGTCCTGATCGCCCAAGTAAACTTCACCGTTTGTGGTCACCGTGATTGTAAATGGCTCAGCTGATGAATTGGTCAGCGGTTGTCCCGTCACGCGCGGCAATTCAATCGGGACGCCGGTTACCAGGAGCGGCGCCGCCACCATGAAAACAATCAGCAGCACGAGCATCACGTCGACCATGGGGGTGACGTTGATCTCGGCGATGGGCGCATGCTTCTTGCGTCGCCCGCGCCGTCTGCCGCCGCCCGCTCCTGCTCCGACATGAAGGCCCATGGACTAGCCTACCCGTTGCACGGCCGGCGGCTGAGCGGGCATGTCCATCCGCTGGTCCACCTGCCGCGAGACGATCGCCGCGAACTCGTCCGCGAAGCTCTCGAGCCGCTGCTCGATGCGGGAGGATTCGGCCGCGAACTTGTTGTAGAAGATA
>JANNSX010000315.1:0-6251 GCA_031403155.1 Hyphomicrobiaceae bacterium
CAATGATCCGGTCAACCGTCTCGACAGGAAAAAGGATGTCCGAGTTGGCGATCGCCACATACCCGCCGCCGACGGTGTTGGAGTAGTTGAGTACATCGAAATAGGTCGGCCGCGTGACGATTGTTGTGACGCGCAGCCTGCCCTGCTCAATCTCGCGCAAGAGCTGTGAAGCAAGTGCCGGCTCAATGCGCGCCAGCAATTCCTCCTTGTCGCCCTCCAACACAATGTGCGTCGCCGCTACGCCGGCTGTGCGGGCGTTCAACAATGCGATCTTCACATTGTCTTCGAGCACGTCTCGCGGCAGCTTCAGGTGGAACGACGTGACGATGTGCAGAAGCTCGCCGCCCGCTCTCTCGCGCAATGAACTCGTGACCGACATCTCGTTACGCCTACTTAGCCATTCTGCCGCTTGGCATACTTTCGTGCTTGCGCAGCCCCTCCGCCGTTAAGGTCTGCTCAACTTCGATCTAACCCGCGTTCTGCGTGAATTGAGATCGCAGTGACAATGCAATACCACCAAACTTCTTGCTCAATTGTTCCAGTTGTTCGCTCTTGTCTGTGTTCATATCAACCGTCCGGATGCCGCCACCGACTTCCGATACTTTACTTTGAGATCGCGCCTGAAGGTGCTGGAGATCTTGTTCGAAGCGTTTCGTGGCGCCTGCAATCTTGTCAGAGATACCCTGCCGAGCCGCATTCGTCAGCCAGCGGACGAATCTGCTGCGCGTCGACTGCATGTCGAAGCGATCGAGTGCAACATTCTGGGCGCGCCGCGCCAGCGCTTCTCGCTTCTCGCGCGAACCGACAAGTTCCGCCAGTGCGCGCTTGAGAACGGCCGGATTCGGCGTTTCCACCTGAACGCTGCAGTCCAGCGACCGAAGCATTTCCATCGTCGCGATATCAGGCGGCCCAATTGCGAGCAACGCCGCACCGCTGGCCAGGCATTCTGGCAGTTTGTTGGCCACGGAGTACCGGACATAGGCTTTGGATGCGTCATCGAAATTGTAGCAGATAAGTGCCATGTCGGCGCGAGATAGCCACTTGCGGTAGTCGGCGGCCGAAAGCTCTTCGGTTGAGACACGCGTTCGGCTGAAACCTTTGAATCTCCCACCCGCCTGATCGGCCCAGAACTTGCGGGTCTTGATTTCGAAGATCACGTTCATGCCCTCGCCCCCCAAGGCCTCAATCGCCTCCGCGACACCGAGGAGGCTCTCGAGTCCCATGTCCCGCGCCAGGGATCCGGAATAGCGGATCAGCACCTCGTCAGAAGGCGCGCGCACACTTGACCAGTCCCAATCCATTCGTTCGATACCGTTGGCAATTGGTTCGAATTCCAGCCCGTAGCGTTTGCTGAACGCCGAACTCATGGCCGTCCCAATGCTCAAGGCGCCCACGCTATTCTCGAATAGGGAGCGGAGATCTCGATCAAGCACCTCGAACTGCGAGGCGTCTCGCAACTTCAGGGCGGCCGGCCAGTCATCCATGATCCAGGTTACCAGCGGGGCATTGTGAAATCCGATGACCTCCATCGCGAGTCCGTGAAGATGCGGGGTATCGGGCACAGGCCGATACACAACAAGGTCAGGCGCGAAGGCGGCGATACGTGCCTTGAGCTGGTCACGAGACTCCGCGCCGCCTACGTCAGCTTTTCCAATCTCATCATTGGCATAGGTGCCGAGGGTCGGCTGTCCGCCCCCGAAGATCTGGAGAATGTGGTCCTTGGGCCAGTCACGAAACAGACTGCCTTTGAGTTCGCCAGTCGCGGTCGCTTCGCCTACCCGCGTCAGATCAAATAGCAGGATCTTTGGGAGGACGCTCGCCGACGGTCGGGAGATCACGCTCAGCGGGACTTGCAAAGGTGGTTTGGGGACATTTGGCGGCAAGGCGGGCAGCGGCGCGCGGGTCGCGGGCGGCTTGGCCGCCGCGGCGACGTTGTTGGGTTCGGATTGCCTGAAATTCCAGCGGCGGCGCTCAGCATTGCGAGCGATCTTCAAGGCAAGATTTGTCTGGCTCCCGCCAGTGACTTCCCTGACCCACTTTTCAAAACGATCGCGAATCCGATGGATGCCAAACTGATTTCTCGCGATAGTGATTGCTTTCCTTGACAAGTCATGTCGTCGACCCTGCGAGGCGACGAGCTCACGCAGCGCCACAACAATCGAGTCTTCAGTACTTTGGGTGTGTACGTGACTGCAGTCGAGCGCCGTCAGCAGGTCTATTGTTGCCGCGTCCGTCGGACCGATTGCGAACAGGGCCGCTCCACTGCACAACATCTCCGGCAACCTCGACGAAAGCGCATATCGAGCTTGCCTGCGTGAGTCATCGTCGAAGCCACAGGCGATCAGCACTATGTCCGCGGCGCACAGCCATTCGCGGTGGGCGTCAGTCTCCAGCTGATGTGTGGTAAGGCGGGTGTGGGCATACTCGGCAAGTTTGCGGTCGTCGGAGTCTACCGACAACTTCGTGGCGTTGATTTCCAATCTGACGTCTACGCCTTCATCACACAATTGCTCGACAGCGCGCGCGACTGCGACAAGAGATTTCACTCCGTCTTGCGCGGAGAGCGGACCCGAGTATCGGATGAGCACGCCATCGGCCGGTGCCTTTGGTGTCGTTGGCCAACGCTGAAGCTCGATCCCGTTGGTGAATGACTCATACGACACACTGAACCGAGTGTGCAGCGCCCGACCCAACGCGTCACCATTGCAAAGTACTCCAGCGCTTTGCCGAAAAAGGCTGCAGCAATCCGCATCAAGTACTGCGAACTCGCGGCTGTCGTTTTCGGCAAGCAAAACAGGCCAGGCATCCGTAACGCAGCTGACCAGCGGAATGTCGCGCTCGTGAATGAACTCCATCGCCAGGGCGTGCATTTGTGCCAGGTTCGGCGCCGGTCGATAGAAGATCACGTCGGGCGCATACTCGTTCACGCGCGCCTTCAGAGCTGACCGCTGCTGGAGCACGCGAAGACTGACGATTGTCTCGACTCCTTCGTCCCGGCTATGCACCATGTCATCAAGACGACCGCACAATAGAAGCAAACGATCCTTCGGCCACTGCGCCAGCAGCGAACGCGTCAGCTCTTCTCCCTCCCCTTCATCTCCTTCGAGAATGTGATCGAGAAACAAAACCTTCGGGCGCCAGGCATTCGCGGCTACCGTGGCCACTGAGGCGGGCAGATCCGCCGCTGGCGGCATAACTGCGCCAACGGCCTTTGGCGCGCCAACCAATGTTGGCGGAGCCAGACGAGGTATCTGGAGGGCGTACGGACTTGGGACGGAACCTGAGCGACGCATTGCGGCAACGGCTTCCGCTATCGGCTTTCCATGCAGCAGAAAGGTGTCCGCCGAATCGCGATTGAGGTAGCGTACTAGGTCAGGCGGCGTATCCCAGAAGTCTCTATTGCCCGATCGGTTCTGCACGAAATCAGTATATCGGATCAGGTGCATGATCTCCTGCGTGAGGCGCCAGGTAGGATTGTCTGATGACTGTGACTTCGCCTCGCCAACAAGGAGCTCAAGCGCGCAATCGTAGGCGATCAGGGGATTGCTTCGGACAATACGCTCCAATTCGGGTCGCCAGAACATCTCGACGAACGCTTGAAACTCCAAATCGCCAACGGCGTAAACGGCGTTGCCATTGATATGCCGCTTGTAGCTTTCGTCGAGGGTAGCCCTGCCGCGGTACGCGCTTCCGAGAATCCAGAATCGCTCCGAGTCTCTGAGCAGTCTCTGGAGTCTTCCAAGCCATCCGTGCCGGATTGGAAGACAGTCACTCTCCATCAAGAACATGAAGTGGCCAGCCAGGGAAAACTTGCGGAGTGTTTCGAAGAACTGGTTGTTCGGCCCAGCCTTGTAGCCAAACCGTCCCGCAGGTTTTGTATAGTCACGAATGTAGGCGTCTTGTTCGCCCGTGAGCCCGAGGTTGACAAAGACGGGCTCACGGAATGCTTGCTTCAGCCGCTCCGACTCGTTGAAGCACTGCCGTAGCTCGTTTTCGAGCGAGAGTGTGTCACCGCTGTTGAAGACGTAAGCGAGATCGGGCTTCTGGAATTCCAGCACGGGTCCAGGGCGAAACGCTTCCTGCTGAAACAACCAGAGCTGGTTCAGAAGCGCATCACGCTCCTTCAACGTGGTCGGCACGACGACAGACGACAACGGCCGATCATTCAGTGCGCGATCAACATGAAGATAGGGGAACACGCGCTCGTCGAATAGACGCGAGGCCGCGTTGCAGTTCAAGACGCGGGGCGATTCCCTGAGGCTGGCGAAATCATCCCTAACCGCGCGCAATGAAGCAAAATGAAGATCGCCCTGATGGCTCTTCGGATTGGGAATGTTGTACCGATCGCCCGCCTGCTGATAGCCGTCAAAAAAGTAGTTTGGGTTGTGCTTTGGCGTGTCGCGAATTTTTAGCGCAATTCCCCCGACCCGCTCAGCCTCCGGTATGGTCTCGACATAGCGCAGATCGATCCCAAGAAGACAGATTTCCTTGTAGCCAAGATGCGCCGCAAACCGCACCGAATGGGATCCGGTGGTGAGCTTCGAGGCCTGGGAAGAAACAAAGTATGGCGAGTCGATAAACTCTAGCCCGTTTTCTTTGCCCCGCGCCCTGTACCAGTAGTCGACGAACTGATCGAGCAGCGCAAACCGTTTGTCCCCGAGCACCGAACGATCGTAGTCGGACAGACTGCCGCTGACGAACGCCTTCTTGACCTTTCCGGACCTGACCAGATCGATGATCTGTCGCCAATGGGTCGCCACCAGCTCATCGTCCAGGCAGCAATAGTAAGTCGGATACCAATTGATCTCTTGCCAATATCGGTAGGCGGCGTTCATTCCCAGAACGGCTTCGCCGTTCAGGCGTCGAAAATCGAACCCCCGAAGGGAAGGACCATTGCCAACCACCCAACAGCGATCGCCCCGAGGTTGAACTGCTGAACTCATGATACGCTCGCTCTCGCTGCTCAAGACATCACCACTCGGTCATAGCCGGTCACCAAGGAGCGTGGCTTCGAGGGGGCGGGGCGCATTCCTCCGCGCCTACCCTGAGCAACGCCGGATCTTGGTGCAGTTCGCCATGCAGTTCGCCGACCACAAGATCGCCGGTTTCCTCGCACTGCCTGGCCCCGGCGCGGTGCGCGCTGCGGCGAGCTGTCACGAGAGCAAGATACCGTACCATCCCGCGCCTTCGAACTTTTGATTAACTTGCAGTATCACGAAACTTCTTGAGCAATAGTTCCAAGTCAACTCTGCGGTGCTTGCTTAGCCTTTCCCGTTCAACCAAGAAATGTATCTTGATGAGGCTGGCCGGCCGCGCTTAGGCCGTAGCGTCTTGCGAGATTTGTCTGTGAACTGACAATTGGCCCCGCGTCGCGATTCAACTCTGCCGCATGCAGCCAATTTTGGGCCTTCGACTTTGAGCCGGGGCCAGAAAACCCGCGCTACGCGTGCGGCCCCAGTCATGTTTCACAATTGTCATCAATACGGCGAGACAGTCAAAAATCGGATAGGCCGCAGATTGGCTTCCTACATCTGCGACGACGCAGCAGAAAATGATGAAGCCAGAAGACCCGGGCAGGCGCCCAAATGAAAAGGAGAGCCGGTGAGGCCTCATCGGGAAACGGAACCGACGGCGTCTGTCCAACTTCCCTAGGGGACGCCCGTTGCACCGCACCGCACACCCGGCTATTGGAGCAAGCAGAGCGTTTTACCTGGCCGTAGCGTACTGTCGTCAGTTCCGCTTCACGAGCCACTTTGGCTGTCGAACCGGAGGTCCGTGAGTAATGTTGTTTGGGAAACGAGGGGAAAAGCAAGCAAAGTTGCAAAAAAAGGGGGCGGCACGGAGCCAGGAAGCTGCCGTCGATGCTCGAAATTCCCTGCTCACATCAGAGGTCAGCCTCGATACTGCCGAGCGAGATCGCGAACTGGTGGCGTCTCGCGCGGAAGATTCGGCGAATGATCATGGGGCCTTGCTTGTGGCTATCTCCAGCATGGATCAGTTGGAGCGGTCTCGGGGCAGCAGCCGTCCCGCACAGGGTGCGATCGACCAAGGCTGGCTTCGGCTGGCTCCGGGGGAAGGGGGGGTTACGATCCAGTCATTCCCTGCGCACGACGGCGAGGCGTTCGAGGCCAAGGCGAAGACCGTCCTGATTGACAACGGTCTGAACAATGTTGCTTCGAGCTTCTTTTTTGGACCTGTTTTTTTTGACTCCGAGGGGAAGGTCCTGTTGTGGTGGAAGCCGTTAGCGAAAC
>JANNSX010000316.1:0-7039 GCA_031403155.1 Hyphomicrobiaceae bacterium
CGCCTCGGTGGCTGGACCGGCTATGCCAGCCAAAGGCCGCCAGGCCCCAAGACCATCTACCTCGGCCTCTGCCAGTTCGAAGCCATCAATCACGGCTGGTTCCTATGCCAAGAACAAGAAAATGTGTGAATCCCGTAGCCATTGGGGAGAGGGTGCCGGCAGGCGGGAGAGGGGTTGAGTTGGGCACAACCCATCAGACATTTCAGTCCCAGCCATGACCTTAGTCCGGCGGGTGGAGAGACTGGGTCGGAGCCGTCAGTCCGCAAGGGACCTGATCCTCGACCCAACCAACGTCCAAAACCCGAAAAGCCGCTACTCCCCTGCCAGCCTTGTCGCGAACGTTCCGGCCTCGCGGGCCTTGAGGCGGCGCTCTTCGTCGACCATGTAGTCGCGGGTGAGCGGTAGCGTGCCGAGCCGCTTTGACACCTGGATCTGGAAGATCATCAGGTTCTGCCAGCGGAAGGCGCTCTCGGAGCCGGCGAGGTAGAACTCCCACATCCGGCAGAACTCTTCGCCGAGCGTTTCCTTGGCTGTGTCCCAGCCAACGATGAAGCGGTTGCGCCAATGGCGGAGCGTCTCGGCGTAGTGCAGCCTGAGAACCTCGACATCGGTGACATAGAGCCCCGACTTCTCGATCACCGGAATAACCTCGGAGAGGGCCGGGATGTAGCCGCCGGGGAAGATGTGCTTGGCAATGAAGGGATTGGTGGTCGAAGGCCCATCGGAGCGGCCGATTGAGTGAATGACGGCGACGCCGTCATCGGTCAGCAACTCGCGCACGCGATTGAAATAGGTCTTGTAGTGGTTGATCCCAACATGCTCGAACATGCCGACGGACACGATGCGCTCGAAGGGGCCGGGCACGTGGCGGTAGTCCTGCAGCTTGAACTCGACGACCTTGCCTAGGCCTTCGCGCTGGGCCCGTTCGCGGCTCAAGATGAACTGCTCGTCCGACAGCGTGACGCCCGTCACATGCACGTTCGCGGCCTTCGCGAGATAGAGGCCCATGCCGCCCCAGCCCGAGCCGATGTCGAGCACGCGATGGCCGTCCTGGAGCGCTAGCTTAGCAGCAAGGTGGCGCTTCTTGGCGAGCTGGGCGGTGTCCAAGTCAT
Organism: Hyphomicrobiaceae bacterium; assembly: GCA_031403155.1. Classification (GTDB taxonomy): domain Bacteria; phylum Pseudomonadota; class Alphaproteobacteria; order Rhizobiales; family Hyphomicrobiaceae; genus JANNSX01. The sequence goes on from JANNSX010000316.1 coordinate 1,113, forward strand.
CGCTGCCGGGCTCGAAATAGGCGCAGGAATACTGCCGGTCGCGATCCAGGAACAGATCGTAGATCGCCGGCGTGATGTCGTAGTGATGTTTGACGTTGCGGCGGGAGCGCCCGGCCGGGTTGAACTGCTGCACCCGGCGCGTGACGTAGCGCAGCACGTCGAGCCCGCGCATCCAGCCCGGCAGCCGCTGGGCCTCTGAGTTCTCGAACACCAACTCGAGAAACTCGTAGATCCGGCCCTCTTCGAGAATGAAGCTGCCGCGCATGTAACCCTCGCCGACCCCCATGCCGGGATCGAAGGCGATGGCGCGTTCCGTTTCGGTGTCGGTGATGCGGGCGACGACCCGGCGGCCGGTGCCGTCGCCGAAGCGGAACAGCTGGCCCTTGCTGTCATACATGCGGAGGTCGCCTTTGCGAACCACCCGCTCAAGCGCGATGCGAAGAGGACTGAACATGGCTACATCGCGCGGATTCCACCCCCTTTAGGTGTCCTATCCGCACGCTCCCTACTCTGAAGCCCCACTCTTGCCGGACCAAATCCCTCGGCCCACTGCTGCGACACTAAAGCACAGCACACAATTCGTTGGCAATCGGGTTTGCAAAGAATTTGTGAAGATTTGGCGTGACGATGCAACTCGAGGTCGAGCACGCACATGAAGAAGGCCGGGGCTTTCGCCGCCGGCCCATCACGATACGCAGGAGACGGCTTGAGCAGCCTACTCCTTCGCCTCTTCCGCCTCGCCCTCGCCGCCCTCGGCGGGGCCTGCGCCCGCCTCGAAGACATCCTCGGCCGCCTGGCCGAGCCCCTCGTAGCTCGGGCCGTCCTCGCGAACCGAGAGCACGTCCTCGCCCCGCGACTGCCGCTCGGCCTCGTCCGTCGAGCGGGCGATGTTGAGCGTGACGGTGGTCACCACCTCCGGATGCAGCAGCAGCGACACCTTATGCAGCCCCAGCGTCTTGATCGGCTTGTCGAGGCGCACCTGGCGGCGATCGATCGAGAAGCCGCCGGCGGTGACGGCTTCCGCCACGTCGCGGGTCTGCACCGAGCCGTAGAGCTGGCCGGTGTCGCCGGCCTGGCGGATGATGACGAAGCTCTTCTTGTCGAGCCGGCCGTGGATGCCCTCGGCTTCCCCCTTGAGCTCGAGATTGCGGGCCTCGAGCTGGGAGCGGTCGGCCTCGAACCGGGTCAGGTTGTCCTTGGTGGCCCGAAGGGCCTTGCCCTGGGGCAAAAGGAAGTTGCGGGCATAGCCGTTCTTCACTTTGACGACGTCGCCCATCTGGCCGAGGCGCGCGATACGCTCCAAGAGTACGACTTGCATGCTGGGTCTCCGTTCTAGGTTGGGGTGTTGTTGGATAGCGGCGGCGCGCTCGCCGGAGGCCTGCGGTCGAAACCCAGAACCGGCGCGGCGAGCGCGAAAGTGATGATGAGGAAGGCGACGTAGTAGCCGGCGACGGCGAGCGCCACGTAGGTGAGGATGAGAAGCAGCGGCCGGAGCGGGCGGCCGCGTGTCAATCCGTGAATGAGCGCGAGACCCTGCAGGACATAGCCCGCGCCATGGGCCGCCGCGAAGGCGGAGGCGAGGAGGGCGGTCTGGCCTTGCGTGAAGTAGGTGAGCGCCAGGCTCGCCATGAAGGTGGCCGGCATCCAGGAGGGGAGTTCGAGCGGCGTCTTCGGCCAGGCGCCAATGGAGCCCACGCGTCCGGCGGCCGTGCGCCCCGCGATCCACAGATTGCCCAGCATGATCACGAGCCAGCTGACGGCGCCCGCGGCCGGGAGGATCTTCGTCATCAGCTCAAGCACCAGCGCGCTTTCTTCCGCCGGCATGGGCTTGCCCGTCAGACCGCCGAGCTGGCTCTGGAAATGATCGAAGACCTGTTTCAGCGTGTCGCGGTAGCTGGCTTCGTCGGGTCCGATGACCAGGACGTTGGCGGCTCCGAAAGCGCCGGCCATCAGAACGGTGAGGCCGAGCATCCGGCTCTCTCCCATGGCTGAGGATGCGCCCGAACGCGCCAGCAGCGCGATCGCCAGCACGCAGGGGAGCCCGAAAATCGCGGCGTAGGTCAGCGCCAGCACGGGATGGGCGGCAAGCGCCAGCAGCATGGCGGCTGCGGCGGCAGCGAAGAGCGCCGCGGCGGGGCCGCGCCAGAGCCCGGCGGCGAGCGCGGGCAATGGCGTGAACAGATAGAGCAGCATGGCCAACGGCAGGCCGGTGATGACGGCGCCGAAAAAGATCGCTGTCACGACGCCGGCGGCAATGCCGAATGTGATCGTCTGGCCCATGGCCGAAGCTGTCCCGCTGAGAGCACGCTCCGGCGAAGTGGAGGCCGGTTCGCCGCGGATGCGTGCTCTAAACCAAAAGCGGTTAGGGAAGAGACGAACTCAACCCAACCCGAAAGTGCAACCGGGAGCGAGCGCTCCCGGCCGTCGGAGCACGTTCAGGCGAAGTGGAAACCGGTTCGCCGTAGAACGTGCTCAAAGCCCAAAAGCTAGAGCGGGTTCCACACGGAACCCGCTTTAGCGCTTACTTCAGAACGTAGGGCAGCAGCCCGAGGTAACGCGCGCGCTTGATGGCTTTCGCGAGCTCGCGCTGCTTCTTGGCGGAGACCGCCGTGATCCGGCTCGGCACGATCTTGCCGCGCTCTGAGACGAACCGCAGGATGAGGCGGGTGTCCTTGTAGTCGATCTTTGGCGCCTTGTCGCCCGTGAAGGGGCAGGTCTTGCGGCGGCGCTGGAAGGGACGGCGGGCGCCGCCTTGGCTCGATGGCATGCTCATGACGCGTTATCCTCGCCAACGGGAGAATCGTAGTTGTCGCGGCCACGGCGCGGCGGGCCGTCGCCATCGCGACCCCGGCCACCCCCGCCACCGCGGAAGTCGCCGCCACCGCCACCCCGGAAGTCGCCGCCCCCGCCGCCGCGGAAGCCGCCACCACCGCCACCGCCGCGGAAGTCATCGCGGGGGCCACGGGGCCCGCGCCGGTCGCCGCGATCGTCACGGTCGGACTTGCGCATCTGGGCGGAGGGCTCGGTCTCGTGCGCCTCGACCTTGATGGTCAACTGGCGCAGGATATCGGGCGAAAGGCTCATCTGCCGCTGCATCTCGGCGACGGCGGCATGCGGCCCATCGATATTGTACATCATGTAGTGAGCCTTGCGGCTCTTTTTGACCTTGAAGGCGAGCGATTTCAGGCCCCAGTACTCGGACTTGGTGACCTTGGCGCCGAGGCCCTCCAGAACGGTCTGGAAGTCCTTGGCCATCTGCTCGGCCTGGCTCGGGGAGACGTCCTGGCGCGCCAGGAAGACATGCTCGTAAAATGCCATGGTGTGCCTTTCTGTTTCATCCTCACCACCCTCCGGCGCAAAGCCCCCATGGGCCTCGGAAAGGCCCACGAGCAAACCCAAAGAGCGAAGACACCGGGAGACGAGCCTTTGCTTGCGAACCTGATTCACGCTCTCGATGCTCGCGCTCGGCGCTCACATCTCGAACGATCAGGCTCGCTGGCTCTCCTTGCTCGCGCAAGGCTCCCGTTCAGCCTCCGACCGGAGCGGGTGATGGCGGGGTTTTAAGCAGATTTGGCAAGGCGAGGCAAGAGCGTGGCCGCACATCCGCTGACGGTCTGGTCCGGGCGTCCATGAGTGCGGAAAATAGATCACCGGCAATACCGAAGCCGCATACCGCTTCGATCCCGTGCTGATCGGTTAAGGATAACGCCGAACGCTGTTCGAGGCCGCCAACCCGGTGGGCCACGCAGTTCGGTCGTGTCGAGTGCCGCCCATTAGGCATGCACTGTTTCCCGAATGTTCTTGAGACTGGTCCGGAATTGTGGGGTATACGCATCGGCCCGCTCACCATGGAAACAGTTCGTTACGAAGATGCGGGCGCTGAAACCATTCTGGACCTATCAAACCTCATCGCTGTGATATACGCTCGTCGGCGATGCGGTGGACTTGGCGTCCGCCGTCGGCCTTGGGCGTCGCGGCTGCGCTGCTTGCGCGCTACAGGAAACAACAACCGGGAGGCATACCATGGCAATCATCATCGGCAATGCGAACAAAAACAAGCTCATCGGCACGAACGCGGCCGACACCATCAGTGGCCTCGGCGGCAACGACACCCTGCTCGGCAACGGCGGCATCGACACGATGTCCGGCGGCACCGGCAATGACACCATGGATGGCGGCAACGGCAACGATATCATGAAGGGCGGGGCCGGCAACGACAAGATGAAGGGCGGCAACGGCATCGACACCATGGAAGGCGGCGCCGGCAACGACTCGCTGGATGGCGGCGCCGGCAACGACATCTTGAGGGGTGGGACTGGCAACGATTCGTTCACGCACAGTTTAGGCAATGATACCTATAATGGCGCCGCGGGCACGGATACCGTCAGCTTTGCCAATGGCACCCAAGGGGTCAACATCGACTTGGCGCTTCTGACTGCGACCGGTGACGCTGCGGGCGACACGTTCATCTCGATCGAGAAGTACATCGGCACTGCGTTCAACGACGTGTTTCAAGGAGCCGCAGCCGCGGTAAACGAAACATTCTCTGGCGGCGCCGAAGATGACTTTCTGAAGGGCGGCGGCGGCGCGGACGTCTTGAACGGGGGCGCGGACGATGACAAGCTCCAGGGCGAGGCCGGCAGCGACACCTTGAACGGCGGCAGCGGTGAAGACGAATTGCTGGGAGGCGATGACGCCGACATCCTGACCGGGGGTGGGGGGTCCGATCTGCTGACCGGCGGGCTGGGCGTCGACGTCATGACCGGGGGCCCCGGCGGGTTTCTTTCCGGGGACTCGAACACTTTTTTCTATACTGCATTAGCCGATTCAGGCGTTGGTGCCGGCCTGCGAGACATCATCACGGATTTCACGCCCGATGGCTTTCTTGTTTTCACCCCCGATGAGATCGACGTTTCCGCGATCGATGCCGATGTAAACACTGGCGCCGACGACGCCTACGAATTCATCGGAGCCGCTGCATTCAACAACGACGGCATAGGGCCCGGCGAAATTCGTGCTGTTCAGGTGGGTGCCGACACACTTCTTCAGTTCGACGTTAGAGGCGACCTTAACAACGATGCGGATTTCGAGATCCTGCTGACGGGCGTTACAGCCACCGACATCGATGCCAGTGAGTTCATTCTTTAAGACGACCGCGACTTGAGAAACCCCGCAGTTCCGTTTAGGGGGCTGCGGGGTTTGTCTTTGGTGCGCCGATTTGCCAATCTCGCCGCGTGACCGACACACCCCTCCATGCCGGCCGGCTCGACGACGACTACAAGGCGCTGGGCCTCGCCGTTTCACTGCTGATGGGCGAGCCGAGCTTCGCGCGGCTGCCCTTCGGTTTCTGGACGAGCATTCTCGTCGGCCAGATCAAGCGGAAGCACTACATCTTCGCCTCCGAGGGTAAGACTGTCACCGGGTTCCTGGGCTGGGCGCGCACGAGCCAAGAGGTCGCCGAACGCTGGCTGACCCAGAAGGGCGAGATCACCTTCGCCCAGTCCCTCGACGGCGACTGCATCCTGATCAACGCCTGGCTCGCCAAGACCGAGGCAACGAACCGCTTCCTGCTCGACCAGCTTCGGGTCATCGGCCGCGACGGCCGCCTCGTCTATGCCAAGCGCTTCTACAAGGACGGCCGTGTAAGGCCCGTGAAGCTCTCCGTCACCGATGCGGTCGCCGGGCACATCGCGGTGAAGGGGTTGGATAAGGGGTAGGCCGGGGCGACCTGCCGGTCGCCCCGGAAGATTGGCCCTGGCAAGGACTTCCCGCATGGCCGCCCCTCACCCTCCCCTCTCCCCGCTGAAGCGGGGAGAGGCAGAAGCGCGGTGCGTCCCTGACATGTGAGGCGGGCACGGACTTGGCCTTCCTCTCCCCGTAGCGTGAGCGTACGGGGAGAGGGCAGGGTGAGGGGCGGCCGCGAGTCC
>JANNSX010000317.1:0-15873 GCA_031403155.1 Hyphomicrobiaceae bacterium
CACCATGCGGTCGAGGATCGCCTGCAGGCGATCATGGCTCGTCTGGTGCAGGTGATCGGCCTTCGTCGCGGCGAAGATGATGCGGTCGATCCTGGGGCTGAACCAGCGCGAGAGCAGCGAATTGGTTCCGGGCCGGAAACTCTTCAACAGGCTTTCGAGCGCGGCGGAAAGTTCGGCCACCGGCTTCGGCCCCTGGTTGAGCGCGGACAGCACGTCGACAAGGACGATCTGACGATCCAATCGCGCGAAGTGATCGCGATAGAAGGGGCGGACCACGAGCTGAATGTAGGCCCTGTAGCGCCGCTCCAGCTCGGCGGCGAGGGCGCCGCCTGAAGCATCGTTCGGCCAGAAGGTCAGCGCGGGGGAACCTTGCATGTCGGTCGGCAGCAGTATTCGGCCGGGTGAAAGGCCGGCAAAGGGCGTGAAGCGCTTGCGGGCGGCCTGAAGGTAGTCGCGCCAGAGCGCCGTACCTTGCTGGATCGCCGGCTCGCTTGGCTGAGCGCCCCGCGATTGCGTGGCCAGAAACGCGAGGAAAGCCTTCGCCTCCTCGGCTCGTCCCGGCTCGCGCGCGGCTTCGAGCGCCCAACGGCTCCAAGCATTATAGTCCATGTCGAGAAGCGCCAAGTCGAGCAGCCACTCGCCGGGATAGTCGACAATATCCAGATGCATGCGATGGATGCCGAGCATCCGGCGCACGAGCCCCTCGGGGGCGACCTCCAGCGTCAGCCTCAGCTCAGAGATCGACCGCGTGCCCTCCGGCCAGACGGGCGGCGTGGCGGTCAGCTTGGCGAGGTGCGTTTCGAAAGGAAAGCGCGGCACGTCGTCGTCCGGCTGCGGGGCGAGGTAGGCGCGCTCGAGACGCCCTTCGGCGGCGGCGCGAAACAGCGGCAGCCGCGCACCGGATGTTAGTGCATGCACCAGCGCGGTGATGAACACGGTCTTGCCGGCGCCGGAGAGCCCCGTCACGCCCAAGCGCACGACCGGCTCGACGAGGGCGGCGGCACGGTGCTGGGCGTTGCGGAGCGCATCGGCGGTGGTCGTCGTCAGCTCGTCGATGCGCAACGGCCTCTCCTCGCCCGGCTCCAGTCGAGCCCGTCCTTTACCATTTCGCGGGCACCCGCCAAACTCGCGGCGGTTTGGACCCGGTTAGATATAGACATTGCCCGGCCAGAAAGAAGCACATGCAACCCGAGAGCGGCTATCCATCCACCTGGTACGCAGCGACCGCCGAGCTGCCGCCCCGACGGCCGGCGCTTAGCGGCGAGCGGCGGGTCGAAAATGCCGTCATCGGTGGCGGATTGGCCGGGCTGACGGCGGCGCTCGAGCTCGTACGCGAGCGCAAGGACGTCGTGCTGCTGGAGGCCGAGCGGATCGGCTGGGGGGCCTCGGGGCGCAATGGCGGTTTCGTCTCGTCGGGGTTCGCGCGGGGGATCGGCGAGGTGGCGGAGATCGCCGGGCGCGACAAGGCGAAGGAACTCTATCAGCTCTCGCGCGAGGGCGCGGCCTATGTGCGCAAAGAGGTCGGCGCACTCTGCCCCGAAGCCTTGATGGGCGAGGGCTGGCTGCTTGTGCATCGCACTCCGAATGCGGAAGGTGCTCAGCGGAGCGTCGAGGCACTGCGCGAGATCACCGATGCGCCGCGCGAGTTCTGGCCCGCCGATAAAGTCCGCTCAGCCCTGAAATCCGAGCGCTACTTCGATGCGTTGCTCGATCCCGAGGCCTTCCACATCCATCCGCTGCGCTATTGCCTCGCCTTGGCCAGGGCCATCGAGGAGAAGGGAGGCGTTGTTTGTGAAGGGAGCCGCGTCCGCTCTATTCGCTCGGATGGGCGCACGCGGCGGATAGAGACCTCATCGGGCATGCTCATCGCCGAGAACGTCATCCTGGCGACCTCGGCTTATGACCGGCACCTCGTGAGCGAGATCGGCCGGGCCGGGCCGTGCTGCCGGTCGCGACCTATGTGGCGGTGACTTCGAAACTCGGAGACCGGCTCCAAGGCATCGTCGGCACGCGCTCAGCCATCAGCGACGACCGGCGTGCCGGCGACTACTACCGGGTCGTCGATGAAGATCGGCTGCTCTGGGGCGGGCGCATCACCACACGGCGCTCGGAGCCGTCACGGCTCGCCGAAAAGATGCGCGGCGACATGGTGTCGGTTTATCCGCAACTCGGCCGCCCGAAGATCGATTTCGCCTGGCCGGGTCAGATGGCCTACGCGCTGCACAAGATGCCGATCATCACACGCGTCGACCGTGGCCTCTGGGCGATGACCGCTTTCGGTGGTCATGGCCTCAATACGACGGCGATGGCCGGCCGGCTGGTGGCGCGTGCCATCACCCGCCGTGACGACCGCTTCCGTCTGTTCGCTGATTTCGGCCCGCGCTGGGTGGGCGGTCCGCTCGGCCAGGCGGGCGTGCAGATGAGCTATTGGGGGATGCAGCTGCGCGACCGGCTCGAGGAGCGGCGGGGGCGGTAATGCCTCCTTGATCTTCGAGGGATTTTGAAAACACTCCCCCACCGTCACGGCCGCGAAGGCGGCCGCCTAGCCATGTCGGGCTTGGCGTGACTGCGCGGACAGTCCGGGAGCCGTCGTACAAGGCGATCTGGGCTGCCCGAGCTACGAGTGCGGAGAGCCCAACTGGCTTGTCTGGGCGGCCGCCTTCCATGCGGAGCATGGCTTCGCCAATGACGCGGCCGTGACGGTGGGGAGAGTTCAGTGAGGCCCGCTACGATCGGCGGAGTGGAGATCACTCGAGATCGCGAACCATTTGAAGGAAGACAGCGCGCAATCAGTTGATCGCGACGAACATGGCGGCGGCCAGAACCGTCATCGACATGGCGATGAACGCAGCACTCCGGAAGAACTCAGCCATCACACGACCCCAAAGCCCAATGTTTTCATTGAGAGCCAATATAGGGACGAGAGCTGAAAGCAGTCTTAACCGGGCGTTCATCAGGAGTTCATGTGGCGGCCACGCTTTGGCCATCGATGGAGCCAGCGGCGATCATTGACGCGATGCGGCTCTCGCCGTTCACTCCCCCCGCCGCGTCATGAACGCCAGCCGCTCGAGCAGATGCACATCCTGCTCGCTCTTGAGCAAGGCACCCGCGAGCGGCGGAATGAGTTTCCGCGGATCGGTTTCCTTCAGCGTCTCCGGCGAGATATCCTCGGACAAGAGCAGCTTGATCCAGTCGAGCAGCTCGGAGGTGGATGGCTTCTTCTTCAAGCCCGGCACCTCGCGCAGCTCGTAGAAGAGCCCCAACGCCTCCTTGACGAGTCGGCCCTTCAATCCCGGGAAATGCACGTCCACGATCGCCCGCATCGTTTCAGGGTCCGGGAACTTGATGTTGTGGAAGAAGCAGCGGCGCAGGAAGGCGTCCGGCAGCTCCTTCTCGTTGTTGGAGGTGATGAGCACGACTGGGCGGGCGGTCGCCTTGATCGTCTCGCCCGTCTCATAGACGAAGAACTCCATGCGATCGAGCTCTTGCAGCAGATCGTTCGGGAACTCGATGTCGGCCTTGTCGATCTCGTCGATCAGCAGCACGGGACGCTCGGCGGCCGTGAAGGCCTCCCACAGCTTGCCCCTGCGGATGTAGTTCTTGATGTCCTTGACCTTGGGGTCGCCGAGCTGGCTGTCGCGCAAGCGCGCCACCGCGTCATACTCATAGAGCCCTTGCGCTGCCTTCGTCGTCGATTTGATGTGCCACTCGAGAAGGGGTGCACCGAGTGCCCGGGCAACCTCCGCCGCCAGCACCGTCTTGCCGGTGCCGGGCTCGCCCTTGATGAGGAGCGGCCGCTCGAGCGTCACGGCGGCGTTGACCGCGATCTTCAGATCATCGGTCGCGACGTAGGTTTTGGTGCCTTGGAACTTCATGCGCTCGGGCCTTCCTCGCTGGAGCACCTTTCTTCCCGAAAGGGCGAGGGCTGTCGAGAGTGCGCTGGAAAACGCAAAGCGCCGTCCCGGGAGGCAATCGGGACGGCGCTGGACGCCGAGTGGGCGGCGTCAAAGGATGCCTAAGGGCGGTTCGCCGGCGAGCCAGGGTGCGGGTGGCGGAGGGGAGTGGGGCACCTGAGGCTCGGTGGGTGGGGAGACCCTTTTCAATCCGGCGGGCTGGTCGATCCAGTCCTCGGCATCACTTTTTTCACGAGCGATCGTGGTCGCCGATCGCCCTGTTTTCAGTCGTCATTGGGCTCCTTTGCTGGCTGTTACGGCTCTTTCTAGGGGTGCGTCGCATAGGGGTCGCAAACCCATGCATCGCGGCTTCGTATCCGCTGCCGGGGAGAGGCGTAGCGGGGTGCAGGGCCGCTTCAGGATGGGGGTGGTTTTCGTCATCGATTGGCCGGTCCTGCTTATCGGTCTTCTCCGGCACCAATGGGCGCCGATGGGAGGAGCATGCCTGGCAAACATTTATACACGTTTAAGTTGCCATTCATGATGAAAGACAATTTACGGTAGCAATAAACTCCATTTTGCTGGGTCCGTGACGATGGTGCTACCGGCCGGCCACCGTGCGCCGTCAACCGATCTGCCCGATCCGTCTTGACAGGTGAGGGGGCCGGAATCATACAGGGCGCGATTCGCCGGGGGCAGTTCGTGCGCCTGGAAAGAGAGTCGGCAAGCGCTGCCGAGTGCCGTCCGCCTCAACACTGCTGGTGGGTTGAAACCAATGAGCCGAAGGCCAAAGACGCCTGTAAAGGCGAAGAAAAAGGCGAATGGCTCGCATGCGCGGGCTATTTTGGCCAGAGGCAAGCCCGCTAAGCCCACCGCCGCCAAGGCCAAGCCCACGGCGCCCAAAAAGAGTGCCAAGAGCGTCACTCCGGCCAAGCAAGCCAAGACTGCGCCCGCCAAGCCGGTCAAACCGGCACCACTGCCTGCCGCGAAGCCCGCAAAGCCGACGATGCAGGTGCCTCCAAAGCCAATTCTCGCAAAACTGCCGCCTGCCTCAGCGTCACCCAAATCGGCACCTACGAAAGCCGCCAAGAATGGCGGCACGAATGGGAAGCCGGTGATGAGGCTAGCGCTGAAGACCGAGATCGCGCTCCCCGCCAGCTATAGGCCAACGGAAAGGGAGCCGTTCATGAACGAGTTGCAGCGGACCTATTTCCGCCAGAAGCTCGTGGCGTGGAAGGAGGAAATCCTCCGCGAGGGCCGCAGCACGCTCGCGCATCTCCACGAGGATACGAGCCAGCACGCCGACCTTGCCGATCGCGCCACCTCGGAAACCGACCGCGCCATCGAGCTGAGAGCCCGCGACCGGCAGCGCAAGCTTATCGCCAAGATCGACCTGGCCTTGCTGCGGATCGAGGATGGTTCTTACGGCTATTGCGAGGAGACCGGCGAACCGATCGGCTTGAAACGTCTGGATGCCCGTCCGATCGCCACCCTGTCGCTCGAGGCCCAGGAACGCCACGAGCGGCGCGAGCGCGTCTATCGCGACGAGCGCGCGGAATAAGCTCCGGCCGGGCCGCCAAGCCCGTCTGACCCAGTCCGGCAACCCCGTCAACGCCACGTTTACCAACTCCTGCCAGCATGCCCGCCAGGTACGGGTAGTGTTGAGTGGGGACTTTCATGGCAATTCTCAGCGGCAGCAAGCTGCGCGACAGGCTCGCAGGCACCAGCGCCGGCGACATCATTTCCGCGAGGTCGGGCAACGATATCGTCTCCGGTCTGGGCGGTGACGATAGGCTTTCGGGCGAGGCTGGCAGTGATTATCTCTACGGTCAGGCCGGCGACGACGTGCTCGCGGGTGGCGACGGCAACGACAAGCTGTTCGGCGGCTTGGGGACAGACCGGCTGATTGGCGAAGCTGGTAACGACAGTCTCGACGGCGGCGAGAGCGGCGACCGTCTCTACGGCGGCGCTGGCTACGATACGGCCGTCTACGTACGTTCGAAGCAGGCGGTTTCCGTCAATCTGACCACGGGCGCGACCAGTGGCGGCGACGCCGCGGGCGATCAGCTCTCCTCGATCGAGAGTGTCAACGGTAGCAATCAGGCCGACTCGCTGACGGGTTCGGCCGCAGGCAACGTTCTCGCGGGTTTCGGCGGCAACGACACGATCTCGGGACTCGCCGGAAACGACGTGCTGGATGGCGGCATCGGCAATGATCAGTTGCTCGGCGGCGAGAACGACGATCTCATGGCTGGCGGCGCCGGCAACGATCAGCTTCTGGGCGGAGCGGGCGACGATATTTTGAGGCCAGGCGCGGGCTCCGACACCATCAACGGTGGCACCGGATACAACACGCTCGACTACTCGGATGCGGCCGGCGGGGTCTTTCTCCTGCTCGAAACGGCAACGACCGGCGGCGCGGCCTTCGGCGACACCTTCTCGAACATTCAAAAGGTCATCGGCTCGGCCCTCAACGATGTCATTACCGCCAGCGCCTCTGGCGCGCCAGAGACCATCGACGGTTGGGCGGGCGACGACACGCTGATCGCCAATCAGGCCGACGGCGAGCGGTTGATCGGCGGCTTCGGCAACGATCAGCTCATTGCCGCTGCCGATAGCGCGGACGAGTTCCAGCTTCAGCGCGGCCGGGGCGCCGACTACATCACCGGCTTCGATGCGACGAATGCGACGCTGGCCGACCGCGACACACTGGTCATCAATGGGGCTGAGTTTGGCATCGGCAGCGCGCTCGATCCTTCGGAGCTGGTGACGCTGCTCGACGGCGCGGGTCCGCAATTCCTGCAGTCGCTCTCGGGCGGCAATCTCTATCTCTATTTCGACGCCGACGGCGTTGCCGCAACACACGGTCTCGTGCTGGTCGCGAGCCTTGCCGGCGGCGGCCTCGTCAGCGTCGGCGACTTCCTGGTGATCTGACCGGTAACGGCGCCATCACGACGGACTCGAACGCCCGTTTCAGCTCTCGAGTGTGGGCTGGGGCGGGCGCTGGCGTGCCCGGCCGAAGCCGCCGCCAATCTCGCTGGTCTCGCTGGTCGAGGCCGCTGCGGTAGGCCTTGCCTCATAGGCCGGCCGGCGTTGCGGCTGGATGTTCTGTTCGATGACCACGTCGATCGGGCCGCCCGTCATGACGAGATGCTCGACGCCGTCGCGATAGATGAGCATGAGCTTGCGCCGGCCGTCGATGGTCACGACCTCGCTGACCCCGATGCGCTTCTCGGCCTTGGCCCCGAAAATCGCCTCGGTGACCGGATTGCCCGAGAGATAGCCGCGCAGCAGCCAGAATCCGAGGCCCAGCAGCGCGATGACGATCAGAATTCCCGCAATCCATTCCAGCATGACGCGCTCCAGGCCGTGACGCCCCGGACTTTGCAACCGATTCGGGCTCAAGCCTAGTTTAGACCAGTAGCCCGGCTCCGCCCAAGCAATTGATTTCCCATCCGCCGCGGCGATTTCACTCCGCCTTAACCCTAAGGTTTCATTCTCCTCCGCAGCGGACCGGGACGGTGGACCTGGACCGTGGCCCTATCTGGGCCATCGAATCAGTTAAGTTGCGTTGCATGAGTAAGATAGAGGCGCATTTGTCCAGTCCGGTACCCGTAGACCGGCAGGCCCAACGTGAGGGCCTGTCGAGTTTTGTCGTCGTATTCTCCGTCGCCGCGGCTATCGCCCTTGCGGCGCTCGCCATGCTCTCCCGAGAGGCCGGCGAACCCGCCATCCTTCTCATTCTCGCAGGGCTCGCCGCGACCGGCGTCTTCTTCCTCTTCGCCGTCTCGGCGGGCCTTTATCGCCTGGAGATGGCGCGCCCGGTCGCCCCTGTGCTCGCAGCCTTCACCGACCAGCTCGGTGACGGCGTGCAGATCCGCACAGCCGATGGCCGGCCGGTCTATGCCAACCAGGCCTTCGCGCGGCTCCTCGGCCTGCCGCTCAATGGTGGCAGCCGCAGCCTCGAGGAGGTGCTGGCCGAAGCGCCGGGAACGGCCGAGCCGCTGTTCCGCCTGATGCGCGCGGCCGAGCGGGGCTACGAGTGGGAGGAGTCCGTCATCCTTCCAGCCCGTGAGGCGAGTGTCGCCGGTGCCACGCTCAGGATCACCGTTTCGCATGTCCAAGTGCCGGGAAGCGCGCGGCATGTCGTCTGGCGCGTCGCCGACGCCGCCCAGGAGCCGGCGGCCGCCGCGGCCCTTCCGGCCAAGGCAAATGCGTTGGCCGCGCTCGACGATTTGCCGGCCGGCGTCTTCACGCTGCAGCAGGGTGAGGTCGTGCATGTCAACGCGATGCTCGCCGATTGGACTGGCATGGCGCGCGCTGAGGCGCTGCCCCGGGGCAATGGCCTTGCCGCCATCGGCCTCGAGGCGCGGCCCGAGCGCGCGGCCCAGCAGACCCGTGGTCTCAGGCAGGGCGAGGCCGTCGGCCAGCCCTTCGACCTGCAGCGCCGCGACGGTACGAAAATCGCCGTCCGCGTCATCGAGCGGCCGATGCCCGGTAGCGAGGATGTCGTCATTGGCCTGGTTGTCCCCGACAGCGGCGACCGGCCGGCCTCGACCGCCGTCACAAACGTCGAGAGCGAGCCGGTCGAAAAGCTGTTCGCCCGCTTCTTCCACGCGGCCCCCATCGCCATCGCGATCGTCGAGCGCGACGGTGCCATCACCAGCGCGAATGCGGCCTCCGCCCGCATGTTTCTCGGTCGCAACGAGCCGATGCGCGGTGGCAGCATCGTCGACCTCGTCAAGCAGGAGAGTCAGGGAGCGGTCCGCGAGGCGCTCGCCAAGCTCTTCGGCGGCGGTGAGGCCATGCTGCCGATCGAGATCGGCTTCGGCGCCGACGGCACGCGCACGGGGCGGCTCTACTTGAGCCCCCTCGGTCAGCGGGCCGGCGACAGCGACGCCGCCGTGCTCTACGCCATCGATACGACGAAGGAGCGCGAGCTCGAGCTGCAGTTCGCCCAGAGCCAGAAGATGCAGGCGGTCGGCCAGCTCGCCGGCGGCATCGCGCATGATTTCAACAACGTGCTGACGGTGATCATCGGCTTCTCGGACCTGCTGCTCGCCAACCATCGCCCGACCGATCCAGCCTTCCGCGATATCGTCGCTATCAAGCAGAACGCCAATCGCGCGGCGAGTCTCGTGCGCCAGCTCTTGGCCTTCTCGCGCCGGCAGACCTTGCGCCCGGAAGTGCTCTCGCTCTCCGACGTCATCTCGGATCTGTCGATCTTCCTGTCGCGGATATTGGGCGAGAAGGTGAAGCTCAAGGTGACGCACGGCCGCGATCTCTGGGAGGTCAAGGCCGACGTCACGCAGTTCGAGCAGGTCATCATCAATCTCGCCGTCAACGCGCGCGATGCCATGACCGATGGCGGCAAGCTCACGATCCGCACCAGCAATCTACCGGCGGCCGAGGTCGCGCGCTTGAAGGGCGATACGGTCGAGCCCGGCGACTATGTCGTCTGCGAGGTGGTGGACACCGGCACCGGCATGACGCGCGAGGTCATGGAGAAGATGTTCGAGCCCTTCTTCTCGACCAAGGAGGTCGGCAAGGGCACCGGCCTCGGCCTCTCCACCGTCTATGGTATCGTCAAGCAGACGGGCGGCTCGATCTTCTGCGACTCGATCCTGGGCAAGGGCACGACTTTCCGCATCTACCTGCCGCGCCATCGCGCCGACGCCGCGGTTCCCCAGATCGCCAAGGTCGAAAAGAAGGAGCGCGCCAAGGACCTGACCGGCACCGGCACCGTTCTCCTGGTCGAGGACGAGGAGGCCGTCAGGCGCTTTGCGGTCAGGGCCCTGACCCGCCAGGGCTATCAGGTGCTGGAAGCCGGGAGCGGCGTCGAAGCCCTCGAGGTGATCGCCGGCCATTCCGGGGCGATCGACCTCGTGCTGTCAGATGTCGTCATGCCGGAGATGGATGGGCCGACGCTGCTGAAGGAGCTGCGCAAGCAGTTCCCCGACCTCAAGATCATCTTCATCTCGGGCTACGCCGAGGATGCCTTGAAATCGCTCTCGGACAACGAGGAGTTCTCGTTTCTCGCCAAGCCTTTCCAGCTCAAGGATCTGGTGGCGGCGGTGAAGGATGCGATGGATGGGTAGAGTTCGTCACACTTTTCGATGGGGCGGGCGGTACCTATATCAGCCAAGCTAGGGCCGCGATTCGATTATGACCGTGGCTTACGCGGGCGGCGTTGTCTGAAGGCACGGCAGCGGCTAAGCTTGTTAGCAATGCTGCCTTTCAGATTGGGGGGGCACGAGATGGAATCGACTAGGATCACCAAGTCGCTAGATTTCTGGGACGCTGACGAGTATCGAATTGGCTTTGATTTCATGACGAAGAAGTATGTACAAGTTCAAGATAAGATACCGCTCCCATCAGGCGGTTTTGTCGAGGCAGTTAGAATGGCGCTCATTGATTTGTCCTGTTTCGGAGAAGGTGAACACCTCGATCTGACAGGATATCCTCATGAGGATGTGGCTGCGGCGCTGTACAGCGATTGGTCGGCATTAGGCGTGGATTTTCGGGCCGCGGCCAGGAAGGTGCTGGCAGAAGCCGAGGGGGACGGCAAACTTGTCGAACAAACAACAGCCGCCAGCAGAACCACCCGTTAGCGTAACGACGCATACGGAGTTTCAGGTTTGGGGCGGACCTCTGCCGCCGCCGGATGTACTTGAAGCCTATCGCTCGATTATCAAGGATGGCCCCAAACCGCGTGATTGCTCAGTGGGAGAGTGAAACACGCCATCGTCAAGCAATGGAAACGAGGGCTCAGACGCTTCCGTTTTGGGACAAAGTATTTGGGCGTATCACCGCGCTCCTCTTTGCCGCCGGCTGCCTCGGAGTAATTGCGTACGCGGCCTCAATCGGTGCGCAGTGGATAGGGGTCACTCTCGGCGGTGCAATGGTTGTGGCCGGGATCAATGCGTTGAGGCGTTGATAATTCGGTCCCTTCCTGAACACCCATTCAGAGCACCGCAGATGAACAAACGCGTGGCTTGATTATGTAGGGGTGCGCTCACAAATCTCTCCCATCGCAAGGACATGCGAACAAGAAAAAACGGGAGACACGCACATGCTCACGCTGAACAGGATCCTCGCCTCAACGCTCCTCGCCGCCGCGGCTCTGGCCGGTGGCGCCTCGCTCGCCCAGGCCGGCGATCCGGTGGCCGATGCCCACGGCTACTACCTCAACAAGAAGCACTTCAAGCATTTCGCCTGCGACGACCTCTGGTACTTCCGCAACCAGATCTTCGCCGAGGCCGGCTACTGCTTCAAAACCGATCGTGCCATCTCCGCCTTCGGCAACGACAACTGCACCTCCGGCAGCTACTCGATCCTCAACCGGTACGAGCGCGCCAATGTGACTATGATCAAGTCGATCGAGCAGGCCAAGGGTTGCAACCTGTAGGTCTGGCTTCGACAGCAAGCGACGCCGGCCCTTCCTCCCCCGAATTGCCGGCGCTCCTGGAGGCCTGCCGATCCCCCTCGGCAGGCCTTTTCGCATTTAATCTCTCTTTCTCGATCCGCTTTCGTTCTTTTCAATTGCGGACGAGAACAAAACATGTAC
Organism: Hyphomicrobiaceae bacterium; assembly: GCA_031403155.1. Lineage (GTDB taxonomy): Bacteria > Pseudomonadota > Alphaproteobacteria > Rhizobiales > Hyphomicrobiaceae > JANNSX01. The sequence goes on from JANNSX010000317.1 coordinate 11,461, forward strand.
AATAGCGGTTGGGCTGGGGACTCGTTAACGCCCCCGATTCGTGGAATAAGGAGAAATCCGGTGGAAAAGACAGCGCTTAGGCTCGTCGAGGGGGGTGGCATGGACAAGCAGAAGGCGCTCGAAGCAGCACTTGCCCAGATCGAGAAGAATTTCGGCAAGGGCTCGATCATGCGCCTTGGCCAGAACGACAAGGCGATCGATGTCGAGTCGATCCCGTCCGGGTCGTTGAGCCTCGATATCGCACTCGGCATCGGCGGCCTGCCGCGCGGGCGCATTGTCGAGATTTATGGTCCGGAAAGCTCGGGCAAGACGACGCTGGCGCTGTCGGTCATTGCCGAGGCGCAAAAGCTCGGCGGCATCTGCGCCTTCGTCGATGCCGAGCATGCCCTCGATCCGGTCTATGCGAGGAAACTCGGCGTCAAGGTCGAGGATCTCCTGATTTCCCAGCCCGATACCGGCGAGCAGGCCCTCGAGATCACGGACACGCTGGTCCGCTCGGGCGCGGTCGACGTGCTGGTGATCGATTCGGTTGCCGCATTGACCCCCAAGGCCGAGCTCGAGGGCGAGATGGGGGATAGCCTGCCGGGCCTCCAGGCCCGTCTCATGAGCCAGGCGCTCAGGAAGCTCACCGGCTCGATCTCCAAGTCGAAGACCATGGTGATCTTCATCAACCAGATCCGCATGAAGATCGGCGTCATGTTCGGCAATCCCGAGACGACGACGGGCGGCAACGCCTTGAAATTCTACGCCTCCGTGCGCCTCGACATCCGCCGCATCGGCCAGATCAAGGAGCGCGAGGAGGCCGTCGGCAATCAGACCCGCGTCAAGGTGGTCAAGAACAAGGTCGCCCCGCCTTTCAAGCAGGTCGAGTTCGACATCATGTACGGCGAGGGCATCTCCAAGACCGGCGAGCTCGTCGACTTGGGCACCAAGGCCGGCATCGTCGAGAAATCGGGCTCCTGGATCTCCTACAATGGCGAGCGCATCGGTCAGGGCCGGGAGAATGCCAAGGCGTTCCTCAAGGCGAACCCGAAGGTTGCCGCCGAGATCGAGAAGGCGATCCGCCAGAACGCCGGCGGCCTGACGGATAAGCTGCTGGTGACGCCCGAGACGGACGCCGAAGGCACAGCGCCCGACGAGGAGGTCGACGCCGAGACCGGCGAAGTGGTGGTGGCGAAGAAGGGGCGAGGCAAGGGGCGGGGATAGGCGAGGCAAGCGGAAAGGCGCTCGTTCCCCTCGGTTCTGGACAGGAATACCCCCCTCGCCTAAGAGGAAGCGCCTTAACGCTCGAGCGTCGGGGCGCTTTCGGTTTTTTCGGCATGGCATCGTTTGATGCAGGCCGTTGCGAGCGGTTATTGGCGGCCCTTATGCTGGCCCGATGACGGCCCGCCGCTCCTCCGAAGGCCGAGCCACCCGACGACGACAATCGTGAGCACCCCATGACCGGCGTCAACGAGATCCGCTCCGCCTTCCTGTCGTTCTTTCAGAAGAACGGCCACGAGATCGTCGCCTCGAGCCCCTTGGTGCCCCGGAACGATCCGACGCTGATGTTCGCCAACTCCGGCATGGTGCAGTTCAAGAACGTCTTCACCGGCATCGAGAGCCGCCCCTACAAGCGCGCCGCCACCGCGCAGAAATGCGTGCGCGCCGGCGGCAAGCACAACGATCTCGACAATGTCGGCTACACCGCCCGCCATCACACCTTCTTCGAGATGCTCGGCAACTTCTCCTTCGGCGACTACTTCAAGGATGACGCCATTCCCTTTGCCTGGAACCTGATCACCAAGGAGTATGGCCTCGACGCCAAGCGCCTCCTCGTCACCGTCTATTCCGAGGACGATCAGGCGGCCAAGATCTGGAAGAAGGTCGCGGGGCTACCGGAGAGCCGGATCATCCGCATCCCGACCTCGGACAATTTCTGGCGCATGGGCGACACCGGCCCCTGCGGTCCCTGCTCGGAAATCTTCTTCGACCACGGCGACAAAATTCCCGGCGGCCCTCCCGGCAGCGCGGATGCCGACGGTGATCGCTTCATCGAGATCTGGAACCTCGTCTTCATGCAGTACGAGGAGCGGGGTCCGGGCGATCGCATCGAGCTGCCGCGCCCCTCGATCGACACGGGCATGGGCCTCGAGCGCATCGCCGCCGTCCTCCAGGGCCAGCACGACAATTACGAGATCGACCTGTTCAAGAATCTAATTCGTAAGATTCGCGAGGAAAGCATCAAGCTGGGTGCGCCTTCGGACGAAGTCCCCAAAGCCGAACGGCGATTGTTGGAAAGCGTCTATCGCACGGGCAGTTTGAAAGTCGCTTACCGGGTTATTGCCGACCATCTTCGCTGCAGCAGCTTCCTGATCGCGGATGGTGTTATGCCTTCCAACGAAGGACGCGGATATGTGCTTCGTCGCATCATGAGACGGGCGATGCGCTATGCGCATCAAATCGGCTGCTTGGAGCCTTTGATGCACCATTTGGTGCCAGCTCTCGTCCACGAGATGGGCGACGCATACCCTGAACTTAAGCGGGCTGAACCGCTCGTTCGTGAGACGCTGAAGCTTGAAGAGACTCGCTTCAAAAAGACCCTCGACAAGGGACTGCGGTTACTCGCGGACGCATCGGAAACGTTGAAAGAGGGCGACAAGCTCGCCGGCGATGTCGCCTTCAAGCTCTACGACACCTATGGCTTCCCCTACGACCTGACCGAGGATGCGTTGCGACCGCGCGGCGTCGGCGTCGACAAGGCCGGCTTCGATACCGCCATGGAGCGTCAGAAGGCCGAGGCCCGCAAGGCCTGGTCGGGCTCGGGCGAAGCCGCGACCGAGACGATCTGGTTCGGACTGCGCGAAAAACTCGGCGCAACCGAATTCCTCGGCTACGACACCGAGACGGCGGAAGGCGAAATCCGCGCCATCGTCAAGGACGGCAGGGAAGTCACGAGCCTTGCCGCCGGCGAGGAAGGCGCCATCGTCGTCAACCAGACGCCGTTCTATGGCGAGAGCGGCGGCCAGGCGTGCGATCAGGGCGTGATCCGCGCCGGCAAGTCGGTCCTCTTCCGCGTCACCGAGACCGAAAGGAAGGCGGGCGATCTCTTCGTGCATCTCGGCAAGGTCGAGACGGGGCCGATCGCTGTCGGCGATCCGGCATCGCTCGAGGTGGATGGCACCCGCCGCACGGCGACGCGGGCCAACCACTCGGCGACCCACCTCCTGCACGAGGGTTTACGCGAAATTCTCGGGCCGCATGTGGCGCAGAAGGGCTCACTCGTCGCGCCCGAGCGCCTGCGCTTCGACTTCTCGCATCAAAAGCCGATGTCGGCCGAGGAGGTCGCCGCCGTCGAGAGCATGGCCAACGCCATCATCCTGCAGAATGCGCCCGTCGAGACGCTGCTGATGGACCGCGAGGAGGCGATGAAATCCGGCGCCATGGCGCTGTTCGGCGAGAAATACGGCGAGGAGGTCCGCGTCGTGCGCATGGGCACCGCGCTTGGCCGCGAGAGGGCGGGCAAGGCTTATTCGGTCGAGCTGTGCGGCGGCACGCATGTTCGCCGCACGGGGGATATCGGCCTCGTGCGCGTGTTGAGCGAGAGCGCGGTGGCGGCCGGCGTCCGCCGCATCGAGGCGCTGACGGCGGAAGGTGCGAGGCTGCATCTCGCCGAGCAGGACGAGCGCGTTCGCGCCATTTCAAGTTTGCTGCGCGCGCGGCCCGACGACCTCGTCGGCCGCATCGAGACGCTGATGGAGGAGAAGAAGCAGCTGGAGCGCCAGCTCGCCGACGCGCGCCGTCAGGCGGCGATGGGTGGCGGCGGGGGCGCACCCAGCGAGTCTGGTATCTCTGAAATCAACGGCACCAAGGTGATGGCGCGCGCGATCAAGGGCATTCCCTCCAAGGACCTTCTCGGCCTCGTCGACGACGGCAAGAAGCAGCTCGGCTCTGGCATTGTCGCCATTGTCGGAGTTTCGGAGGACGGCCGCGCGGGCATTGCCGTCGGCGTTACCGATGACCTTACAGGAAAGTTCAACGCGGTCGATCTCGTGCGCGTCGCCGCCGAAGCCATCGGCGGCAAAGGCGGCGGCGGCCGCCCCGACATGGCGCAGGCCGGTGGTCCGGACGGCACGAAGGCGGACGCGGCCGTCGAGGCCGTGCTCGCGGCGGTGAAGGCGAAAGGATAGGCGTTTCAATTGTAGGGGCGACGTGGACCGGCGGTCGCCCGTCCATCCGCCTTCACCACGAATCTGTTCGTCAAGATGGCTGACCAATCGCACGTCTGCCGTCAGGCGAGCACGGTGCCAGTCTTCCTCTCCCCGCAAGCGAAGCGCCGCGGGGAGAGGGGAGGGTGAGGGGCGGCGGCAGGTCCGATGCCCGCCAAGCACGCCTCTCGCTGCATCGATGTTATCGTTCGTCTGAATTATGTGA
>JANNSX010000318.1:0-26969 GCA_031403155.1 Hyphomicrobiaceae bacterium
CTCGTTCAGGCGATTCGCACGCGCGAGCTCGAAGAGAGGGCCGCCGGCGAGCTCGCCCATTTCTTGTAGCGACGGCTCGATCGCGCGCAGCACGTCGGGATCGACGCTGCGCCGCAGGTAGCTGCGCAGTAATGCGTCGGCGGCGTATTGGTTGGCGAGTTGCGGCGGGGCTTGGAGGAACGCGTCGGTCATGGGGGCTGTCCATGGCCCCTTCAGGGCCATCGGCCAGCTCGAACATTCTGCGGTTTGGCATAAGATCGGAGATCTCGTGCGCTGTTCGATCCGATGGACTCTGCTCGGCGCTCTGGTTCGCTGGCTTTGAGCCTCTTATTTCTAGTCGTTCTCCACGTCTGCCGCTGCAACCGCGAAGACCGGCCGCTTGATGCTCGAGACGCCAGGCGCGAAGACTTTCATCTTGCGCCCGACGCCCTTCATCGAGTGCTGACCGAGCGGCCGCCACTCGTGTGTAATGGCATCCGCGAAAGCCTTCGTCGCCAGGACCGGTTCGCCCAAGTCCTTCGTCAAGCCGTCCAGCCGTGCGACCTCGTTGACGGCCGCGCCGAACACCGAAAACGTCAGGCGCGAGGGAATGCCGACATTGCCGTAGGTGACCTCGCCCAGATGCAGGCCGACGCCGAAGTCGAGCGGCGACTTGCCGGCCATGCCGCGCGCGACGTTCATCTCGTGCACTTTCGAGCGCGCGAGTGACGCCGCCTCGAGCGCCCGCTCGCAGACGAACTCCGGCGTGCTGCCCTTCTCGTCCACCGGGAAGATCGCCAGGATCGCATCGCCGATGAAGCTGAGGATCTGACCGCCGTTCTGGGTGACGGATCCGCCGGTCGCATCGAAGAAGGTGTTGAGCGTGTCGATGTACTCCTGCCGCGGCAGCGTGTCGGCCATGACGGTCGAGTTGCGCAAGTCGGCGTACCAGATGGCGGCCTTGATGGTCTCGCCGTCGCCGCGCTTGATCTGCCCGTTCAAGACCCGCTTGCTGGCGTGCTTGCCGAGGTAGGTCTTCACCACGTTGCGCATCAGCTGGTTCTTGATCGCCATCTTGGCGGCGACCGCCAGCGACCGCTGAACGTGCAGCAGCACGGCGATATCGTTGTCGGAAAAACCCGCGCTGTGATCGGAGGCCCAGGAGCCCAACATCCCGCGGTTCCTTCCGGTCTCGAACGCGACTCTGAAGGCCAGGTAGTCGGTGACACCTTCCTTCATGAGTTCATCGAGGACCGGGAAGCTGTATTGCCGCTGATTGCAGTCGAGGTGGATGCGCATCGTGTCGAGCCCGCGCTGGATCATGTAGTGGTGCGGGCTAGTCACGAACCGGGGATTGACGCCTCCGGGCACGTGCGGATAGTCGGCGAGGGAGGAGCCTTCGCCGCGCATCCAGGTGATGCCGAGCGCCGAATGCAGCGGATGCAACACGGAGAAGGCGAAGTAGCCGCGGATGAGCGGCACGCCCGCCGCCTGCAACCGCTCGCAACAGCCATAGACAATGGGCTCGATATCTTCATCGGCGAGCGCCTGCGCCATTAACCAATCGTCGAGCTCCTCGAGCATGGCCGGGGCGACATTGCGGCGGTCGTTTTGCGCCATCGCGCGGCGGTCGACGGTTTCCTGCATGGGGGTCCTCTCGAGGCCAGAGCACTTTCCGACCAAGTGGATACCGGTTGGTCGAAAGAAAGTGCTCAAAGCCAATATCCTAGACCGTCTTCCGATTCCGAAGGATCGGAAGACGGTCTAGACTTCAGATAAGACTCTGGAACCGATTTGCCAAGTTTACGCGAGCGGGCAGCCGGTCTAAAACGCGTCAGGTACATAGAGCCAGAGATTCACGGGCTCGAGGGAATTCCTAAGTACCCACAATCACTAAAGGACGGCACGTATGACGAACGAGGACGGGCGCTGGCCCATTCTTTTCTTGCCCGCCTCCGGCGGGACGAGCGGTGCGCGATGGGCGTAGCTGGGACTACGGACAAGCGCGCCGACGCCGCCAGCGCCCGTCCTCGTTCGCCTTTCAGGTCGCAGCCCACGGGCGACCGGTTCGTCGCGAAGCTCGACCGCAGCCCCGCTGCGCTCTTCGCTTCGCTCCTGCCGGATCGCCGCGCGGACCCGCGATCAGACGTGTCGTCCTTTAGTAATTGTGGGTACTAACATGTTCAAGAAGATCCTGATCGCCAATCGCGGCGAGATCGCTTGCCGCATCATCAAGACGGCCCGCAAGATGGGAATTGCGACCGTCGCGGTCTATTCGGACGCCGACCGGGACGCGCTGCATGTCGAGATGGCGGACGAGTCGGTCGCCATCGGGCCGGCACCGGCGGCTGAGAGCTATCTCGTCATCGACAAGATCGTGGCCGCCTGCAAGGCAACCGGCGCCGAAGCTGTTCATCCCGGCTACGGCTTCCTCTCCGAGCGCGAGGCCTTTGCCATCGCGCTCGAGAAGGCCGGCATCGTCTTCATCGGTCCCAACCCCAAGGCGATCGCCGCCATGGGCGACAAGATCGAGAGCAAGAAGGCCGCCGCCCGCGCCAAGGTGTCGACGGTGCCGGGTCACCTGGGAGAGATCGGCGATACGAAAGAGGCGGTGAGGATCGCCCGCGAGATCGGCTATCCCGTCATGATCAAAGCGTCGGCGGGTGGCGGCGGCAAGGGCATGCGCATCGCCACCTCGGACAAAGAGTGCGAGGAGGGCTTCGGCCTCGCCCGCTCGGAGGCGAAGGCGAGCTTCGGCGACGATCGCATCTTCATCGAGAAACTCATCGTCAATTCGCGCCACATCGAGATCCAGGTGCTGGGCGACAAGCACGGCAACGTCATCTATCTGGGCGAGCGGGAGTGCTCGATCCAGCGCCGCAACCAGAAGGTCATCGAGGAGGCGCCCTCGCCGCTGCTCGACGAGAAGACGCGCCGCGCCATGGGCGAGCAGGCGGTCGCACTTTCGAAAGCCGTTGGCTACGATTCCGCCGGCACCGTCGAGTTCGTCGCGGGCCAGGACAAGAGCTTCTTCTTCCTCGAAATGAACACGCGCCTGCAGGTCGAGCACCCCGTGACCGAGCTCGTCACCGGTATCGACCTCGTCGAGCAGATGATCCGGGTCGCTGCCGGCGAGCGGCTCGGTATGAAGCAGGCCGACGTGAAGCTCAAGGGTTGGGCGGTCGAGAGCCGCATCTATGCCGAGGATCCGTTCCGCAACTTCCTGCCCTCGATCGGCCGGCTCGTGCGCTACCGCCCGCCTGCAGAGGGCATCCGTGACGGCGTGACGGTCAGGAACGACACCGGCGTCTACGAAGGTGGCGAGATCTCGATGTACTACGATCCGATGATCGCCAAGCTGGTGACGCATGCCGCCACCCGTGAGGCCGCGATCGAGGCGCAATCGGAAGCGCTGGACGCCTTTGCCATCTCCGGCATCCAGCACAACATCCCGTTCCTGACCACGCTGATGCAACATCCGCGCTGGCGCAAGGGGGAGCTGTCGACCGGCTTCATAGTCGAGGAGTTTCCGGACGGTTTCAAGACGCCGGAGCCCAAGGGCCGCATCCGCGACACGCTGGTGGCTGTGGCCGCGGCAATCGACCATCTCTCGAATGCGCGGCGCCGCCAGATCACGCATCAGATGCACGGGCAGAATGTGAAATTCTCGGAGACCCGCGTCGTCTCGGTCGCGGGAGTGGCCGAGAAGCTCCGCGTCGAGGGTGATGTGACGGGCCCCGTCTCGATCGCCTTCTTCGACGAGGCCGGCGGCGTGCGCCGGCAGATCGCAACCCTCTCCGATTGGTGGCCGGGCGAGCCGGTCTGGCGGGGCGAGGTCGGCGGCGAGACCGTCGCCGTGCAGGTGAGGCCGATCCTCAACGGCGTCGGGCTCTCGTTCCGTGGCCATGTCGCGGATGTCCGCGTGCTGACGCCGCGCGAGGCCGAGCTTGCCAAGCTCATGCCCGTCAAATTGCCGCCCGACACGTCGAAGCTGCTGCTCTGCCCGATGCCGGGTCTCGTCAAGTCGCTCGCCGTCGCCGTTGGTCAGGAGATCAAGGCGGGTGACACGCTCTGCGTGGTCGAAGCCATGAAAATGGAGAATGTGCTGCGCGCCGAGCGCGACGGCACCGTCAAGGAGATCCGTGCCAAACCCGGCGATAGCCTCGCCGTCGACGCGGTGATCATGACGTTCGGGTGAAGCGGCCGCCGGCCGATTGATTGAAGGGGCGGCCGCCGGTCGCCCGGCCATCCGCGAACGGGACGCTTGCGAGTGCGGCCAAGAGCGGGCGGCCGCCGGCCGGCCTACGCGCGCGGCCGCCGCGATCCGGGGTTCGCAAGCCCCAGGCTCACCGAGACATCCCTCGGCAACTGCTCCGCGATGATCTTGCGGCCGATCTCCTCGACCTCGCCCTCCGGCAGATTGCCGAGCTGGAATGGCCCATAGGACACGCGGATGAGCCGGCTCACATCGAGGCCGAGGTGGTTGAGCACGCGCTTGACCTCACGGTTCTTGCCCTCGCGGATACCAATGGTGAGCCAGCAGTTGGCGCCCTTGACGCTGTCGAGGGTGGCCTCGATCGGCCCGTAGCGCGCACCCTCGACCTCGATGCCTTTGGAGAGGCGGTTCAGATCGTCTTGGGTCACGCGGCCCTTGGCGCGGGCGCGATAGCGGCGGAGCCAGCCGGTCGCGGGCAGCTCCAGGTGCCGGGCGAGCGCGCCCGAGGTCGTCAGCAAAATGAGCCCCTCGGTGTTGTAGTCGAGCCGGCCAACCGAGACGACGCGCGGCAATCCTGGCGGCAAGCACTCGAACAGCGTCGGCCGGCCTTCGGGATCGCGATGCGTGGTGACGCGGCCCCGCGGCTTGTGATGCGTCCACAGGCGCACCTCGCTCGGGCCTGAAATCAGGTTGCCATCGACGCTCACGACATCCTTCGGCCCAACGACACACGCAGGCGTTGTCAGCGCATTGCCGTTGACGGTGACCCGGCCTTCGGCGATCCAGCGCTCGGCCTCCCGGCGCGAGCACAGGCCCGCCGCCGCCATCACCTTGGCGATACGGGCCGGCTGATCGGCGGCGACTTGGGTCGCTTCCACTTGACCACGGTCCGGCCGCGTCGTCTTTTGTCGGGGCTCTCGATTGGACATGGGGCGATGGTAGACAGGAAAACGAAGCCCGGCGCAACGCTCGACCCGATGGGACTAGCGCTCGCCGAGGCACGGCAGGCGGGCGAGCGGGGCGAGGTGCCGGTCGGGGCGGTCATCGTCTCGACGGATGGCGCCGTGCTCGCCCAGGCCGGAAACGCCACGCGCGCGCTCAACGATCCGACCGCGCATGCGGAAATTCTCGCCATTCGCGCGGCCTGCGACCTCGTCGCCTCAGAGCGGCTTACCGGCTTCGATCTCTACGTGACGCTCGAGCCCTGCGCCATGTGCGCGGCGGCGATCTCGTTTGCCCGCATCCGCCGCCTGTACTATGCCGCGCGCGACCCCAAGGGCGGCGGCGTCGAGCACGGCCCCCGCTTCTTCGGCCAGCCCACCTGTCACCATCGCCCAGAGGTCATCGATGGCCTGCGCGAGAGCGAGGCGGCAATGCTGCTCAAGGATTTCTTTGCCGAGCGGCGGTGATGAAAATGCTCACGCCGCCTTCTCGAAGACCTCCGCGAGCCGCCGCTTGGTCTCCTCCTTGGCGGGTTCGGACGCCTCCAGAATTTCCTTGATCTTGAAGAAATCGAGCACGGCGAAGCGGGCGACGTCCGGGCGGATCAGGATGTCGGGCGCGGCGTATCTGAGCTTCTCCTCGACGATCGAGTGCAGCGTGATCTGCGCCGCGCCGACCCAGGCCTCGATCGAACTCGGCATCTTGGCCGTGGGGCGCGGACCCTTGCCGCCGGTCAGGTCGATGGCGAGCGTCACGTCGCATTTGGGTGCGATGACATCAAAAGGCGTCGGGTTGACGAAGCCGCCGTCGATCAGGATGCGCTTGCCGATGGCGACAGGTTTCAGCAGCGCCGGCAGAGAGGCGCTGGCGGCAATGGCCGGGATCAGCGGACCTTCGTCGAACAGCACCTGCTCCTGGGCGTAGAAGTCGGTCGCGACCGCAATGAACGGGGTTTTCAGCTCCTCGAACTTTCGCGGCAGGCTCTCGGGCATCAGGATGTCGAGCAGCGTCTCGCCGTTGAGGATGGCGGGCGTGAAGGGATTCCAGAGCGCCATCAGGTTGCCCGGCCAGTTGGTGGCGAGGCGGCGCATCAGCTCGGTGCGCTTGGAGAAGAGCTCGGTGGCGAATGCGCGGATTTCGGCGCCCGTCATGCCGGAGGCCGAGGCCGCACCGAAGATCGCGCCGATCGAGGTGCCGGCGATGATGGTGGGATGGACGCCCAGCTCGTCGAGTGCCTCGAGCACGGGGATATGCGCATAGCCGCGCGCGGCGCCACCGCCCAACGCGAGGCCGAGGCGGGGTTGGCTGGATCGCCGTGTCGTTTGTGGTCGTTTGGTCATGAGCGGCTCGTGAGAAAGTCGAGAAGCGGCGCCAGGGTTTCCTCTGGCGCCTCCTCGGCGAGGAAGTGGCCGGCGGGAATGGCGGTGCCGGTGACGTTGGGGGCGAGCGGACGCCAGAGCTCGAGCGGACTTTCGGCGCCGCCCCCGGTATAGTCGGTGCCCCACAGCGCCAGCACGGGGCAGGCGATCGTGTTGCCCGCCGCGAGATCGCTCTCGTCGAGCTCGCGGTCGATTGTTGCGCCGGCGCGATAGTCCTCGCAGACGGCCCGGATGCGGCCGGGCTCATTCAGTTGCGCCGTGTAGGCGGCGAGTGCGGTGGGATCGAAGTGCCGGAGGGATTTGTCGCCGGTCCAGCTGCGGATGGTCCATTCGGCATACATTCGAGGATCGGCCGCGATGAGCGTCTCGGGCATCGGGTGTGGCTGGGCGAGGAAGGGCCAGTGATAGGCCTTGATGGCGGCCTCCCAGCCCATGTGCTTCCAGACGAGTGCGGTCGGGATGATGTCGAGTACGGCAAGTTTCGCGATCGCTTGCGGGTGATCGAGCGCCGCGCGATAGGCGACCCGCCCGCCGCGATCGTGCCCGGCAACGGCAAAGCGCGCGTGACCGAGCGCGCGCATCAGGCCGATGGCGTCCTTGGCCATCGTGCGTTTCGCGTAAACCGAGTGCGTCTCATCGGCCGGTGGGATGGAGCTCTGGCCGTAGCCTCTGAGATCGGCCACGACGACGGTCATCCGTTCGGCGAGCCGGCCGGCGATTCTGTGCCAGCAATGATGCGTCTGCGGGTAGCCATGCAGGAGGAGGAGCGGCGGGCCGTTGCCGCCGGTCCGCGCGAAAATCACGACGCCGTCGAGGGCGATGCGGCGGCTGGCAAAGCCGGGGAAGAGGTCGGGAGCGTGGGGCATCGGCCTACATATAGGCGCTGATTGCCGCGCCGTCATGGCGGGCGGGTTCCTTACAAGCGTTTTGAATCATTTTGGCAGACCAAGGGAGCAGCTGCTAACCTCGCTTGTCTGAGCGAGGATCGGCAATGTCGCAACGGCTTCAGCTTCGAGTGTTTCGCGCGGTACTCGATGCGATCGAGACGCTGATCCGCGAGGCCTGGCCGCTGTTCAAGATCTATGTCGTGCCCTGGATGGCCGGCATAGCGGCGGTGCTGCTCGTCGACGTGCTCTGGTGCGAGCAGGTCACGGCCTGTGCCGCGCCGGGCCTGATTTCGGCGTTCGTGTTTGCTCCCTTTGCCGCCCTGGTGACGACCGGTGCGATCCGCTGGCTCAATGGCCCTCGCGACGAATTTTCATTGTTCCGCTTTGACAACATTTGGGTCTGGGTCACCGCACTCTACGCTCTGATGGCGCTCCTCGACGCGGTCCAATACCAAGTCGTGCTGACGTGGTCAGCCACACTCTTCGGCAACGGCGTGCCGTTTCCTGATGCAACGGCGACGCTCGGCAGCCGATTGACTTCGTTCGCGCTCTACTATCTGCCGAGCTGGCTGCTGACGGTGCTCTTCTACGTCATGATCGTGCCGCAGGCCGCGATCATCGTCGAGCAAGGCGCACCCTCGCTTCCTCGGCAGTGGCAGTTGATGCGATTGGCCCCGCTGGCGATCCTGCTGATCGCCGTGCTCATCGGCCTGTGCCGTCTCGGATTCACCCACCTCTACGGCAATGGCGTCGTGGCGGTGGGCATCGGCGATGGTCCGCTCTCGGGAATTTTTCATGGGTGGCGCAATGAGGTCGCGGTGACAATCTGGACCTCCCTCTGGCTGCTCCCGGCCAATTTCGTGACAGACATGCTGGCGCTCATCGTGCTGGCGCGGACGTATCGGGCGCTGGCGGGGTATGCGGATCGGAAGGCTGCCGCTCCAGAGTGAGGCGCTCTTACCCCAACTCCCCCAGCACCTCACGCCCCGGCGACGTCACGACCTCCTCCGAATTCCCCGTATGCCCGTAGCCGTTCCAGACCGCGAACCCCAACCGCCGCAGCATCTCCGGCGGCGTGCGGGCCATGACGTCGGGCCTCAGACCCCGCGTGTAATTCTCGAGCTGGCGGAATTGCGGACCGTGGCCGACGGTGGTGATCCCGTAGCGCGCTTTCGAAGACCGGTTGGCGCCGGCGCCGTGCCAAAGTCGGGCATCGAAGGCGAACGCCGTTCCCGCCGGACCGACGGCGGCGACCGAGGGAATTTTGTGCGGCACCGAAGGATCGGGCTGGCGGCCGGAGTGGTGGCTCTTCGGCACGATCCGCGTCGCCCCCATCTCCTCGGTGAATTCGGTCACCATCCACATGACATTGGCGCAGGCGATGGGCGCGATCGGCATTTGCGATGGCGAGGGATCGAGCGAGCCGCTCTGGCCACGCCGCTTGGCGGCCGGGCGCTCGGGCCTGATGCCGGGTTGCTCCGGAACCGGCATCCACCACTGGTCCGTGTGCAGCGGCATGGTGCCGGCACCGGGATGCTGGATCTGCGCGTCGACGCAGGAGATCACGTAGTCAGGCCCGATCAGGTGCTCGACGAGCGACATGGCGAGCGGATGCCTGATCAGCTCGAAGAAGATGTCGCCCTTGTTGAGCAGCATGCCGACCCACTGATTGACCGGATCGGTGTTGGCCGGGTTCTTGTTGTTGTGGAGCGTGCGCTCGGCGGCGGACTGGGCGACGAGGCGCCGCCGCACGGCGTCCAGCGTGCGTCCCTCGAGCGCGCGCTCGATCACGCAATAGCCCCAGGTCTCCAGATCGGAACCGAGACGGGCGGAATCGCGCGAAGGTTTCGGCAACTCCTCGGCGCGCCAAGGGAGCGGTGAGAGGTCGTTCATATCCGCCGCTCCAGCTACTCCGCTGCCTTTGCGCGAGCCGAGACCATCTCGAACAGGCGACCGCGACCGGTGAGCTTCCGCATGTCCCCCGCCGCCCGCATCATGCCCCAGGCCAGCGCCTGATTGGAGGTGACGACGGGCTTGCCGATCGCCGCCTCGAGGGCAGCGACGGCCTTGTTGGTGGTCAATCCCGTGCAGGAGATGAAGAGTGCGTCGGCTTGCTTGTGCACGCCGAGCTTTGTCCCGGCCTCGATCAGCGCCTCGGCGGAGACGCGGTTCATGTCCGGGTCGCCATCGAGAAAGAAGCTGCCCTTCGTGACCGCCTCGATCCCCTTCTCCTTGAAGTAATTCTCGATCAGCCCGCTCGGACCGGCCTGATAGGGCGTGATGAGCGCAACCTTGCGGGCGCCCAGCAGATGCAGCGCCTCGGCCGCGCCATCGACCGGATTGATGACAGGCACGCCCGGACGGACGGCGTTGATCTTCTTGACGAGGAGATCGGTCCCGACCGCCACCGCCCCCGACGTGCAACCGAAGCCGATGGCGTCCATCCGGCCCCAGGGCATCAGCTGCTTGGCGCACTCGGTCACATGGTCCCTGAGCGCCACCAGCGTCTCATTGGACGCCGTCGTCGACATCGGGATGCGGACGCCGAACACTTCCACCGTCTCATCGTCGGGAAGAAAGGCTCGGACATCCGCCTCGCAAACCCGATCGGTCGAGAGGCCGATGAAGCCATAGCTCCAACCCGCGCCGGGGCCGCCGTAGAATTTCGCCTCGAGCTTCTGCCAGCTGGTGGCTGCCGCGGTCATGAGGACCTCCCTCGTTTGGATCGAGGCAGGCTAGCGCACTCGCATGCGTCTGACCACGGTTGGGCCCGTGCGACCGGGGGAGGGCAGCTCTGTCGAAACGGCTGCGGCTAAGCCGCCACCAGCTTCTTGATCCTGGCCGATATCTGATGCCGGATCTTGTGGAAGCCGCGCTTGCCCTCGGAAACCATCCAGTTCATCTGGATCGAGCGGCGCACGCCCTCGAAGGATTCGTGACCGTGCCAAGAATTCTCGGAGCGCTTGAAGACGAGCAGCGTGCCGTTGTCGGGCGGCACCTCGGCGACATAGGCGTTGAGGTCGGTGCCGTTCTTGAGGAGACGAAGCCGACCGCCGTCCCGGCCTTTCCAGTTGTCATTCAGGTACAAGAGCACGGTGATGATCTTGTCCTTGCTGTCGGTGTGGATCTTGCCGTCGCTCGCCCGGCAATAGCCGCGCAGCGAGTACATCTTCGGCTTGCCGGCGAGCGCGACACGAAATTTTCCGGCAACGATCCGCTCGAACTCCGGCCCGTCGAGCTCCGACACCAGCTCTTCAAGCGCCTTCGTCATGGCGACCTCCTCGAGCGGATAGGAGCCGCCTTTCAGGGCAGGATAGTCGCCGACGACGCGCTTCAAGTTCTCGGGCGAGAGGAAGCCCGGTACGATGACGTACTCGTACGGCTCCTTCTGGAGCGCGGCGGCGGCAAGCGTGTCGAGGTTCATAAGGCCCATGTCGCGATCCTGACGAATGCCAACTGTTTCGAACGGGCCGGGGGCTCGTTATCCTTGGCCCGGTCAAATCAAACCCCGAGCGTGCCCCTCCGGCGCATCCATCGCTGCTCGATCTCGGCGGCGATCATTCGGGCGGAATCTAACGGCGCATAGGTCCATGGTTCAATGCGGCCAAGGGGCTCACTGAGCAAACGCGTCGTGCCATGACGCCGCAGGGCTTCATGGAAACGCCTGAACTTTGCCGATCCGCCCGAGGGCTCGAAGACATAGACGGGACGGCCCGTTGCGCAGGCCTCCCCCGTCATGTTGACGCTGTCGGCGGTGACCACGAGGCGATCGGCGCCGGCGAGCATCATCGGATAGGGGTTCTCGCCGGTGCCATCCCAGATCACGCGCGGGCGATCCCTGGTCGCGGTCTCGACGGCGGCGATGAGGCGCTTGTGGGTGCGGCGCGAGGGCGTGACGAGAAAGCTCGCGCCTTGGTCGGCAAAGGCTTTCAGTAGGCGTTGCAGCCGGTCGTCGTCGGCGTCGGTATAGCGATAGACCCCGTTTTTGCCGCCGAGCACGACGGTCACGCGGGGCGAGGGAAGGGCTGCGATCCACGCAGGGAGCTGACTGCGAAGCGCGGCGATCCGCTCCGTCGTGAAACCGTGCGGGGCGGTCAGCGTCTTGACGACGTTGGGGCCTTGGCGGCGGTCATGGGCCGGCACCCAGATGAGATCGGCGATGCCCGCGCGGGTCTTGGGGTCCTGCAGCACGACACGGAACGTGTTGATCCCGGCCCGGCGGCCGAGCGTGCGGATGTAGGGGATCGAGGAACGTCCAGTGGCAATCGCGATCGTGGGGAAGGGTGGCGCGAAAGGCGTGCCCGGCGCCGCAAACTGCTCTTTCGGGTCAACGGGCCCATAGGGGGCAAGCGTCCTGTAGAGCCCCCTTGGCTCGACGTGCTTCATCTCGTAGCGAACGCCCAAGGCCTCCGCGACGCCGATGCACTGCACGTCCATGCCGGCCTTGCCGTCGGTGATGATCCAGCAGCTCTTGCCGGCAAGGGCCGTGCTCATGTCCGCTCTCCGCAGCAAAGTTTCGTTGGCGACGCGTTTTATTGCCGGTCTACTGTCTCGGACTTGTCGAATATTGCCTGCCGCCCCCGAGTCGGAGACAATGCTAGCGCTTCCATCGGCCGGGCCGACACTGGCCTGTTGTCGCGTCATAACCCAACCGGAGCCCCATGAAAGACAAGCTCGACGCCATCGACTGGCACATCCTGCGCGAGCTGCAGGCCGGCGGCCGCATGACCAATGTGGAGCTGGCGAGCCGTGTCGGCATCTCGGCGCCACCCTGTTTGCGGCGGGTGCGTGCGCTCGAGGAGGCCGGCATCATCACCGGCTATCGGGCGCTGCTCGAAGCCAAGAAGCTCGGCTTCTCACTGACGGCCTTCGCCATGGTCGGCCTCAACAGCCAGGCCGAACATGATCTCAAGGCCTTCGAGGCGCGGGTGGCCTCATGGGGCATCGTTCGCGAATGCACGATGCTCTCGGGCGAGATCGACTACATGCTGAAATGCGTCGCGCCCGACCTCCAGAGCTTCCAGGATTTCATCATCAGCCAGCTGACGGCAGCGCCCAACGTTGCAAGCGTCAAGACGGCGCTTGCCATCCGCACGGCGAAGGCCGAGGCGCTGGTGCCGTTGCCGTCAGGCTGATGTGAGCCCGGTTCGAATTTCGGGCGCCACATGCTCCGGCCGGATGCCGAGACCCATGATGCGCGCCGGATAGCGGCGGAGCCAGGGAAGGCGGTCGATGAGACGGATCGGCAGTGGCGCGCGCACCGGCGCGTCGCCCTTGAGCGCCGGGCCGATGATGGCGTTCTGCATGATAATCTGCAGGCGCTGGGTCATGCGGGTCGGGAAATCGCGCCGGCGTTGCACGCGGGCAAGATCGGCCTGCGATAGTGTGCCTGCCTTCAGTTGGCCCGCCAAAAGGTTGGCGGCTGCAACCGCATCTTGAATGGCGAGATTGATGCCGACGCCGCCAACGGGCGACATCGCATGCGCCGCGTCTCCGATGGCGAGGAGTCCCGGCCTGTGCCAAGTCGCGAGGCGGTCGATCTGCACAGAGAGGAGCTTCAGGTCGTCGACCGAGGCGATCTCGGATTTGCGGCTGGCGAAGGCCGGCACGACTTTCAGCAGCGTGCTCCAGAACGCCTCGACCCCGGCGGCCTTGATCTCCTCCGCTTTTCCCTTCGGTATCACATAGGCGCATTGCCAGTAGTCGCCGCGGTTGAGCTGGACAAGAATGCGGCCACGATCGAAGCGGCCCATCGTGTTGGCTGGATCGCCGGCCCGGCGCGAGAGGCGGAACCAGAACACGTCCATCGGTGCACCATAAGACACCGGCATGAGGCCGGCGGCGGCGCGCACTTCGGAGCCGCGCCCGTCTGCGGCAACGACGAGGCCGGCGGTGATCTCAAATCGGCCCGACGCGGTCTTGACCTGAAGCCCCGACACGGCCCCGTTCTTCTCGATGAGACCGGTCGCCTTGGCCGGCATCAGCAAATGGAATGCCGGCAAGGCCTTCGCGCGCGCGGCGAGGAAGTTTAGAAAATCCCATTGCGGCATGAAGGCGATGAAGGGGGCAGCCACTTTCAGCTGGGTGAAATCGGCGATTGTGTAGGTCTTGTCGCCAAACTGCGCGGCGAAGCGCTCTACTCTCTCGTGCGGCAGTTTCAGGAAGTCATCGAGGAGGGCAAGCTCGCTCATTACCTCGAGTGTCGAGGGATGCACCGTGTCGCCGCGAAAGTCGCGGAGGAAATCGGCGTGCTTCTCGACGACGCAAACCGACACGCCGGCGCGCGCGAGCAGATAGCCCAGCATCATCCCGGCGGGGCCGCCGCCGGCGATGCAGCATTGCACATGGAGGTCGGGCATGTGTCTTTGTCCGCTGATGCGCCGGGATTGATGCCGGCGCCGAATACCGGGTCGAGCACAATCACGATCCCGTCGCTACACGCAAGATCAAGGCACGCATCCCGACCACCACACGGGTCGTGGTGCCTGCTCTCTATCAAAGCCCCATCACCTCGGCATATTTCCGCTGGAAGCCGTGCACGGCGTTCTCGCTCAAGCCGGGCTCTTGCGGGTCGATGACGAAGCGTCCCTGGCGGTAGCCGAGCGATTTCAGGCCCCGGTGAACGGATTTGCAGATGCCCTCGTCCTCCGGCCAGAGCACGTCGCGCACATAAGCGAGGCGCTCTTTCTGCAATGGCGCGCCCGGCATCGTCAGCATGACGCCGGACGTCCGCGTCTCTTCCGCATTGAGGGGCGAGAAGGAGAAGGCGGAGAGCGAGCGCTCGCCCGGAAACAGGCCGAACTCGCTATTGGGCCACATGTGCCAGTAGGAGTTCACCTTGACCGGCGCATCGGCCGCGACATCGTAGGCCCGGTTCTCGAGGTGGTTCACCTCGCCGTGGCTCTTGATCCAGTTGGAATAGACCCGGCACTCGTAGGTGCCGATGTCGACGAGATCGACGAAGGCCTGATGCGCCGGCCCGCAGTGGTAGCATTCTAGGCAATTCTCGGCGAGCACCTTCCAGTTGGCCTGCAGCCGGCCGAACTCGCCTTCGGGCCTTTCCCCCTCGCGGTTGACCGTCAACTCGCCAATCCAGGGCATGGTCGTCTTCATATCCTCGATCATGTCGGGGACGAGCGCGGTAAGCGGCTTGGCCTCCGGGTCGAGATTGACGAAGAGGAAGCCCAGCATCTCCTCGAGCCTGACCGGTACGAGACTGTAATCCTTCGGATCGAACTCGGGTTGGCGGGTCGTGGCGCGCGCATTTCGCAAGCTGCCGTCGAGGTCGTAAGCCCAGGCGTGATAGGGGCAGACGATGACGGACTTCACATTGCCCTTGCCGGCGAGCAGCTCGTGCGCGCGGTGCTGGCAGACATTGAAGAACGCACCAGGCGCGCCGTCCTTGCCGCGGATGACGAAGACGCTCTGTCCGGCGATGTCGACGGTGATGTAATCGCCAACCGAGGCAATCTCGGTGATGTGGCCAGCGAGTTGCCAGCTCTTATGGAAGATGCGGCGGCGCTCCTCATCCAGCACGCGCGGATCGGAATAGATATAGCCCGGCAGCGTGCGCGACCGCGCCGGATCGGAGTGCAACGGCACGAAGCTGCGGCCATCGTTGGAACGCATCGTCGTTATGGCGGCCTCCTATGCGTTTGACTGAATGAGCGTTCAATACTGGCCGTGATGGGCGATGCCGGTCAAGGGCTGTCATACCAGCCTGCGCAGACCTCGACTCACCAGCGGCGGAGCGCAGGCTGGTATTCTCTCTTGTTTGCGCGAGGCGACTCTCGTTCCGAGAGCCGGCCGCCACGCGCTGATACCATCCTTCATGGGTCAGTACCCATGAAGGATGGTATCAGATGCGCGCCGTTCCCGGCCGCAGCGCCACGATCTCCCAGGCGAGATTTGCTTCCGTGCTTTCGATCCGGATGCGGTCGAGCACGGGCCAGTCGGTGTCCGCCAAAGCCGCGACAACGCGATCATAACTGCGCCGCCAATTGGGCTTGTCTGGTCGCGGCAGAACGGAGGAGACGAGTGCCAGCTCAATATGGCCGGCCGCCCGCCAGATGCGGGTGAGATGTCTGCCAGGCTCCTCGACGTAGTAGAGCACTTCGGAGGCGACGAGGGCAGCGATGGGTGTGCCTGCGGGCGTGAAGTCCTCCATGCGGGCGGCGTGCCGGGTGACCGGGATTGTATCATGCCGGAGATCAGAAAGGAACTCCGCGTCCATATCGACGGCGACGTATTCGGAGGTTTCAACCGGCTCGAGCCAGCCGAGAAGATGGCCTTTGCCGCTGCCGATTTCGACGACCGGGCCGCGACCAGCCGAGCTGCGGATCAGCGAGGCGATGGCGGCATAACGCAAGCGTTCGACCGGGCAATCGAGAAACTCCCAGCGACCGGTCGCCGGAGCAGCCGTCACTGCAATGCCACTCATGGCGGGAGTATAGCAAACGATCGACGCTAGGGTGTTTCCGTTTTTCGTTGAATCACTTGAACACCCTAATTCCTTGGTTTGTCGTGCTTCTTTTCGGAAAACCGCTTCGCACTTTTCCGGAAGCACTCTAAGCGATGTCACGAAACCGTGGTGGACCCAGAGACTGCGGTGTCAATCGAACAAGCTCGACACCGACTGCTCCTCGGCAGTGCGCCGGATCGCCTCGCCGATCAGAGTGTCCATCGGCAGGACGCGGATGTTTTTCGCGGCCTTCACCGCCTGTGTCGGCTGGATCGAGTCCGTGATGACGAGGGTCGAAAGCTTCGAGCGCGCAACACGCGCGACCGCGCCGCCCGAAAGCACGCCGTGCGTGATGTAGCTCATCACCTCGATCGCCCCCTTGTTGATGAGCGCTTCGGCGGCGTTGCAGAGCGTGCCGCCGGAATCGACGATGTCGTCGACCAGCACGCAGCGCATGCCGGAGACATCGCCGATGACGTTCATGACCTCGGACTCACCCGCCCGCTCGCGCCGCTTGTCGACGATGGCGAGCGGCACGCCGAGCCGGCTCGCCATCTGCCGGGCGCGCACGACGCCGCCGACGTCGGGCGAGACCACCATCAGTTTCGAGAGCTCGTAGTGCTCCTTGATGTCGCGCACGATGACGGGCGCGGCGAAGAGATTGTCGACGGGAATATCGAAGAAGCCCTGGATCTGGCCAGCATGCAGGTCGAGGGTGAGCACGCGATCGGCGCCGGCCCGCGTGATGAGATTGGCGACGAGCTTGGCCGAGATCGGTGTGCGGGGAAGCGGCTTGCGATCTTGCCGCGCATAGCCGAAATAGGGGATGACGGCGGTGATGCGCTTCGACGAGGAGCGCTTCAGCGCATCGATCAGGATCAGCAGCTCCATCAGGTGATCGTTCGCCGGGAACGAAGTCGACTGCAGGACGAACATGTCCTCGCCGCGCACGTTTTCCTGGATCTCGACGAAGATCTCCATGTCGGCGAAGCGGCGGACGAGACTCTTCGTCAGCGGCAGGTCGAGGACACCTCCGATCGCCTCGGCGAGCGGCCTGTTGGAGTTGCCGGCGACGAGCTTCATGAGGGATCCTTCGAGCAAGCGTCGATGAGCATCGCGCGAGGGCCGCTGGCGTCGTCGCGCGAGCGGTCCATAACAAGAGAGGCCCGGGTCTGTAAACGACCCAGGCCTCGATTTGTGTCAATTACGTGAAGGGGATGACTTGCGAGACGCAGCGATCAATTCACCGCCGCCGCGCGCTTGCCGTCCGTAATGATTTTGACGATCTTGGGCGCCGCTCCTGCCGCCGCTGCATCCGCCGTCCGGCCCCAGGCGCCGTCCAACGAGCCCTGCGGAATGACCGGCGACTGCGTCGCGGTGCTCAGATATTGACCGGCCGGATCGTGCACGACCCAGGAGATCTTGATCTTCTGCTTGCCACCCTCGGGCTGGCCCATCGCCACCTTGCCCTTGATGATGAAAGCACCCGGCGTTGGTGCATCGACGACCTCATAGCCTTGTCCGGTCAGCTGCTTGCGGATCGCTTTCGTCAGCGATTCCTGACCGTCGCCCGGTGCGCCTTCGACCGGCGGCACAACCACGATCTTGCGGCCAGCCGTAAGGGCTGCGCTCGCGCCCGTGCCCGCTACGACTTCTCCGGTCTGCAGCGCGCCGCCTTGGCTGTTGTTCAACTGGACATTCGCGGACTTGACGCCCGTGCCCGACTGGTTGAGTGCGGCACCCGAGTCAGCAATCGCGGCAGATCCCGCGGCGCCTGGATCGAGCGTCGTCGCCGCGCCCGTCGCCGTACCTCCAGCAACCAGCGGCTCACCCGTGCCCGGTTGCGTCGGCACCCAGGCGGACAGCTGCGTCGCCGTCGCGGTCGCGATCCGGTTCAACACGCCTGCATCCACGGTTGCCCAGGGATCCCCGGTCACCTTGCCCGGGGCGAACTCCTCGCCAGTGATGCGATGGGCGCGCTGGCCGCTCTTGTCGCTGACATCCCAAATGTAAGAGAGCTTGGAGCCGGACTTCTCGGGCGCGGCGACGATGTAGCCTTTGACCGTGTAGTCGGTCGGCTCGGAGGCCGTGCGCGCCACCGGGATGCCCTGCCGCTCGACCTCGCTGACGAGGCCGGCTGTCAGTTGGGCGGATACATTGGCGGGAGCGCCGACGAGCGGCACGAAGGCGAGCTTCGCCTTCTGCGGCACTGGCGCAACGGCCGCCTGCGGGCCGGCGTTGCCGCCGCCGAATACGGAATCGCTGTTGCCGCAGCCGGTAAGTGTTCCAGCGGCGGCGATCGATACGACCATGGCGACGGCGCGCAAGGCGCGCTTAGTCGCATTAGCAAATGCTCTCGTCACGGGTGGTAACCCCCCTGTCCGTGTGACGCGCTGTCTCCGGCACGAAAAACTAACGACGCAACTAAAAGTCCGCAAGAGCAAAACAGATGTACAAAGCAAATGCGAGGAACATAGTACCGGCACGCTGCTTTCGTTACTAGCGGCTCCCATCGGGCCCGTCCAATCTTTTCCCCGGTCGAAGCTGCCGGAGTGGTGCGCAACCGGGGAAAAGCCACACCTCGACTGTGGATATCTCGCTATTTCAAGACGATGGCGGATATTTGTCGGCCGTAATCGGCTTCTTTGCGGTGGGTCGTGCGGCGGAACGAGAAAAACCGCGATTCGTTGGCATAAGTGTCGGTGGACGCGTCCTCGATCGTGCCGATTCCCGCCCGGACGAGACGGTCGCGGCAGAAGGCCGGGAGGTCGAAGCGGGGCTTGGCACCGGGATGCTGGTGGAAAAAGCGGGTGCTGCCGGGGGCCGTGGCGAGGAATTCGCGCTCGAATTCGGGACCGACCTCGTAGGACCCCGGGCCGATCGATGGGCCGATGGCGGCTGCGATTCGCTCCCTCCGGGCGCCGAGCCGCTCCATGGCGGCGATGGTCGCCTCGAGGACGCCCGTGAGGGCCCCGCGCCAGCCCGCATGGGCGGCTCCGACGACTTTGGCGTCGGGATCGGCGAACAGCACGGGTGCGCAGTCGGCCGTCAATATGCCAATGGCGAGCCCTGGCGTGGCGGTGACGAGGGCGTCGGCCTTGGGCCGGTCGCCGGTCCAGGGCGCCTCGACGATGAGAGCATCGGGGCTGTGCACCTGCCAGGGCGACAGCAGGCGTTCGGGGGCGCCACCAAGCGCCACCGCGACCCGGGCGCGGTTCTCGCTGACCTTGGCCGCGTCGTCGCGGGAGCCCTGGCCGCAGTTGAGCGAGCCATAGACGCCATCGGACACGCCGCCCTGCCGCGTGAAGAAGCCATGTGCCACGCCGTCCAGGCGCGCGAGGGCGTCCGCCTCGATCCGTACCGCCATGGTGTCTTCGGCTCCGTCGTTGAGGGTTTCCCGGCTTTACCAGATCAGAAGCCGGGCAGTCTTGCGATGCCCGGTGTTTTGAGTGCGAGCGCTTTGAAACGGCTTCCCATGCCGGTGGGGTCGATGAGCCGGAGCACACCTGCCTCGACGGCCGTGGCCTGGGCCGGTGCCGCGGTGCTCATGAGCCGCTGCGTCCGCTCGACGATGCCGAGGGCACCCAGGAAGGCCGCCTGTGGGACCGGCCCTTCGACATCGAGGCCGTGCGCTCGGCCCATGCTCGCGAAAGCCTCGAAGTCGACCTGGGCGCTGAGATCCGTTTCTCCGGCGCGGATCAGCGGATCGGAACGCCCATGGCGCGACACGGCCTGCAGCGTATCGCCCAAGCCCGAGCGCTCATGGCCATAGTCGATGAAGAGAGCAACCGTAGGCGCGATGCGGCTTCGCTCCGCGATTGCCCCGATGAGCGTTTCGGCATCGGGCCGGAACTCGAGAATGCTGCCCTCGGGGGCAGTGGCCGCAATGCCGGTCGCGATCCCGCTCGCGTTGCCGAAGCGGAGCAGGCCGTCATCCGCGATTTCGACCGCTCGCTCGTGCCAGTTGCCATTTCGCCGAAAGAGCTGCCGGACCGGCAGGGCATCGATCACCTCATTGGCGATGATGACAGCAGGGCCCGGCGGCACATCTTCGAGCCGCTCGTACCAATGTAGGTGGCAGGGCGAAGGAGCGAGAGGCTGCCGTTGTATCGCCGCCAGCGCCGGGCTCGGCTCGACCATATACACCGTGAGGCGGTCAAGGAATCCCGGCACGACCTTCAGCGCCCGGAGCGCATCCGCCATCAGCGTGCCCCGGCCCGGCCCGATCTCGATCAGGCGACGCGGCGCGCCCGGCGCGATCATCCCAGCCACGACCGCGCTCCACAGGCCGATCAACTCGCCGAACACCTGGCTGATCTCCGGCGCCGTGATGAAGTCGCCGGTCCGCCCGATCGCCTCGCGGCGGCGGTAATAGCCGTGCTCGGGATGGCCGAGGGCGAGAGCCATGTAGTCGTGAACGCTCATCGGGCCTTCGGCGGCGATTTGCGCCCGGATGATCTGGTCGAGCGGCGTCAGTCCATCGCCGCCGGACATTCAGGGCGTCCCCGGCTGGGCGGCACGCGCTTGGCCGATGAAGAACATCCCGATGAGGATCATGGGGACTGAATAGAACATGCCAGCGGGAACAGGGGCGTTGGGCCAGAACCAGAGCGCGTCGGGCTCGCGAAAGAGTTCTCCAATGATGCGGAACGCGCCGTAGAGGACCAGGAACGCACCGATGATCGTGCCGGGCCGCTCCAGCGCTTTGCGGCGCCAGACCAGGACGGCGAGGATGCCAAACATGACGACACCCTCGAGGAACCCCTCGTAAATCTGGCTGGGATGCCGGGGATCGGGACCCGCGCCTGGAAACACCATGGCCCAGGACACGTCCGTCACCCGGCCATAGACCTCGGCATTGATGAAGTTGGCGACGCGGCCGAAGAACAGGCCGAAAGGCACGCCGGCGGCCGCGAGGTCGTAGGCGGTGAGCGGGTTCATCTTGACCGAGCGGGCGAAGATCAGAAGTGCAAGGCCTACTCCGAGGAGCCCGCCATGGAAGGCCATGCCGCCCTGCCACACCTTGAAGATGTCGAGCGGGTGCTCGAGGAAGTAGCCGGGCTCGTAGAGCAGCATGAAGCCGAGGCGGCCACCGAGCACGACGCCGAGCGTCGTCCACAGCAGCATGCTGTCGGCTTGATCGGCGCTCATGGGCGGAGCGCCGCCCCACAGATGGCCCTGTTTCAGGAGCCGGCGAATGTAGAGCCAGCCGAGCAGCAGCCCGGCCATATAGGCGAGGCCATACCAGCGCACCGTGATCGGCCCGAGCGAGAAGGCGACGGGATCAATCACTGGATAGGTGATGACGAGGAGGTCAAGCGACATCGAAAACTCCGCCCGTTCGTGGGCGGGCGGAGACTGCGTCCCGTTAGCGGACGCGTCAAGGATGGCTTGCTGCGCTCTTGGGTGGGGCTCATACTTCACGCCAACGCAGCTCTTGGAAGGCCGCCAGTCATGACCCAGACCAACAATCGCCTCTTCGACGAGATCGGCAAGATGATGACCGGCGCTGCCGGTGCCGCGCAGGGTATGAAGCGCGAGGTCGAAACGATGGTGAGGAGCCAGGGCGAAAAATGGCTCCGCGACATGGACGTCGTCCAGCGCGAGGAGTTCGAGGCGGTCAAGGCCATGGCCGAGAAGGCGCGGATGGAGAATGAGGAGCTGACGGCGCGGCTGGCGGCGCTCGAGGCGCGGCTCGGGTCATCGACCTGAACGAGATTGGCCCGGGTGGAGCGATCTCCACCCGGGCCATTGCACTTGTCTTGCGACGCGGTGATCAGACCACCGCGAAGTCGCTCAAGATCAGGAAGTCCGAGAAACCGGCAGTGCCGACGAATTGGGCGACGAGAACGCGGCCGCCAGCGGCGGTGCCGTTCGAGTCGAACCAGAGTGAGTCGGCATCCGTCTCGTAGATGAACTGAGCGTTTGCCGCCGTGGCGAAGCCCGACAGGTTGTTGACGAGTTCATTGCCGGTCAGCGTCGCGCCGATATTGAAGTCGAAGTTTTCGATCTGCAACTTGTCCGACTGACCGATCGGGTTGAAGCCGTAGATGAAGTCGAAGCCGTTGTTGTTCTCGAGCACGAAGCGGTCGGCGCCCGAGCCCCAGGCCCCTTCGCCGTGCAAGTGATCGTTGCCGGAGCCGCCGATCAGGGTCTCGGAGCCGTTGGCGTCATAGATGTGGTCGTTGCCGCCAAAACCCCACGCCGTGCCACCGACGCCGGGCTGCAGGTTGTCGGCCTGGTTGGAGCCCATGACGTTCTCCATCAGCGAGAACGTGTCGCCGAGCGCACCGCCGCCAACCGTGCTGGAGACGAGGTAGGCCGTCACGCCGGTGGCCGAGTCGCCGTAGTAGGCGGTATCGACGCCGTTGCCGCCGAGGAACTTGTCGGCGCCGAGGCCGCCGAACATGAAGTCATCGCCATTCTGGCCGTTGAGGACGTCGTCGCCATCGCCACCCGAGAGAGTGTCGGCATCGGCGCCGCCTGCGAGCAGGTCGTTGCCGCCTTCGCCCGAGAGAATGTCGAAGCCAGCGGCGCCTGAGATTTTGTCGTTGCCGGTGCCGCCGCGCATGTCGTCATCGCCGAGGCCGCCACGCAGGTCGTCGTCGCCGACGCCACCGATCAGCTTGTCGTTGCCGGCTTCGCCCAGCAGAATGTCGTTGCCGGCATTGCCGAACAGCTGGTCGTTGCCGATGCCGCCGAAGATGCTGTCGTTGCCGAAGTTGCCCTTCAGGATGTCGTCGCCGTCGAAGCCGTAGATCTTGTCCGCGAGCGCCGTGCCGATGATGGTGTTGTTGAGGGCGTTGCCTTTGAGAATTGCCATGGTCATCTCCCGATCCTGGGTTGTTGTTTTTTCAGCCGTCCGACTGTTCTCGTCCGACCAGTGATTATTTGGGGGATGCAAGGCGGCTTGTAAGTCACGGACGTAACAGGTGGCCGACATACTGGTAACGCCGGCCCCGGAACCGTCATCCCGATTTCACCCACCGGTGCGCAGGCGGCGAGGCGGCCCTTTTTCCACAAGGGAATAGCCATGCCCTCGAAATCGTCACGAAATCCGCCCTCTATCGGCCTCCAGAACCAGTTAGACGTGGAGAAGATCGGGCCCTGCTTGCGACTCATGACTCGCGGGGTTTAGGTCGCAATCTCGATCCGGTACCCGGCTGCCGGCGCCACCGCGAGTTGGCGGTAGGGTTAACGGCCTCGGGACGCGAAGACGGTCTCGAGCGGGAATAAAGGAAGGCGCATGGCATCCGCAGAGTTGAGCTTCGGCAGGGCAGCTAACCCGATCGACCTCGTCGAGCGCATCGCGAGCGACCAGGATTGGTCGTTCGAGCGCAACGCCGAGGAGGAGCTGACCCTCATCGTCGCCGGCACCTGGACCGACTATCACGTGTCCCTCAATTGGCGGGACGATCTGGAAACGCTGCATCTTGCCTGCGCCTTCGATTTCAAGATCCCGGACAACCGGCTGACCGAAGTCTACAGGCTCCTCGCCCAGATCAACGAGCATCTCTGGCTCGGCCATTTCGATCTCTGGCAGGGCGACGGTCTCCTGATGTACCGCCACGGCCTGATGCTCAATGGCGCGGTCGCGACCCCCCGCCAATGCGAGGCCCTGCTGCAGGCGGCGCTCGAAGCCTGCGAGCGCTACTACAAGGCCTTCCAATTCGTGGTCTGGGCCGGTAAGGATGCCCGCGAGGCCTTGACCTCCACCATGTTCGAAACCGAGGGGCAGGCCTGATCTGCCCTGAACACTCCAGGGCACAGATCATGCAGCTTTCGGCACCTTTGGTGCTGGTCGGTTCAGGCAATATGGGCGGCGCGCTCCTCAGGGGCTGGCTCGACCGGGGACTCCGGCCAAGTGATGTCGTGGTACAGGACCCTTCGCCACCGCCCGCCATGGCCGCGCTGTTGTCGGAGCATGGGATAACTTGCGGGCCTGAGATCGCGTCCCTCCCGATCGCGCCGAGCGTGATCGTGCTCGCCGTCAAGCCGCAGATCATGGACGAGGTGGTGCCGACGGTCGCTTCCCATTGCCGGGCGAGCACCGTCGTGCTGTCGGTCGCGGCGGGACGGACCATTGCGAGCCTCGCCAGGCATTTTCCGGCCGGCACCGCGATTATCAGGTCCATTCCCAATACGCCCTCTTCCGTCGGACGCGGGATCACGGTGGCGGTCGCCAACGCGTCGGTGAACATCGGTCAGCGCCGCATCTGCCAGGAGCTGCTCGAGGCGGTCGGCTCCGTCGGCTGGGTGGATGACGAGAGCCTCATCGATGCGGCGACGGCCGTCTCGGGCTCGGGCCCGGCCTATGTCTTCCTGCTTGCCGAGTGCCTCGAAGCGGCGGCGCTTGCCGCGGGCCTGCCTCCCGATCTCGCCCGGCGCCTGGCCCGCGAAACCGTCTCGGGTGCCGGTGAGATGCTCCGCCAGTCCGATCTCGACGCGGCAACGCTGCGCCAGAACGTCACCTCGCCCAAGGGCACGACCGCCGCGGCCCTCGAGGTGCTGATGGGACCGGGGGCCATGCCGGAACTGATGGCAAAAGCCGTCAACGCCGCGAAGGATCGGGCGGTGGAGCTGGCGAAGTAGGGCGGTTCACCTTCGCAGGTCAGCCGTCTTTTTCCCAGCACGCGGAAGGCTTACAGTCGCTCAAACAGAAGGAGCGCCCCCCAATGCTCGACCCGACCTCACCGCGCGATCGCGCCATCGCGGCCCTGATGCGCCTTGCCGCCACGACGCCCTGGCGAGACATCTTCATGCCGGATATCGCCCGCGAGGCGGGTCTCAGCCATGCCGAGCTCACCCAGCAATTCACGAGCAAGGCGGAGATCCTCGGCGCCTTCGTGCGCGCGGTGGACGCCGAGGTGGCCGAGCGGATGGCGGTGAAATCGCCGACCGAAGGCCCGCGCGACTGGCTGTTCGACACGATTATGACGCGCTTCGATGTGCTCGGGCCCTATCGCTCGGCGGTTCTGCGGCTCTCCGGGGAAACGCCCGATATCGGTTTGGCGCTGCATCCAAAGACGGTGGCGCGCTCGCTCAAGTCGAGCCTGGAAGCCGCCCGCATCGATACCGGCGGCGGGCTCGGCTGCGTGCGGGTCGCGGGCCTTGGCGGCGTTTATGCGCGCACCGTCAAGACCTGGCTCGAGGACGAGGATCCCGGCCTGTCCAAAACCATGGCCAAGCTCGACCGGCAGCTGCGCTCCGGCGAGCAGGCGATGAAGACGGTCGAGGACATTTGCGGCGGCGTCTCGCGGCTGTTCGGGGCCTTGCGGCCAGGGCGGCGGAGCGAGGAACGGCCTGCCGAGCCGCCGGCCTCGCCCTACTGAAGCAGGCACGCCTTCGAAGAATTCGCTCCGGAATTTCCCATCAGGTTTGCTGCTCCCATGTCCAATGCCGCGCCCGCTTCGCCGATCAGCTTCGATGACTTCATGAGAGTCGATGTGCGCGTCGGCACCATCGTCGAGGTGTTGGCGTTTCCGGAGGCGAGGAAACCCGCCTACAAACTCCGGATTGATTTCGGCCCTGAGATCGGCATCAAGCGGTCCTCGGCGCAGATCACCGTGCATTACACGGCTGAGGCATTGCTCGGCCGGCAGGTGGCGGCCGTCGTCAACTTCCCGCCGCGCCAGATCGGCCCCTTCATGTCGGAGGTGCTGACGTTGGGGTTCGCCGATGAAGAGGGGGCGGTCGTGCTCATCGGGCCAGGCCAGCCGGTGCCGGACGGCAGCCGGATGCACTGAGGCCCCTCAGACCGGCACCCTGACGACCGCCCGCAGCCCGCCGAGATCGCTGTCCTCGAGCCAGATGTCGCCGCCATGCACATGGGCGATGTCGCGAGCGATGGCGAGGCCCAATCCCGAATGACCCTGCTCGACGCTTCGGCCTTTCTCGATGCGGAAGAACGGACGGAACACCAGCTCGCGCTGATCCTGGGGGATGCCTGGGCCGTTGTCGTCGACCGCGACCTTGAGCCATTCCTTGTCCTGCGTCACGGTGATGACGACGCGCTCGGCATAGCGCGCGGCATTGGAGACGAGATTGGCGACGGCACGCTTGAAATTCTGCCGGCGCAGCGGCACTGGCGATTTCTTGCGGCGGCGGAAGCGCAGCTCGATCGGCTTGCCGAAGCGGCGCGCGTCGTCGCGGATTTCTTCCACGATCTCGCGGACGTCGGCCGGCTTCGTTTCCTCCCCGCTGCCGCCCCGGGCGAAGGCCATGTAGTCCTCGAGCATCATCTGCATCTCGTCGATGTCGGCCTTGAGCGGCTGGGTCTCGGCACTCTCTCCCAAGAGCGCGATCTCGAGCTTGAAGCGGGTGAGGATGGTTCTGAGATCATGGCTGACGCCGGCGAGCATGGTGGTACGCTGCTCGAGATGCTTCTCGATGCGATCGCGCATTTCGGCGAAGGCCATCGAAGCCTGACGGACCTCGCGGGCCCCGCGCGGGCGGAAATCGTCCGGCAGCGGCCGGCCCTTGCCGAAGGCTTCCGCCGCTTCCGCCAGCCTCAGGATCGGCCGGATCTGGTTTCTGAGGAACAGAATGGCGACCGTCAGCAGCACCAGCGAGGTCACCACCATCCAGATCAGGAAGATGTGCGAGTTCGACGCATAGGTCTGGCTGCGCGTCGCCATGAAGCGCAACACCGCATCCTCGACCTTGACGCGCACGTCGACGAAGCGCGAGTTGCCGACGGTGTCGATCCAGAAGGGGTAGGCGACCTGCTTCCTGATCTCGTTGGAGAGCGTGCGATCGAGCAGGTCGAAGAAGGGCTTCGGCCGGGCCGGCGGCAGGTCGGCGGAGGGAAGCACCTGCATCGACAGGCGCATGCGCTTCTCGGCCATCTCGATGATGGCGCGATGATCGTCATTGCCGCGATAGCCCTTGTAGGTGTCGATGACCGCGGCGATGTCGCCCGCGGTCGCCTCCGAAAGGCGCCGCGTCACCGATTCCCAGTGCCGCTCCATGAAGACGAAGGCGACAACGGATTCCAGAAGCACAATGGGCGCGATGATGATGATGAGCGCGCGCGCGTAGAGGCCCTTCGGCATCAGCTCGGAGCCGAGCGAAGCCAGCCGCTTGAGCAGCTCGCGCGACCGCCT
>JANNSX010000319.1:0-17625 GCA_031403155.1 Hyphomicrobiaceae bacterium
TGGCAAGCCTATTGGGACGAGCATCAGACTTTCGCCAGCGTCTTCGATGCGCACTCCGATGTGGCCGGGTGTGTGACCCGCAAGGTCAACGGTCGAGATGCCACGTGCGATCTGCCGCTCGCCGTCGATACGCTGCAGACGGGGATAGAGCCTCACCACCTCCTGGGCCTTGGCAAAGCTGCTCTTCAGCAGATCCGGCGCATTCGACGCCATCGCCGCATCAGTGAAGTGGGCGACATCCCGCTGGTCGATGTGAACCTCGGCGCGCGGGAAATTGGGCTGACCGCCGGCGACTAGGCCAGCGATGTGATCGACGTGCATATGCGTGACGATAACGGCGTCGATTGACGCCGGATTGACGCCAATGGCGGCAAGCGCCTCGGGCAAGCGGCCCGACGTCTTGCTGACGGTGCCAGCCGGCCCCGTGTCGACAAGGATAAGCCGGTCACCGTCGCGGATCAGCCAGACAGTGAACCCCGCACGAATGCCGGTCGAGCGCGCCGCGAAATGACTGGCGGCCGCCTGCTCGACCTGCTCGGGCTTGACGCCGGTAAAGAGTGCGAACGGGAAGTCGATGTAACCGTCCGACAGAAACGTCACCTCGAAGCGACCGATGTTGAGGCGGGCGTGAGGGATGATCGATGCTGGCGCGGTTTGGCTGCGTGCAACGGCTACATCAGAGCGCGATGTTGCGAATGGCGCAGCAACAAATGCGGCGGCAAAGGCGCGGCGCGACAAGCTTGTCATTGTGATTCTCCAATTAGGACTTTGGCCAAGATGCAAACTTTGATCGTTATCGCGACAGATCACGGACCCTGCGACAACTGGATGAGCGGCACGACACTGCGCCCTGCGTCTGGCGCGCGGACCTCTTGAAATCGTATTGGATTCTGCGCCCATTTCTCGTGTCGATTGGAAGAGTCGGTGCCTAATGGGTCTCGCGACTTCGACTTGCAGGCCGACAAGACGAAGTGAGTCAGACGGGGCTTCCCATGCCGACCATGCAGGACTTGGCGGAACAGCCAGCTATTATCTTCGATGAATTTCTGCGACCAGCTATTTTGATCGCCGCAGTACGAGATATGATCCTCCCAGAAGACATCTCCGTCCGGCAGCTCGCGGCAGTGTGATACGTCGAATAGGCGATCCTTGGCGAACAACTCTGCCCACCATGCCGGCGAATGGTAGTGGCCGTATTCCACGTGGCAGCCATTGGAATTCTTGAAGATGTTCGGCCAATCCGCTGGCTCCTGACTGAAGCAGGTCTGCCCGATGACGATTTGGCCACCCTCCCGCAGCAGCGAGTGCAGATACTTCAGGATCCCGGGCCGACCGCCGAACGAGTGAAAGGATTGCATGGCGAAGATGGCGTCGAGCGATCTGATACCCTCGGGCAGGCCGCGTCCTATGTCGCCTTGAAGGCAGCAGACCAGCTCCGTAACGCCAGCGTCCGATACCAGCCTGCGTCGTTCGTCGGCACCTATCCACAGATCGAGGGAAATGACGTGGCAGCCGAAGCGGCGTGCCAGCATCACCGATGTTTGTCCCCGCCCACATCCGAGGTCGAGAATGCGCGAGCCGCTGCAGACCTCCAAATGATCGGCCATTGTTTCCGCTAGCAGCAAGCCGCCCGGCGCCATCATCCGCCCATAGTCGTGCATCTCGTCCCAGGACATGCTCATGAGCCGGGGATGACGCACGGCGGAAAGCCTTCTAAAGGCGTCGCGTATGGGCGACGAAACTGTTGGCGTTTGCATGAGCGCTCTCGTGCGGCAGGTGGGGGCCGAGTAAGAGCACTGCGGCCGCCCGACCGATGACCACTTAGACCACGACGTCTTGCGCCTCACCGGGACGCAACAGCTTCAGCACGCTCGCGACGCCTGCTTTCTCGAACTCCCGAGTGATCATCCAGCTTCCTTGCGTGAAGTGGCGCCAGCCCTCGAAATGAGCGGGATAGACACTCTTCAGCTTCAGTACCGACGTTGCCCGGGCTCCGTCGGCCGCACTCATAGTCAGATAGTTCTCGCCCACGGCCGGAACATTGGCCGCTCCAAGATGAAGAATCCCGGCACTGACCTTGTAGCGGCGCGCAATCTCGTTGATCTCGTCGATCCAGACAGTGTCGCCTGAGATGTAGAAGGCACCGTCCTGCTGGCCGTCCCACTCGAGCATAAAGCCTGTGACCTCGCCGACGGCCTCTCGCAAATCCGGATTGCTGGTATGGACGGCCGGCATCGCCGTGATGGTCAGTGTCTCCCCAAAATCATTCTGGACTTGCGTCTTTTCCCACGGCTTGAGGCCCTTGGCCTTTCCAGGAAGATTGCTGGCGGCGCTTGCAGGTGTGGTGATCGTCAGCATCGCCTTACCAAGCAACCGCCGACCTTCGTTGTCGAGGTTGTCGAGGTGCTGAGCGTGGCTGAGAAGCACGAGATCGATCTTGCCGAGCTGCTCAACGGGGATCGGTGGCGCCATCACCTTAGTAAGGACGTGTCCGGGTCCCTCAATGCGCTCCGTACCCTGGGGGTCGAAGCCTGGATCGGTCACGATCCTGAAGCGACCGATCTCGATCAGGTAGGTCGGGCCGCCCAAATAAGTCAGCCTCACGCCTCTGCCGCCATTAGCCGTCAGCTTCGGAGGGCTATTCTGCACGGTGGCCTCTGCCTCGTCCGTCAGTCCTAGCATTGCACTGGCGGCAACGATGCCAATTGTGGAGGCGGCTGCGGCTCCACCGCCGATCAGGTCGCGTCGAGAAACCTCGGCGTCGTCCCCTGCAGCGAATGTGGTGTGATCTTCACTCGATTTGCTCTTGGCCATGGCTGGTCCTCACCGGTTGACGTTTGTTTTGAGGTCTTCGTTGGGTCTTCCCGGACCCGATAGCCAACAGATAGCTCGCGCCCCCGGTAACAAGAATGATAGAAGCGCGGAACTATCAATTCCGCATGGTGGAATAATCCATGGACCGCTTTCACGAGTTACGTGTCTTCATCGCCGTTGCAGAGGCCAAGGGCTTCGCAAAGGCTGCCGCCGTGCTGCACAGCTCTCCGCCTGCAGTTACGCGAGCGGTTGCCGCCCTGGAAGATCGGCTTGGCGTGCGCCTGTTCGACCGCACGACGCGGACGGTGCAGCTCACCGAGCCGGGTGCTCGGTTCCTGGAAGATGCCAAGCGCGTGCTCGGTGATCTCGATACGGCCGAGATGGACGTCAGAGGCGGGGCACGGCTGGCGTCCGGTCAACTCGCGATTACCACATCCGTTGGATTCGGCCGTGACGTCCTGCGCCCGATCGTTGCAGGTTTTGTCGAGGCACATCCCCTGGTCAACGTGTCGATGTTGCTCTTCGACCGGGTCGTCGATCTCGTTGACGAGGGCTTTGACCTCGCAGTACGGATCGCACACCTGCCTGATTCTGCCCTGGTCTCTACTCACGTCGGCGAGGTCCGGCGGATGCTGGTGGCCAGCCCTGAGTATCTCAATAAGCGCGGCTCACCCAGAAAACCGACTGATCTCAAGACGCATTCGGTGATCTCCCACACGACCCTGCTCCCGGGCCGGGAGTGGCGCCATCTGAGTGAGGGCAAATCGGCACGAATAGCATTGCAGCCGAGCATCGAGACCAATGACGCGCACGCCAATATCGCAATGGCCGAGAGAGGAAAGGGGATTACGCTCGTACTTTCGTACATGGTGACTGACCAGCTCAAGGAGTCCAGGCTCGTGCCTGTGCTCGAGAGCTTTTCCCCTCCAGCCGTGCCCGTGCACCTCATCTATGCGCAGCGCAGGATCATCGCGCCCAAGGTCCGCGCCTTCGTCGACTTCGCGGTGCCAAGGTTGCGGATGACGCTGGCTGCGGCTGGGAAATCGAGGCGTGCCAAAGGGGGGTAAACTATCGGAACGGAGTGCCGGACAAGGCAAAATCTGTCGCCGACCGGCAACGCGAATTGCGAGATTGCATTGAAGGGTTCTTCCTTCCCTCGCCCGATGCTTCCGTGGTGTCTCCTGATGCAAAACTCGCAAGCGGACATGCCGACCGTGCAAGAACTCCGCCGGCAGCACGGCCGGTTCGGGTCAAGGGCGGTAGTCGCCGCGAGCGCATGCAACTTCCGGTTATTGGGGTTGAGCGGCCATAGCGGTCAATCGCCTCGCTTGCGTTTGAGCGCCGCCTTGCGCCGATAGCTTTCGACGTTCATCTCCAGGATCGTGGCGTGGTGCACGAGCCGGTCGATGGCCGCCAGCGTCATGGCTTTGTCGGTGAAGATCTTGCCCCATTCGCCGAACGGTTGGTTGGCCGTGATCAGTAGGGATCGGCGTTCATAGCGGGCAGCGATCAGCTCAAACAGCACACTGGTCTCGGCCTGATCCTTGGTGACGTAGGCGATATCATCGAGGATCAACAACCGGTACTTGTCGAGCTTGGAGATGGCGGCCTCGAGCACCAGCTCCCGGCGCGCCACCTGCAGCCTTTGCACGAGGTCTGTGGTGCGGACAAACAGCACGCGCCGGCCGTTCTGCACGAGTGCCAGACCGAGCGCTGCCGCGAGGTGGCTCTTGCCCCCGCCGGGCGGGCCGAAAAGCAGAATATTGGCACCTTGATCAAGCCAGCTATCGCCGGCGGCGAGCGCCATGACATGCGCCTTGCTGACCATGGGGACTGCGTTGAAGTCGAAGGTTTCGAACGTTTTGCCCGTCGGCAACTTGGCGCCGTACCCCAAGCCATTTATCCACTTGGCTCCAGAGACGTTGTAGCCAATCGGTAGCCAGAAATATATAAGTATCTGAAATTACTTACTTATTAGATTAACAAACGGGTAACGCTCGAGGATTATCGGGTGAGGTGAATGACTTGGCCGCCCGCAGCCTGGGCATCCGCCGCATCGTGCGTGACGAGCAGCGTGGGTAAACCGGCGGCGCGGACACGCTCGAAGACGAAGGCGCGGATTTCATTCCGCAATGTCATGTCGAGCTTGGAAAAGGGTTCGTCGAGCAGCAGTGCGTGCGGCTCCGACAAGAGAACCCGCATGAGTGCAACGCGAGCTCGCTCGCCACCCGAGAGCGTCGCCGGATCGCGCGAGCCGTAACCCTCGAGCCCGGCGGCGGCGAGAGCATCGCTGACCTTTTTCTGGCGATCTGGAGCGTTGCGAGCCACACCAAACAGGAGGTTGGAGGCGACCGACAGATGGGGAAAGAGCAGCGGGTCCTGAAAGAGCAGCCCGATATGCCGTGACTCTGGCGGCAGATGCGTCACGTCCCGGCCATCGAGCAGGACCTGCCCTTCGGTGGAAAAGGCCGGGTCGAGAAGTCCGGCGACGAAGGCGAGCAGTGTCGACTTGCCGGAGCCCGAAGGCCCCATGACCGTCAGCACTTCGCCCGCCCGGATGACGGCATCGATCGACAGCAGGACGCTCTCCTCCCGGCGGATCGTGATGTGCGAAAGCGCGAGGACATGCGCCATCAGAACGCCTCGCGCATTTGGCGGCGGTTGGCCCACACGAGCCTCGGTACCGCGATCGCAAGGATAAATCCGGTGGCCGGCAGCAAAGCCTGCACGAGCGCCCACACGCCAATGAACCGCCGATCGCCACCGGAAGCGAGCGCCACGACTTCCGTCGTTATGGTCGGCACGCGCCCGGCGCCCAGCACTTGCGTCGGAAGATATTGTCCGGCGCTGACCGCCAGGCCGACCGCCGCGGTTGCCAGCAGCGGTGTCAAGAGCATTGGTAGACGGATCCGCCAGAACACCGCCGATCGGCCCGCGCCGAGCGTTCGGCCGACAGCGAACCAGCGTGGATCCATCCGCCGGTAGGCCTCCGAAAGCGAGAGGTAGGTGTATGGCAACACAAACAGCACATGCCCGGCGACCACCGGCCAGAAGCCCGGCCGAATACCAACAAAAGCAGCGGCAACGGCAAGTCCAAGCAGGAACGAAACCGCCGGCACCAGCATGGGCAAGTAGAGGATGGTCAGTGCGAAGGGCGTCGCACGATAGCCGCGCCGGACCTCGTGCTCGAGCGCGGCCAGCGTGGCCGCTATCGCAGCACCAGTTGCCAACAAAGCGATCATGGTCGCATTGAGAAGGGGTTCGCCCATGCTCTCGATCGACGTGCTCCACGTCTTCAGCGTCAACGCGCCGGGCAGCACGTCGGGAAAGCGCCAAAAGCCGGCGATCGACCACAGTCCAAGCGACAAGAACCCCAGCGCCGACAGCGCCACCACGGCGGTCATGCCCGCGAGACCGATCCAGCGGAACACACCATCACCGGCGCTCCGGGCGCCGCGGTCAATCCAGCTTGTGACCAATCGTGTGATGAGCCTTTCCGCGATCCACCAAATGACGAGCGCCAGTGCCGTCACGCCGAGTTGTGCCAGGGCGCCGGCACTGGCCACCAGAATCCGTTCGAGATCGGGATCGTTGGCCCAGCGCAGAATGGCGACCCCAAGCGGCGGCGGATTGGTCGGCCCGAGGATCAGCGCGACATCGACCACGGAGGAGGCATAGGCGATGACGGCATAGACGGGCAGGCGGATCAGCGGATAAAGCGCCGGCGCGACCGCCTTGAGCCACGCCGTCACGGGCCGATAGCCGAGTGTCCGTGCCACGGCGAGCCGCTCCCTCGCCTGGATTTGAGGTAACGCGGCGAGGCTCATCAGGAGCAGGAACGGCACCTCCTTGATGACGAGCCCGGCCATCATCGAGACCCCCCAGCGATCGTTGACGATCAAGAGGTCCGGCGGCTCGTCGAAGCCGGTGAGCCAGTGCGACAGGGCCCTTACGATCATGCCGGACGGCGCGATGAGGAAGGCGAGGCCGAATGCCATGGCGGCGTGCGGCACGGCCAGCAAGGGCGAAACCGCACGACTAAGAGTGCGTCCGAGGTGCGACTCCTGAGCCCCGGCGAGAAAGAGCAGAACGATCGCCAAAGCGACCAGGGGCGTGATCAAGCCCGATGTAAGGCTCAACACCAGCGAGCGCGTCAATCCCGGAGTCTCGAGGAGATTGGCAAAGGCCGAAAGATCAAAACCGTGCTGGCCGAGCGCGGGCGCGTAGCCAAAAGCGGGCAAAAAAACGAAGAGAAGCCCCGCAACGACTGGCCCCGCCAGCAGCACGATCACCGCATTGGCGGTCAGCCTCAGCATGCCACGGGATCTGCTATTGAGCGCCGTAGCGCGTTTTCCAGGCCGCTTCGATCGCTGTCATCCAGCTCGGATGCGGCTCCGGAATTGGGACCCCGAGCTCCTGGGGCCGGAGCGTCGCGCTGCCTAGATCGATCTTCTCGAAGAGCGCCTGCTCCTTTTCGGGTAACAGGGCGACGCTCAGCACCGTCTGATCGCCCCACACTGCGGGATCGAGCTTCTTGGCTTGCGCTTCCGGGGACAGCAGGAAGTTCGCCAGCACCATGGCGCCGGCCTTGTTGGCGGCGTTGTAGGGGATGGCGAGGAAATGTACGTTACCGATGGTGCCCGCGTCGAGGACATAGCTTTCGACCGACGGTGCGAACTCGTTGTTGGCGATAGCCGCGCTCGCGTCCCCAGGATTGAAGGTGAAGCCGATCCTGGTTTCTTTGTCGGCGAAGGCGCGCCGCAGCTCGGTCGAATTCGCCGGAAACGCGCGGCCCTGCCGCCACAGCACGGGATGGAGCTGATCGAGGTAGTCCCAGAGCGGCTTCGTGACCGCATCGAAATCGGCGTTCTCAATAGGCGCGTAGAGCGGAGCCTTGTCGGTGGCGAGCTCGAGTAGGGCCTGCTTCAGAAAAGTCAGTCCCAGAAAATCCGGCGGCTGCGGATAGGCGAACCGGCCCGGATTGGCTTTCGACCAAGCCAGCAGCCCGTTCATGGATTTGGGCGGTACGGCGAGCGTGTCCATGTCGTGGTAGAACACCACTTGCGCCCGTCCCCACGGACTTTCGAAGCCATCGACTGGCACTGTGAAATCAGCAGTGATGTCCTTGTTGCGCTCGGGATCGGTCAGCGCGAAGTTCGGAGTCTTGTTCGCCCAGGGGCCGAACAGCAGCCCATTCTTCTTCATCGCGGCGAAGTTCTCGCCGTTGATCCAGATGAGATCGACGGCACCGCCTTCGTTCGCACCGGCCGTCTTGTCGGCGAGCACGCGCTGCACGGCTTCCGCCGTATCGGCGAGCTTCACATGGGCCAGCTTGACGCCGAAGCGCTTCTCGACCTCGGCACCCGCCCAGGCGATGTAGGCGTTGATGCGTGGCTCGCCGCCCCAGGCGTTGAAGGAGACGGTCAGCCCCTTGGCCGCCGCAAGCACGCTTTTCCATTTCGCCGGATCGGGATCGGCGGCGAAGGTCGCCGTGGTGCCGAGCAAGCCAATGAGGAGCGTAGCGGCGAACAGTGCGCGTTTCGAGTGGGCTGGCACGGAGGACTCCGTTCGGATGCGGCGAGACGTCCAGCATAGCCGAGAGAGAGCAGCCCAGCACTCACTATTGCTTGATTGGATACGAACGGGAAATCGCGCCGCAGTGATCTCTAGTGGCCCGTCGCGCCCAAAAAGCAATCACGCCGGGCGGCCGTCCGATTTTGGCGCGACATGAGGGCCACTAGCAATATCATGAGCTTCGTGTGGCGTTCATCGCGCCATAGTTGACTCCGACCGTGCAGCGCGACTGGTCAACTATGGCGCGACGCCACACTAGCGCGATCCGAACTGGCGTTGCTCGACATACTCAACCGCCGACGGCGGCACGAATCCTGTCGGCCGTCTGGCCGGCCTCGGCAAGCTGGTTCTCCTCGCACTGTGTCATCAGCTGGGCGAGCAGACCGCCGACCTCGGCGATCTTGTTGTCGTCCATGGCCTTGTTCTCGGCCGCCTCGGCGAGCTGGTCAGCCAGGTAGTTGCAGGCCTGCTGATCGGCCGGGGTTTCGGCTGAGGCGGCGCCGGTCAAACTCAACAGAACGAGGCCGGCGGCAAGAATGCGGATCATTTTGGTCCAGTCTCCCCAATGGGCGTTCG
The DNA here is from genome assembly GCA_031403155.1 of Hyphomicrobiaceae bacterium. Lineage (GTDB taxonomy): Bacteria > Pseudomonadota > Alphaproteobacteria > Rhizobiales > Hyphomicrobiaceae > JANNSX01. Next base: position 8,965 of record JANNSX010000319.1, read on the forward strand.
CTCAGCGAAGTCTAGCACGAGCCGGCGAGCGAACGCATCCGGTTGCTATGCCGGTAGATATAGGGAGGCCGCCATGAATGCAGGCTGAACCAATTTTTCATATATGTATCAGGTATTTAACAGACGCGCACCGATCCCGAGCCGCTTAGCCAGCCGCCCGTCGATGACGATCAGGGCGAGCGCGAGGATGGCGGCGCCCAGGAGCTGTCCGGCCGACAGCGTCTCACCCAACACCAGCCAGCCGAGCAGCATGGCCGAGGGCGGGATCATCAGCGTCACCAGCATGACGTTGCTGCCGCCGGCCCGAACGAGAATGCGGAAGAATACGATGTAGGCAAGCGCGGTCGAGAGCACGGCGAGGGCGACGATCGCTAAGGTGACCTTCATGCTGGGCATCGCCAAGTCAAATGGCCGATCGAAGACGAGGACGAGCGGCAGCAGCAGAAGGGTCGATGCCGATAGCTGCGAAAGAGCGCTGAGGGCCGGCGGAAAGCTCCTGAAGCGGCGTCCCCAAAGGCCGGCAAACCCGTAGCTCACGGCCCCGCCGAGGACAGCGAGCTGCGCCCAGACATTTTGGCCCAATCCCGACCAGGCTTCCGGACCGACCAGCACGACGACACCCGCGATGCCGATCAGCAGGCCGGCGATGCGGTTGGCGGTCAGCTTCTCGTCCGAAGTTCCGAAATGGGCAATGACTGCGGCAAACAGGGGTGTCGTTGCGTTGAGCACGGCGGCAAGTCCCGCGCCGATTTCGGTCTGGCCCCAGAAGATGAGACTGAAGGGCACGACATTGTTGATGAGGCCCATGACGAGGAAGTCGCGCCAGCGGGGGAAGCGGAAGCGATCGCCTGACCGGCAACGAGCAGCCCGGCGAACAGCGTGGCTGCCGCGAGCGCCACGCGCACCCAGGCGACCGTCATCGGAGGCAGCTCGGCAACGGCGATCCGCCCGAACAGGAACGAGCCGCCCCAGAGAATGGAGAGGACGAAGAGCAGGCCCCATGCCGTGGCGTCGAGGCGTGGCGCAGGCGGGGTGGCGGTCGTGGGGTTGGCCTCGGGCATCGGGTGGCGGTTTTGGCAGGTCCCTGCCGCTGCGTCCACCCGGAAGTTGCGGCGTCGCAGGCGTGGATCGGACTTGTGCTGCCACAATCCGATCCCACTTATCCACAGGCTGTCTACAGCCGCCAACTACCCCTTGGCGGACGAATCAGATTCTTGAGATCAGCTCCGGTTCTCTAGTTCCGCGTCGCCGGCGATCATCTGTTTGGTCGCACTTCCCCCGGCGAGCCGGAAACCACCTCGCCTGGAAGTGCTGTTTGACTTCGAGCACGTTCTACGGCGAACCAGTGTCCACTTCGCCTGAACGTGCTCCAACAGGAGCGCGCTATGGCCAATTTCACCACCCACATCGCTGTCGGCATCGTTGCCTCGGGCGTCATGTCGACGCTCGTGCTGGCCGGCGGGCTCGTCACCAACGCCGAGGTGCTGACGCTGGTCAGCGCCGGGGCCGTCGGTGCGGTGTTGCCTGATGTCGACTTGCAGAAATCGCGCGCCTCGCAAGCGATCTTCTCCGGCCTCGGCGTCTTCCTCGCCTTCGCTATCCTGTTGAAGATCGGCATGGCCTATTCGCTCGCCGAGATGTGGCTGCTGTGGGCCGGCGCCTATCTCCTCATCCGCTACGGCGGGCACAATCTTTTCCACTCGATCGCCGAGCACCGCGGTATCTTCCACTCGATCCTCGCCGGCATCGCCTTCGGGCTGATTACGACGATCGTGTTCGCCAGGATGTTTGGCACCTCCGACATCGTCGCCTGGCTCGGCGGACTTTTCATGCTGTTCGGGTATCTGGTGCATCTCGTGCTCGACGAGATGTACTCGGTCGACGTCTACAACGAGCGCATCAAGTCGTCCTTCGGCTCGGCCCTGAAGCTGTTCGACGGAAAGGCGCCCGTGGCCTCCGCCTCGATGGCGGCGTTGGTGGTCGGCCTCTTCTTCGTGACGCCGCCCGCCGAGCCGATCGTGTCGCTCGTCGGCTCTGGCGACACGTGGGCGTATCTGGGCGACCGCCTGCTGCCGGATGGCAAGTGGTTCGGGTTGTTCGGCGGCGAGGGCACGGTGTCGACGGCGGCGCTGCCTGCGGCGTAACGTTGGATCAGCTCGCACGGGTGCGAAGCGTCTATTTCGGGGTGACCACGCTCGGCGAAACTCCATGTTCATCGATGGCGACCAGGCCGCGAGCTTCATCGGCGAAGTCCGCCGGAATCCGATCAACGCAACGCTGGTCGATCGCTTGCCTGCGCTCGGTCTCAATGACTGCTGGCTCGTTGCCGGATGCCTCTTCGAGACAATCTGGAATCTCATGAGCGAGAATCCGCCCACCGAGCACATTCGTGACTACGACGTGTTCTACTTCGACCCTGACGATCTCTCCTACGCAGCCGAGGATCGCGAGATCAAGAGACTGTCGGCCGCCTTTGCCGATATCGATGCGACGATCGAGCTGAAGAACCAGGCGCGCGTCCATCTCTGGTACCGGCAACGCTTCGGCGGGGACTATCCGGCGCTCACCTCAAGCACCGACGGCATCCACCGCTTCCTCGTCGCCTGCACCTGTGTTGGCATCCGCTGCACCGCTGGGCAGCCTCCGGCAGTCTACGCGCCCTACGGCCTCGACGACATGTACGCCGGCAACCTCCGGCCCAACCCGCTCAATCAGCCCCATAGCCGGTTCAGCGAGAAGGCCGAGAGCTATCGGGCGCGGTGGCCGTGGCTGACGATTGAGGGCGGGTCGAACAGCTAGAGCGCTATTCGATCTGATGGAATCAGATCGGCGCTCCAGAGTGTTGGTTTCGAGCACTTTCTTTCGACCAACCGGTATCCACTTGGCAGGACAAGTGCTCAAGCGGCTGACTATCCTTTAACCTTCCAGGCGCTTACCGCCTTGATTATGGCCTCGGCAACCCCAAATAAAAAACACCGTTCAATTACACAGGCAGGCCCCATGTCCACCCTTTCCATTGCCGACATCCGCGCCATCGCCCGGTATGAGCACCTCAAGCAACCGCTTCCCTTTTGGCACCCCAAGGCCGCCTACTACGGCGCCATTCGCGCCGCGCTCACCACCCTCGGCCCCCTCTCCGAGGGCATCCGGCTCGGCCTCACACACGGCTTCGATTCCGGACTGATGCTCGACTATGTCTACCGGAACGAGGCGCAAGGCATTGGCCCGATCGGCCGAGCCATCGACCGCGTCTATCTGAACAGCCCCGGCTGGGCGGGCATTCGCGCTCGAGGGCAACTCGTCATGCGGGCGATCGTTGAGGAAATCGACAGCCAGCTCGACGCCGGCCGAATGCCGGCCGTCGCCGATCTCGCCTGCGGCGGCGGACGCTACGCGCTGACGGCGCTCGCGGGATTTCGCGGCAAGCCGGTCGAGGCGCGGCTCTCCGACTATGAGGCGGCCAATGTCCGGGCGGCATCGGCACTCGCCCGCGACCTCGGCGTGCATGCGACGATCGAGCAGGCCGATGCCTTCTCAACCACCGATCTCGACCACATCGGTTTCGCGCCGACGCTCGTCATCGTCTCGGGTCTTCACGAGATCATTCCGGACGATGCGCGCTTGCGGCAGCATCTCACGGCCATCGCCAAACGCATGGCCCGCCCGGCGACGCTGCTCCTCACCGTCCAGCCGCATCATCCCCAGCACGAGCTTATCGCGCGCTGTCTCAACTCTCACACGGGCGGGCGCTGGGTGATGCGCCTCCGGCCGCTCGAGACGACGCTCGGCTGGCTCGAGGAGGCGGGCTTCACACCCGATGGCGTGACGATGGAGGCGAGCCAAATCTTCGGCGTGTTGCGGGCGCGCCTCAGATAACCCGTCAGGCCCGCGCCGCCTTCAGCGCCTCCGGCAGAACCTTCTGCAAGATGTCGAGATCACCATCGGTGCCGGCGCTGATGCGGATGCAGCGATTGAGTGGCGCGACACCCGGCATGCGCACAAAGACGCCGCGGCTGCCGAGCTCCGTCAGAACACGCCGCGAAAAATCGCCATCGCGACCGCAATCGATGGCGACGAAGTTCGCCGCCGAGGGTAGGGGTTTGAGGCCCGACGCCTTGGCGATCTTCCCGATCCGCTCGCGGGCATGCGCCACGCGCGCGACGACGGACGCCAGATGCCCGGTATCGCCGAGCGAGGCCATCGCCGCAGCCTGCGCCAGCCGGCCGACCGAAAAGTGGTTGCGGATTTTCTCGTAGCCGCGCACGAGCCCCGCCTCGCCGATGACGTAGCCGACGCGCATGCCGGCCAGTCCATGCGCCTTCGAGAAAGTGCGGAAACGGACCACCTGCGGATTGTTGATGTCGATCGGCGGCGACGTCCCGGGCGGCGCGAAGTCGATATAGGCCTCGTCGAGGCACAGCAGCGTGCCATCCGGCAGCCGGTCGATGAGGGTCTTGACGTCGGCCTCGCCCCACCAGGACCCCATCGGATTGTCGGGATTGGAGAGATAGAGCAATCGCGCGTTTTCGCGTTTGGCGTGATCGAGCAGTGCTTGCGGATCCTCCCGGTCGTCGCGAAAGGGTGCCGTGACGAGCCGCCCGCCATAACCCACGACATGGAAGTTGAAGGTCGGATAGGCGCCCAGCGAGGTCGCGACCGTCACGCCGGGCTCGACGAACATCCGAATCGTGTACCCAAAGAGGCTGTCGATGCCTTCGCCGACGGCGATGTTCTCAGGTTTCACATGATGATGCCGGGCGAGTGCCGTCTTCAGATCATGCAGCTCCGGGTCGCCGTACATCCAGGCCTCGGCGGACGCATCCCGCATGGCGGCGATCGCTTTGGGTGACGGACCGAACACGCTCTCGTTGGCGCCGATCCGCGCCCTGAAGCGTTTGCCGCTTTGCCGCTCGAGCGCCTCGGGGCCGACGAAGGGAACCGTCGAGGGCAGCTCGGCGACGATGGGCGTAAAGGGGGGCTTCTGCATCACACCGTCACCGGTATCGCCTGCATGCCTTCGGCGTGGAACACGCGACGGTAGCGCGGGATCTCGTCGTCCGGGCCCATGGCCTTGTTGGGATTGTCGGAGAGTTTCACCGCCGGCCGGCCATTGGCGGACACCACCTTGCAGACGAGCGAAATCGGATCGGTGCCGCGGCCCGGCGCCAATCCGCGGAAATCGTTCGTCAGCAGCGTGCCCCAGCCGAAGGCGAGGCGGACACGACCGTTGAAGCGCTGGTAGAGTGCCTCGATGTCCTCGGTGTCGAGACCGTCCGAGAAAATGAGGAGCTTCTCTTTCGGGTCCTGGCCTTGTGCCTTCCACCAGTCGATCGCCTCTTCGCCCTTCTTTAGGGGATCGCCGGAGTCGATGCGCATGCCGGTCCATTTGGCGACCCAGTCGGGCGCGTGCTTGAGGAACTCGGTGGTGCCGAAGGTGTCGGGAAGGATGATCCTCAGATTGCCGTCGTAGTCCTCCTGCCAATCGGCGAGCACCTGGTAAGGCGCCTTGGCCAGCGCCTGGTCGCTGGTGGCGAGTGCCGCATAGACCATCGGCAATTCGTGCGCATTCGTGCCGACGGCTTCCACCTCGCGACGCATGGCGATGAGGCAATTCGACGTGCCCGAGAAGCAATCGCCCAAGCCTTCGATCAGCGCCTGCACGCACCAGTCCTGCCAGAGGAAGCCATGCCGCCGCCGCGTGCCGAAATCGGCGATGCGCACGGCCGGGAGCTGCTTCAAGCGCAGCACCTTGTCCCAGATGCGCGTCATGGCGCGGGCATAGAGCACCTGCAGCTCGAACTTGCCCATGCCCTTGAGGATGGCGCGCGACCTGAGCTCCGAGAGGATAGCGAGCGCGGGGATTTCCCACATCGTCGTCTCGAGCCACTGGCCCTCGAAGATCAGGCGATACTGCCCGTCGCGGCGCTCGAGGTGATAGGGCGGAAACCGGAAGCCCTCGAGCCAGGTGATGAAGTCGGCGCCGAACATCTGCCGCTTGCCGTAGAAGCTGTTGCCGCGCAGCCAGGTGGATTCGCCACGCGAGAGCGAGAGCGAGCGCACATTGTCGAGCTGCTCTCTGAGCTCGCCAATGTCGACGATGTCGGCTAGCTCGACCGAGGCGGTGCGGTTCTTCAGCGCGAAGGTGACGTCGACTTGGCCGTGGTGCTTGAAGATCGTCTGCGCCATCAGCAGCTTGTAGAAATCCGTATCGAGCACCGAGCGCACGATCGGATCGATCTTCCAGGTGTGGTCGTGGACGCGGGTGGCGATATCGATCATGCGAGACTCGGGCTCGGTTCAGTCGCTGACCTCCGTTGCCGGAGGCCTCCACGCCATCATAAGCGGCATTGGGCTCGCGTGGAAACGGGAGGTTGGGTTGGGGGCTCGTAGTTTGGGCGGGCCGGTGTGCTGCGATCGAAGCGGAGCGGGCCTGGCCTTGACGCTGAGTATGGCGATACCAGGTGCTGCCCAGCTGCGCCTCGATCAGCACCGTATCGTTGGGCTCATGGCGAGCACCCTTCGCACCCTGGCAAGGGATTAACCTTTTAGGGAGTGCCGAGATGGACTAGTCTCGGGTTCCACATCGGCCACGCGGGCAATGTCGTGTAAACCGTCAGGAGCACTCCTCATGGCAGTCATCACTGGGACGAACGTACGCAACCGGCTGTTCGGAACCGCGGCCGCCGACACCATACGCGGCTTGGGCGGCAATGATGATCTGTTCGGGAAGGCCGGCAACGACCGGCTCGAAGGCGGGACCGGCAACGACCTGTTGGATGGTGGCCTCGGCATTGACACCATGCTCGGCGGCACCGGCAATGACACCTATATCGTCGATCAGGCGAGCGACAGGGCGATCGAGCTCGCCGGACAGGGTATCGACCTCGTCAAGTCGAAGGTGAGCTTCACGCTCGGCGCCAACGTTGAGAAGCTGACGCTCACCGGATCGGCCAACATCAACGGCCGAGGCAATGCGCTCGCCAACACCCTCACGGGCAACGCCGGCAACAACGTGCTCGAAAGCGGGGCGGGCGCCGACAAGCATATTGGCGGCGCTGGGGCGGACTGGGTGTCCTACGCGCACGCGACGTCTCGCGTCGGCATGGACCTCTTGGACAATCTCGGCAACCTCGGCGACGCCACCGGCGATACGTTCTCCGGCATCGAGAACATTCGCGGCTCGGACTTCAACGATGGCGGCGGGTTGGTCGGGGGCTTCGGGCTCTACGGCAATGATGGCAACAACATCATCGAGGGACTCGGCGGCGACGACACGCTGGTCGGCCGGGGTGGCAATGACACGCTGCTTGGTGGCACCGGCGCCGATATCATGGACGGCGAAATTGGCAACGACATTCTGGAAGGCGGGGCAGGCGCCGACGTCATGGACGGCGGAATTGGCAATGACACGCTCGAAGGCGGGGCGGGAGCTGATCAGCACATTGGCGGCGATGGCCTGGACTGGGTGTCCTACGAGCATTCTGCGTCCGGCGTCGGCATGGACCTCGGGGCCAATCTCGGCAACCTCGGCGACGCCAACGGCGATACGTTCTCCGGCATCGAGCTCATTCGCGGCACGAATTCCAACGATGGCGGTGGACTGGTCGGGGGTTTTGGGCTCTACGGTGACAACGTCGCCAACATTATCGAGGGTCTCGGCGGCGACGACACACTGGTCGGCCAGAGCGGCGACGATCGGCTGTATGGTGGCACCGGCAACGACGTCCTGGACGGCGGCTTAGGCGGCGACTTTCTCGACGGTGGCGCTGGTGCTGATTCCATTGACTGTGGCCCCGACGGCTTTTCCGACGGGGTGTTCCTGCACATTGATGCCGCGGACACGATTATCAATTTCCGCTCCTCGGAGGGCGATCGATTGGTGTTGAGCATCGCGGAAACCGGCATTCCCATTGCGTCGCTTGGCGTGAATTATTTTGAAGGTAACAATTTACCGAACAACACACACGGCACGAGCGGTACACCAATTCTTTACCACGCTAAAGTCAACCCAGACTCTTTGCACTACGACAGCGATGGCGCCGGAGGCGCACTTCCCGTAACTATCGCGATCTTTGCTTTCGCTGTTTCCGTTCACTTCGAGTTCGTGGCCTGACGGTAGGACGTCAGTAGTCTGCCTGAGTTTGCATTGCGGCCGCGTAGCTCGCACGCGTGACCTCAGTGCACTGTGCGGACACAGTCATCCGACCCTCTATGCGCGTGCCTTCGACCGGTGAGGATGACTGCAAACTGATGACAATATTGAAATCAGGATGCAGGCTGCGCCGCGACCGTCTGAGCAAGGCTGGCGAGGAAGCCGTGTTCCAGAGACACACTCGTTGTCGGTAAGCTACATGGCACGGTTGGGTCGACGATGCCTCCGCCGACCCGTTTCCTCTTTGCGACGAGCGGAGCCCAAAACCATCCAACCTCCCCCACCTCCCGCTTGCGCCCCTTTCGTCGCCGTCCGATAGTCTTCATCCTGGCCGGCCGCCATCGGCCCGCCACGACCGGAGGCCCCCAATGGACATCGCCCCCAACTCCTGGGAAGCGCGCGAGCTTCAGAGCTTTTTCCACCACTTCACCGACTATGGCGCGCTCGACAAGCATGGGCCGACGATCATCTCCCGGGGTGAAGGTGCCTACATCTTCGACGTGCACGGG
>JANNSX010000320.1:0-5049 GCA_031403155.1 Hyphomicrobiaceae bacterium
ACCGGCGCCATTGGCGCGCGGCTGGGTCTGAAACAGCTTCCAGCCGAAGAGCACGAGCAGCAGGCCGCCCACCAGCTTGAGCGAGGTCTTGTTCTCCTGGATCAGGTCGGAGATGGCGGTCAGGCCGAAGGTGGCGACGAGGGTGATGAGGCCGTCGCCGATGAGAGCGCCGATGCCGGCCGTGAGCCCGCCCCAGAATCCGCGCTCCAACGTTCGTTGGATGCACAGCACATTGACCGGCCCGACCGGGGCGGTGACCAGGATGCCGACGCCGATGCCGGCGAGGATCAACTCGATATGGGGTCCCACCGGCAACCGCCTGTTTTCAAGCCTTCAGAGCACGTTCAGGCGAAGTGGTATCCGGTTCGCCGCGAGAACGTGCTCAAACCAAGACTCTCGCGAGTCGCGAGACCCACCATACATCCATGCCATGACTAAGGTTCCATGAATGGCGATTTCGTGGAAGGCTGATGACGTCGCGGTGGCCAGGGGCCGGTCGGGACGGTACACCCGAAGGTGATGCCGGGTTGACCGCCGGAAATCTGGCAAGCACCGCAAGGCATTCCTAGAGCATGCTGCGATTAAGTGGAATCCGGTTAATCGCGAGAGCATGCGACAAAACAAGAATCTAGAGCGGGCTTGTGCTTCCGACTAAACGCAGCCAGCTCTAAGTGATTTGGCTATCACACGGAGGAGGCCGGTCATGGCCGAGAAATTCGACGCCATTGTCATCGGTACCGGCCAGGCCGGCCCGCCGCTTGCCGACCGCCTCGTCAGCGAGGGTCTGAAAACCGCGATCATCGAGCGGCACCGCTTCGGCGGCACTTGCGTCAACACGGGCTGTGTACCGACGAAAACCATCGTTGCCAGCGCCTATGTGGCGCACATGGCAGGCCGCGGGGCAGAGTATGGCGTCATGACCGGCCCCGTGACGGTCGACATGGCCAAGGTCAAGGCGCGCAAGGACGCCATCGTCGAGCGCGGCCAGAAGGGCATCAAGGGCTGGATGACTGGGCTCGAAGGCGGGACGGTCATCGAGGGGCATGCGCGCTTCGAGGGGCCTCGAACGATCCGGGTGGGGGAACGGCTCATCGAGGCGGAGAAGATTTTCATCAACACCGGTGGACGGGCGTTCGTCCCCGAGATGCCGGGCCTCGACAAAGTTCCTTACCTGACCAATTCGACGATCCTGGAGCTCGCCGAGCTGCCCGGGCATCTCATCGTCGTCGGCGGCAGCTATATCGGTCTCGAATTCGCGCAGGCCTTCCGGCGTTTTGGCGCCAAGGTAACCGTCGTCGAAATGTCCGATCGCATTGTCGCGCGAGAGGACGCCGAGACGTCGGAAGCCATCGCGCAAATCCTCGGCGAGGAGGGGATCGAGATCAGGACAGGCGCCAAGTGCTTGTCGGTCGATGGCAAGGCCGGCGGCATCCGGATGAAGCTCGATTGCGCGGAGGGTGCGCCGAGCGTGTCTGGCTCGCATCTGCTGCTCGCCGTCGGCCGGCGTCCCAACACGGACGATCTCGGTCTCGACAAGGCGGGCGTTGCGACCGACGCGCGCGGCACCATCACGGTCGATGATCAGTGCCGGACGAATGTGCCGGGCATCTGGGCGCTCGGCGACGTCAACGGCCGCGGCGCCTTCACGCATACCGCCTACAACGACTACGAGATCGTCGCCGCCAATCTGTTCGACAACGATCCGCGCAGAATAGGCGACCGCATCCCCGCCTACGGCCTCTTCATCGATCCGCCCTTGGGTCGCATCGGCATGACGGAGGCCGAGGTCCGCAAGAAAGGCATCAAGGCGCTGTCGGGCCGGCTCGAAATGAAATCCGTCGGCCGGGCCCGCGAGAAGGCTGAGACGAAGGGCTTCATGCGGGTCATTGCCGACGCGGAAACGAAGCAGATTCTCGGCGCCTGCATTTTGGGGATCGGCGGCGACGAGGTGATCCACACGTTCCTGGAGCTGATGGCCGCCGGCGCCCCCTACACCGCCATGGCCCGCGCCGTGCACATCCATCCGACGGTGTCGGAGTACCTGCCGGTGGTGCTGGGGAATATGGAGGCGCTGGGGTAACGCATAGTTGTTCTCTCAGAAGAGAGCCAACTGCTTGGTCTCATCCAGACGGATTACGCCGTTGATCAGCCATGTTTCGGGCCATCGGGAGTGCGTGCCCATTGCCAGCAACATACCCTTCTTTGGGTACTCCTCGCCAAACACTCGTCGCATTTCGGATAGTGCCTGCACTTCACCATACATGCGGCTCCATTTGAAGTACGTGGCTTCAATCTCCCAGTCCTGGCACGTACCTTCACGCGGCCCATCATCGGTTTGATAGCGGTACTTGAAGGCATATGGGCAAGGCTCGTAGGGAATGATTGACTTCGAGTTGAATAGGTCTTGCTGCTTGTGTAGTCTTTCGTACCGCTGCCGATCACTCGCGACTTCGTCATCCGACTTTCTCTCGTAGGAGAAATCGGGCGACTGAGGTCTCAATAGGGCCAGACTCTTTCCAGTTCGCCTCACCGCATCCAGGCCCGTCACGATTGCTTTTGCCAGAAATCGTTCTCGCTCAGACGGTTTCAGTTCACCGACGATCTGCAGTGATTGCTGGTCGATCCTTCGGCTTTCGGTCCGAAGGTCATCATTTGCCTGCCGCCACTTGAAGCGTATGCGGTCCCAACGAGAAAACTTCTGGCCTTCATCCAGGGTTCGGAAAGCGACCGGGTAAATCCGAAGCCAGTTGCCTTGTAGGTCGATACCAGCGCAGCACACAGTCTCGCCATGGCGCTGGCTGATCTGTGGCGCAGCCTTTACGATCACGATGGCTTCGGCTTCACCGGAAATGGATGTCCCTTGCGACTGCGACATGCTTCGCCTTCCGCAGTTTAATGAGGTTACTTTGAACGCCAATATTCCTAATCTGGAACTTACCAATTGTCAGCAGGGCATCTGAGATCATGCCGCGGTGGCAGTACTTATGATCGCGTTCGAAGCACAGAAGACAAACTGTCGTTTCTGCCGCGAGTTCGGCCAGGGTTCCAAGCGCTACCTGTGAATCCAATTGTCTCAGATGCGTGCTGAAGATTCTTCGGAAGGACTTCATGTCACCAGAGCGGGCAGCGTCTCGTCCGGGCTTAGGATCGCCCAACGCTGACAAATGCAGATAGTTCAAATTGCTCTTGGCCAGCGCGGCCGCAAGTGGCGTTTTTGAAAAGCCCGGCTTTCGCGAGAGGGGCAAAGCTCGAACATCAACCAAAGTTCCTACACCGACATACCGGAGCGTGGCAATGAAATCGCCAACGGTTGAACCTTCGTATCCGATCGTAAAAATATCGCGCATTTATCAATGCCTCAGAAACGGCGACGACCTCAGTGATGATCTGCGCATATCAAATGATTCTCCTGGACTTACTGTGGCCGATTGTCATCAGCGGAGTTCGCATTCCCAGAAATTCGGTCCAATTACTTTCTGCTGCGCCCAAACCCCAACCGCTCCCCCGCCTTCTTCTTCACATAGTCGACCGCGCCGCCGCCGACCTCGCGGGTGATGAGGGCGATGACGGAGCCGGGGTTGGGGCGCTTGGCGTCGAGGAAGGGCATGGGACGGCAGACCTCGATCGCCGCCGTGCCGAGTCTCGCCGTCATGGCGCCGTTGAAGAGGCCCTCGCCTAGCTTGCGGCCGAACAGCGGCGCGAGGCCCGAGGCGACACCCGCCGGCACGAGATCGCCGGTAATGTCGATGCCGGCGGTCACCACGATGTGCTCGATCGAAAGCCGGCCGAGGCGGAGCGCCCCCCAGGTGCCGGGTCTGCCGCCGTAGAGCGTCGCGATGCGGCGGAGCATGCGCAGATTTTCCACCGCAACGGTCCCGACATCGAGCAGGATGAACGGGCTCAGCGCCGTGATGGTGGCGATGCGCTTGGAGGAGGCGGTGACGATCGCCATGGCATCGGCGTCGAGCGGCGCCATGAGGGTTCGCTCGGCGAGCGCCATCCGCTCGCGGGCGGCGAGCACGTCTTTGCGATGCGCCTCGACCTCGCGGCGGGGAAGGGCCAAGTCGGGCCGATCACGATAGAGCGCGGACAGATCGGCGACGGCGTGCTGCGCCGCTTTGGTATTTTCGTCGCGAAGGGCCTGCTCGCTCGACCGGCGGAGCGACTGCAACTTCGACAAGCCGATGATCGCCGCCAGCTCCTTGACAATCAGGATCACGAAGGCGAGCGCAGCGATGCTGGCAATGCCGAGCGCGAGCCAGCCGAACCAGTCGTTCCGCTGGATCATCGTCCAGGCGAGGTCGTAGAGCCGCAAGCCCAACGACATGACGATGAGCGCGGCAATCGCCTTCACCAGCAGCTTGAGCCAGCGCCAGCTTCCCGCCGAGGTCGAAAGCGGGCGGCGCGCGGCGGACACGGCAAGCTCGTCCGCCGGAATCTCATCGATCTTCGCCCGCGCCTCGACATCGGTCTCATCGAGATCGAAGACCTGGGGTTTTGCCCGCTCGTCCTTCGTCGTCATGGCAGGCGGTCTCCGATCAGGAAGTCGAGCACGCGGTCGAGGCGGATGTGGGGGAAGGGGCCCGGCGCGCCGTTTGCCGCTCGCGCGACGGTGGGTGGGCGGAAGCGAAGGAACCTGACATCGCTCCAGGCCGCATCGAGCCCGGTGACGCCGGTCTGCATCGCATGCGCCGGGTCCTCCGGCAACTCGCCCGGATAGATGGCGATTTCGGTGGCGCCATCAAACGTTCGATCGCCCAGATGCTCGCCCGGCAACGGCGTGCCCGCGATGACGGGAAGCCGCTGCCCCCCGTTCGATGTCTCGGCCTCTCGCGTCGATCGGATCGCGGCCAGCGCCTCCGAGCGGATGCGGGCGCCTTCGAAGCGAGCGCGTTCGGCTGCCTTCGTCACCATGCGGTCGAGGATCGCCTGCAGGCGATCATGGCTCGTCTGGTGCAGGTGATCGGCCTTCGTCGCGGCGAAGATGATGCGGTCGATCCTGGGGCTGAACCAGCGCGAGAGCAGCGAATTGGTTCCGGGCCGGAAACT
>JANNSX010000321.1:0-8629 GCA_031403155.1 Hyphomicrobiaceae bacterium
CAATCCTCCTATCGCCATGCGCATTCGCGGCAGGACGAATTCGTGTATGTGCTCGAAGGGACGGTGACGTTGGAAACCAATGCCGGATCGCAGGTGCTCGAGAGCGGCATGTGCGCCGGCTTTCCAGCGGGCACCGGGGACGCCCATCGCTTCGTCAATCACACGGCAAAGGACGCGCTGCTCCTCGTCGCCGGCGATCGCTCGGCGGGCGACGAGGTCAGCTATCCCGATGTCGACATGAAAGGCGTCTACGGCCCCGACGGCACGTTCCGCTTCACGCGGAAGGATGGGCGTGCAATCGCGGCTAAGTCTGGTATGCTGGCATCATGAACACGATCCTCAAACAGACCATCGACGCGTTTGAGCAACTGCCGGAGGTGCTGCAGCAAGAACTCGCCGGCCGCTTCCAAACCATGGTTGCGCGAGCAAAGATCGACGCGATGCTTGCCGAGGGCGAAGCTCGCGGAGGCGAGACACCACACGATCAGTTCTTCGCCGAACTCAAAGCGCAGTATGTCGCGTAGACTCGTCTGGCAGGACGCGGCCAAAGACGACCTGCAGCAATTCCTCGACTATCTCCAACGGAAGAACCCCCGGGCCTGTATCGACTACATTTTCGAGGTCGAGAACGCGGCAAATGGGCTCTTGGACTTTCCCGAACAGGGTCGCGACTATAGCCGCCGCTACCGAGCGCTTGTGGTGCGCAATCATCTGATCTTTTATCGCTACGACATGGCGAGTGAGACCATTGTCATTTCGCGCGTCGTCGACGGCCGCCGTGATCTCCCGCGCATTCTCGGATAGCACCTCGCGCGTCGAACTATTTCCCCGTCCCGCGCGGCCAATAGAGCGTGGCGACGGTGACGAGCGCGGTCAGGATCATGGTGCCGAGGATGTCCGAACGCTGAATGAAATTCGTCCAGGCTGTCACGCCCTGCATCCAACCGCCTTTGGCCGTCAGCACGTTGTTGAGCACGATGATAACAAGCGCGATCGCGGCCGTGATGATGACGGCGTAGGCAATCTGCAGCGCGCGCTTCGTGAACTTGGGCACCGGGATCGAGTTGCGGCCGATGGCCAGCTGCGTTCGGTCGGACATGAGCTTAAGTCCTCGTCTCAGCCTGTGGATTGCCTGTGTATAACTGATTCGGGGAGGAAAAGTCGCAACAAGCTTGCGGTGCGTACAACTTGTCCCGATCCAGGCTTTACAAACATCCTTGCCGACATACAGTGAAATCGGGTGTCACGATTGAAATGCGAGCGAACATGCGAGCCGCGTACAGTGTCAGTCGTGTGGTCGCGGGAGCGGGGCCCATCGCATTATGATCCGCTTCCTGTTGCGCCGGGCTGCGCTGACGGTCCCGACCTTCCTCGCGCTCATGTTCCTGACCTTCGTGATGGTCCGTCTGGTACCGGGCGATCCGATCGAGGTTAGGAAAGGCGAGCGCGGCATCTCACCCGAGCGGCTCGAGCTGCTCCGCCACGAGATGGGGCTCGACCAGCCGATCTGGAAGCAGTTCCTGGACTATGCCGGGCAGATCGTCTCCGGCGACTTCGGCACCTCGATCATCTCGCACCAGAAAGTGCTGACGGAATTCGCGACGCTGTTTCCGGCGACGCTCGAATTGTCGCTCTGCGCCATGCTGTTCGCGGTGATCCTCGGTATTCCCGCCGGCGTGATCGCGGCCGTGAAGCGCGGCGGCATCTTCGACCAATCGCTGATGACGGTGGCGCTCACGGGCTACTCGATGCCGATTTTCTGGTGGGGCCTCATCCTCATCCTCTTCATGTCGAACACGCTCGGCCTGACGCCGGTCTCGGGCCGCATGGACCTCATCAAGTACTACTTCGAGCCGACGACCGGCTTCATGCTCATCGATACAGCTTTCTTCGTCGGTGCCGATCAGAAGGGCGCCTTCCTCGATGCCGCCCGTCATCTCATCCTGCCGACCATCGTGCTCGGCACCGTGCCGCTCGCCGTGATCGCGCGCATGACGCGATCCTCCATGCTCGAGGTGTTGCAGGAGGACTATGTGCGCACCGCACGCGCCAAGGGGTTGTCGCCCTGGCGCGTCGTCGGCCTGCATGCGCTGCGCAACGCGCTGATCCCGGTGGTGACGACGATCGGCCTCTCCATCACCACGTTGTTCGGCGGCGCGGTGCTGACGGAAACGATCTTCTCCTGGCCGGGCGTCGGCAAATGGCTCATCGAGAGCATCGGCCGGCGCGATTATCCGGCGCTGCAAGGCGGCATCATGCTGATCTCCGGCCTCGTCATCTTCGTCAACCTCGGCATCGACATGCTCTACGGGCTCATCAATCCGAGGATCCGGCATGGTTGAGGCCGTCGTGCCGCGCATCAAGGAGAGGAAGCCTCCAGGGCCCGTCCGGGAATTCTGGAGCTCGTTCTCGGAGAACCGTGGCGCCGTCGCCGGGCTCGTGCTCGTCGTCTCCATCATCCTCATGGCGCTCTTCGCCCCGCTCATCGCGCCCTACTCGCCCATCGAGCAGTTCCGCGATTCCACCAGGCTGCCGCCGGCCTGGATGGAGGGCGGCGATTGGCGCTACGTCCTCGGCACCGATGCGCTCGGCCGCGACATGCTCTCGCGCATCATCTACGGCTCGCGGATTTCGCTGTTCATCGGATTCGCGGTGATGATTGTGTCGGCGGTGATTGGCGTGGCGTTGGGGCTGATCGCGGCCTTCGCGCGCGGCATCGTCGAGGTGGTGATCGTCCGGATCATGGATCTCATCGTCTCCATTCCCTCGCTGGTGCTGGCGATCCTCATCATCGCGGTGATCGGGCCCAACCTCACCAACACGATCATCGCGGTGACGATCGTTTATCTGCCGCGCTATGTGCGGCTGGTGCGTGCTTCCGCGCTCTCCGAGCTGACGAAGGATTATGTGATCGCGGCCAGGGTCGCCGGCGCCGGGCCGATCCGGCTGATGCTGCGCTCCGTGCTGCCGAACTGCCTGCCGCCGCTCATCGTGCAGGCCGCGCTCGGCATCTCGGATGCGATCCTGGAGGCGGCGGGCTTGGGCTTCCTCGGCCTCGGCGCGCAACCGCCGACGCCCGAATGGGGCGCCATGCTCGCCGATAGCCGCGAGTTCATCCAGGCGGCGCCCTGGATCATGGCCTTCCCGGGCATCGCTATCCTCATCACCGTGCTCGCCATCAACCTCATGGGCGATGGGCTTCGCGATGCCCTCGACCCCAAGCTCAAGCGGAGCTGAGATGATCCCGGATGGCGCTGTCATCGTCGGAATCGCTGCGACCATCATCGGCAGCATTCTGGCGATCATCCTGCCGCGCGCGCTCGACACTCGCCGCCGGCGCCGCCGCCAGCTCGACCTGATGACCGCGATCCATGCCGAGATCATGTCGGGGACGGCGGCAACGGCGAGCCAGATCACGCCTGAAGAGCAGGCCTACGCGCTCTCGGTCAGCATGCCGTTCGCGAGCGTCGACGAGGCCGACTTCGTGTTCCAATCGATCAAGGCCGACATCTCGATCCTGCCGACCGACGTCATGCAGGAGGTGGTCCTCTACTACCGGCTCGCCTCGCAGGCGAAGGCCATGGTCGCCGACATGCGCAATCCGATCTTCCGCAATCTCGATGCTGAGCGGCAGCGCAAGTATCTGGCCGAGTATCTGGGCCTCGTGCGCGACCAGCACATTACCGGCCGTATCGCCATCGAGGCTATCGAGACCTATTCGCGCCGGTCGCGATTGGGCCTCGCGGAGCAGCGCCTCGAGCTCGAGCGCCGTCTGATGGCCGAGCGCGCGAGCTTAGCCACACCCAGAGCGAGGTCCTGATGCCGCTGCTCGATGTGAAAAACCTGACGGTCGCCTTCGCCACGGCGAGCGGGCCGTTCCGCGCAGTCGATGCCTGCGACTTCACGATCGATCCTGGCGAGGTGCTGGCGATCGTCGGCGAGAGCGGCTCGGGCAAGTCGGTCGCCATGCTGGCGGTGATGGGGCTCTTGCCATGGACGGCGACGGTCACGGCCGACCGGATGATGTTCGACGGGAAGAACCTGCTCGGCATAACCGCGAACGAGCGGCGGAAGATCATCGGCAAGGATATCGCCATGATCTTCCAGGAGCCGGTCGCGAGCCTCAATCCTTGCTTCACCGTCGGCTTCCAGATCGAGGAGAGCCTGCGCGAGCATCTGGGGTTGGCCAAGTCCGAGCGGCGCGCGCGGGCCGTCGAGCTGCTAATGGCGGTCGGCATTCCCGAGCCCGAGCGCCGCTTGAAACAATTTCCGCATCAGCTCTCGGGCGGCATGTGCCAGCGCGTGATGATCGCCATCGCCATCGCCTGCAAGCCGAAGCTGCTCATCGCCGATGAGCCGACGACCGCGCTCGATGTGACGATCCAGGCGCAGATCCTCGATCTCCTCGTTGCGCTGCGCAAGGAAACCGGCAACGCCCTGATCCTCGTGACGCACGACATGGGTGTCGTCGCCGAGACAGCCGAGCGGGTGATCGTGCAGTATGCGGGACAGCAGGTCGAGCGGCAACGGGTCGACGCGCTGTTCGAGACGCCGCGTCATCCCTACACGGCGGCCTTGCTCGCGGCGCTCCCTGAGCGTAGCGGCGGTGGCCGGCTCGCCTCCATTCCGGGCGTGGTGCCGGGCTTGCATGATCGTCCCACCGGCTGCCTGTTCAATCCGCGTTGCAGCATTGCGAGCGAGGCCTGCCGATCGATCGAGCCGCCGCGCATGGGCCCCGATCTCGGCGAGGCGCTCTGCCACACGCCCTTGCAGGACGCATTGGCGGAGGCCCCCGCATGAGCGAGATCGTCATCGAGGCCGAGGGCGTCACGCAGCATTATCAGGTGTCACGCGGCATGTTCACGGCGCCGGCGGTGCTGAGGGCCGTCGAGGATGTGACCTTCCACGTTGCCGCCGGCCGCACGCTCGCCATCGTGGGCGAGAGCGGCTGCGGGAAGTCGACGCTCGCGCGCATGCTCACCATGATCGAGCGGCCGACGTCGGGCCGCCTCGTGATCGACGGGAGTGTTGTGTCCGGTGGTGATCCCGAAGCCTTGAAACGGCTCCGCAAGACCGTGCAGATCGTGTTTCAGAATCCCTACGGCTCGCTCAATCCCAGGCAGAAGATCGGCACCGCGCTCGAAGAGCCGCTCGAGATCAACACGGACATGCCGCGCGAGGCGCGTCGCTCCAAGGCGCGTGACATGCTGGCGAAGGTGGGTCTCAGGCCCGAGCACTACGACCGCTATCCGCACATGTTTTCGGGCGGCCAGCGCCAGCGCATCGCCATTGCCCGCGCGCTGATGCTCGAGCCCAAGATCCTCGTTCTCGATGAGCCCGTATCCGCGCTCGACGTGTCGATCCGCGCGCAGGTGTTGAACTTGCTCGCCGACCTGAAGCAGGCTTTCGGGCTCACCTATGTATTCATCAGCCACGACCTCTCGGTCGTCCGCCACGTCGCCGACGACGTGATGGTCATGTACTTGGGCCGCGCCGTCGAAATGGGGCCGGTCAAGCAGATCTTCGCCAAGCCTCGCCACCCCTACACGCAGGCGCTGCTGTCGGCGACACCGGTTGCCGATCCGAAAGCGCGCAGGAAGCGCATCCGCCTCGAAGGCGAGCTGCCCTCGCCCTTCAATCCGCCGGCCGGCTGCGCCTTCAACCCGCGCTGCCCCCACGCCTTCGACCGCTGTCGCCGCGAGGTGCCGGAGCTGAAGCAGCACAGCGCCAATGTGGTCGCGTGTTTTGCGGTGGACGAGGGGAAGCTCTAGGGTGTTGCCGTTTTCCGTTGCATCACTTCAACACCCTAGTTCCCTGGTTTGTCGTGCTTCTTATCGGAAAACCGCTTCGCATTTTTCCGGAAGCACTCTAGCGGTCTCACGATCCGGTAACGAACCGCTCACGGACTGTTGACGCGGCTTCACGACGTGTTGTGGCGTGCCGTTCCCGCCTGCGTCGTAGTGTTGCTGCGTGTCGGATCGCGACACGTGACACGTGACACTAGGGAGCTCCAGCATGAAACTCGTAAAGACTTCCGGCGCGGCAATCGCACTCACAGCCGCAACGCTACTCATCAGCGGTGCCGTGACGACATCTGCAGTCCATGCCGATCTGGCGCAGGTGAAGTGTGCGGGCCTGAACGCCTGCAAGGGGCAGAGCGCCTGCAAAACGGCGTCGAGCTCTTGCAACGGCCAGAACGCCTGCAAGGGGCAGGGCTTCGTGATGAAGACGAAGGCTGCCTGCAGTTATCTCGGCGGAAAAATTCTCGGTTGACGCGCTGTGCCGGGCGCCGGGCTGCCAAAATGGTTCCGGCGCTCGCATCTCATGACTTCCAAAGACACTGCGCTGCAACAGCGGCTGCGCGATGCCGGCGCGCTGCGCTCGCAACCTATGGCGAGTTCGCCCTGCCGGGTTCGCTCGTCGAGCAAGAGGACAGCGAATGCACAGACCCGCATCACTGAAGCGCGCAATTCTGGCGGCGGCCCTGATCGGTCTGTCGAGCATGTCCGGCGGAGCTGCGGCCGAAACGGTCTGGGCTGAATGGGACGGTGCGCTGTTCGCGCGTGCGAAGGCCGAGAATCGCTTCGTGCTGCTCGACCTCGAGGCCGTCTGGTGTCACTGGTGCCACGTCATGGAGGAAACGACCTACCGCGATCCGGCAGTCGTCACGTTGATGGCGGCCCGCTACATTCCAGTTCGCGTCGATCAGGACCGCAACCCGGATCTCTCCAGTCGATATGGCAACTGGGGGTGGCCGGCCACCATCGTGTTCGCTCCAGACGGCACCGAGATCGTCAAGTTGCGCGGCTATATTCCGCCCGAGCGAATGGCGGCACTCCTGCAGGCGATCATCGATGATCCTTCGCCCGGTCCATCGGCCGTAACGCTGCCGCCGGTTATGCCGGCTGCGTCCGCCTATCTGCCGCCAGCGACACGCGACCGGCTCTTCGCCGACTGGCGGTCGACCTTCGACGAGAAGAATGCCGGGTGGGGCAGCGTGCACAAGCTCATACTGGCGGACAACATGGACCTGGCGCTGACCCTGGCATCCGCCGGTGATGCGGCGGCCGAGCAGATGGCGCGGCGCACGTTCGACCAGGCGCTGAACCTGATCGATCCGGTCTGGGGTGGCGTCTATCAGTATTCCGACGAGCCGGATTGGCGGTCGCCACATTTCGAAAAGATCATGTCTTATCAGGCGAGCTATTTGAGGCAGCTGAGCGAGGCGTATCTTCGCTGGGGCGATGCGCGTCACCTGGCGGCGGCGCGCGCAATCCAGACTTATCTCGTGTCATTCCTGCGGAGCCCGGAAGGCGCTTTCTACGTCAGCCAGGACGCCGACCTTGACAGCCGGACGGATGGACATGCGTTCTATTCCCTCGACGACGCCGGTCGCCGCAAGCTCGGCATGCCGCGCATCGACGTGCATCTCTATGCCCGCGAGAATGGCTGGGCGGTCAGCGGGCTCGCTGCCTACTATACGGCGACGGGCGATCCGGAAGTCCTCGCCGCGGCGGAGCGGGCTCTGGATTGGGTCGTGACCCATCGCCGGCTCGCAGGCGGCGGATACACGCACGACGAGACCGATCGCGGCGGGCCCTTCCTCGGCGATACCATTGCCGTCGGACAGGCGGCGCTCGATCTGTATGCCGCGACCGGCTCGCGCCGTTGGCTCGCCACAGCTCTCGCCGCCGGCGAATTCGCGGGTGCGACTTTCAGGGGGCCTGACGGCGGATTTGTCTCGGCAAAGACTCCGGAGGCGGGCGTCGGCGCGTTGGCCAAACCCTTTGTGCAATTCGACGAGACGGTTGCCGCGACGCGTTTCTTCAATCTGCTGGCCCGCTACTCGGGGCGGCAGGCCGATCACGCGCTGGCCCGCCACGGCATGCGCTATCTGGCCTCCGAAGAGCTGGCATCCTTCGTCGGCAATGCTGCCGGTATCCTGCTCGCCGATGCAGAGGTCACCATCGAGCCCATGCACATCACGGTTGTTGGAGGCAAGGGCGATGCCGCGGCCGCCGGTCTACATCGCGCGGCGCGCGCCATGCCGGGAGTCTATAAGCGGATCGATTGGTGGGATCGGCGCGAGGGACCGATGACCAACGGCGATGTGACCTACCCGGAACTCGATCGGGCCGCGGCGTTCGCGTGCTCCAATCAGGTCTGCTCGCTGCCCGTGCTCGACCCTTCCGGCCTCCAAGGGACGATTTCGTCGATGCTCGCGCTCCGCCAGGAGGTGAGGCAGGATTAGGCCATCACCTCGCCGCGATCCACATTGACCGCTTGGCCGGTGATGTTCTGCGCAACCGGTGAAGCGAGGTAGAGATAGAGGCTCGCCACATCGTCCGGCTGCATGAGACCGGGCAGCGCCTGGCCGCCGACGATCTGTGCCAATATCTCCGCCTCCGGCCGCCCTTCGGCATCGGAGATGCGTTTCAGCGAGCGCATCGCCGCGCGCGTCTCGACCCAGCCGGGGCAAATGGCATTGACGCGAATGCCCTTGGGGCCGAGCTCCTTGGCCAGCGTCCGCATGAAGCCGATATTCGCGTGCTTCGACGTCGCATAGGCCGAGAAACCCGGTGCCGGCGACTTCCCCCAGACCGAGGAGGTGATGATGATGCGCCCGCCC
>JANNSX010000322.1:0-1884 GCA_031403155.1 Hyphomicrobiaceae bacterium
GTAGTCGACGCCCAAGCGCTTCGCGATCTCGGGGATAGTCAGCGACTGGCCGCGGAAGGCGAAGGAGGAATTCCGGGCAATCACGAACAATGACCTGAACCGGGAAATCGCCGTGATGATGTCCTCGGTGATGCCGTCGGAGAAATACTCTTGATCCGGATCGCCGCTCATGTTGTCGAACGGTAGCACGGCAACGGAGGGCTTGGTGGTATCGCGCTTGGGCGGAGCAGGCATCAGGGACGACGCAGCTGCCGCCGGACGCACACCCGAGCGCAGCATGTACGCCCGGACCGGCGCGGCGATGTTTTTGAGCGCCTGCTCGCCCATGTCCTCGAAGTTGGCCGCCGTCTTGCCGAGAACCTCCTGATACACCTTCCCCGACACGCAGATGCCGCCCGGCTCGGCCAACGCCTCGAGCCGCGCCGCGACATTGACGCCGTCGCCAAAGATGTCGGAGCCCTCGCCGAGCACATCGCCCAAGTTGATGCCGATGCGGAGCACGATGCGGTGGTCCTCCGCCACGCCCTCGTTCGCCGCCGCCATGCGTTTCTGCAGCTCGACCGCCGCCGCCACCGCATTGACCGCGCTCGCGTGCTCGATGAGCACGCCGTCGCCCATCAGCTTGACGATGCGCCCGCGATGCTCCTTGACGACCGGTTCGAGGACCGACTTCCGTCGCTCCCGCAAGGCAGCGAGCGTCCCCGCCTCGTCCGCCTCCATCAGGCGGCTGAAGCCCACCACATCGGCTACGATAATGGCAGCCAGGCGACGTTCCATGCTCCCACCTCCAGCTTGCTGAGATTAGTCAGCCGCCGTCGCAAACGCCAGCCGGTTGGTGGGTCAAGGCCAAATCAGGGTTTTAGCCCCAACCGAGCGCCTTCAGAGCCAAAGCCGAATGCCAGATTTTCGTCATGAGGCTGATCTTGTCGCCGTCGAACTGCATGACATAGACGTAGTCCGTCGCGACTTTCTTGCGCGTCGGCGGCATGGGTCCGCCCTCGCCCGTATGCGTGCCGTGGAAAACCGCATAGGCCGAGACATTGCGGCGTTTCTCGTCGGTCGCGAAGGATTTCAGCTCGTAGTGGCCGTCGGGCAGGGGTCCGAGCAGCCACTTCATCCACTCGCAGTATTTGTCGAGTGTAGTGATGTCGGCCAGCGGCTCTGCCTGCGCGGAGAAGGTCGCTCCCGGATTGCAGTAGGCCTTGCAGGCGTCCCATCCCTTGCCGGTCTCGCACGCGACAAAGAACTTCTCGGCTGCCTCTGTGATCGACGGCATGGCGCAGCACTCCTTCAACAATTCATCCGATTGAGAGCAATTCGATCATGCCGCAAGAAGTATGCTGACGGCAATGCCCAAGTTTCCAATTTCCAATCGATGAG
This sequence comes from Hyphomicrobiaceae bacterium, assembly GCA_031403155.1. Lineage (GTDB taxonomy): Bacteria > Pseudomonadota > Alphaproteobacteria > Rhizobiales > Hyphomicrobiaceae > JANNSX01. The sequence goes on from JANNSX010000322.1 coordinate 1,381, forward strand.
CCGCCGCCACATGAGCCCTGCTAGCGTAAACCTACTATGGCCATCCGGACATCGCCCATCTCGCAAAGACACGCGTGGTTCTCCGGCCACCGCGACAATCCGGAAACATCAAGCTCGACCAAGGCGATCTGGTGCGAGCGTGACCAACTGTCCGCTGTCAGACGTCGAGCGGCCACGCACTTTTGATGATCCTTTCGCAGACGACGATCGGCTGGCGACGACCAGTTCCTCTGCGGGGCGCACGCTGACGTGCCAATCATGCTGCAATTGCTCAGGGCTGGAATGGGTCAGGTGCGGGCTTGAACGATGTTCAGGCTACTTCCGGAGTGCCTCCGCTCGCGACAGTTCACGCGAGAATCCGACAGCGCCGACGCCATTGCCCCAATACCGTCCGTCGCGCCGCACTGCAACGAAACGTCGAGGTGGGCCATCTGCGGACGAACTGAGACACGGATCATCAGACAGCGTGTGCTTTTCGTGTGCGTCAGCCGGCAGAAGTGCAGA
>JANNSX010000323.1:0-4428 GCA_031403155.1 Hyphomicrobiaceae bacterium
CGCCGAGGAAGAGGAGCGGGCTAAGCGCGATCTCAAAGCCCAGCAAAAGATGGCGAAGTGGGCCCGCAAGCTCTACATCGCAACCGTTGTCTCCATCGTCCTCACCTTGTTCGGCCTCGTCCTGATCGCATTCACGCTCCATCACACCAAGCGCGCAGCCAACTCTTCGGCGGAGATCGTCGATGTAACAAGAGACAGCGCCGAACGTCAGCTGCGAGCGTACCTCAGCGTAAAGTCCATGCGGATCACAGGGGTTCGAGAGGGGTCGACGCCAACCGCTCAAGTGTCGATTGTAAATTCTGGTCAGAGCCCAGCTTCTCGCGTCCGAACGTTTTACACATGCCAGATGGGGCCCTCGAACGAAGTGTTTCGGGTTAAGTTCAACCACACCAAACCCACGTCGCGACTTGCGCTTGGCCCAGGGATGGATGGTCATTTCACCATCGCAGCTCCAAGGGGGCTGTCCGCAAAGGAAATCGACGACATCAACCACGGCCGGTGGTCCATCGTCATTGCTGGAGTATTCACCTACAAGGATGTCTTTCGACGAACACGGCGTACAACTTTCAAGGCCATGCTGCCGCCAGACTTCAAGGTCGAGGCCACTGAGCGGACGGCTGTGACTGCCTGCTCCAAGGGCAACAGAATGAGCTAAGCTGGCGAATAGCCAGACGACGAAAAGGGGCGCGCTCATGAGCGCGCCCCTACGTCACGGCTTCCCTCCTTCGGAAGGGCCGGACAATCTCCGTCAATCGACTTGGTGCTCTTGCTACGCAATGCCGCATTTTATCACCGATGTGGTGCGCCGCGCCGGCGGCTGGGACCCGCACAATGTCACCGAGGATGCCGATCTCGGCATGCGGCTGGCTCGGCTCGGCTACCGCTGCCGGGTCATCCCATCGCGGACCTACGAGGAGGCGCCATTTCATTTCGGCGCCTGGGTGAGGCAACGCACGCGCTGGCTCAAGGGTTGGATGCAGACGCTGCTGGTGCACACCCGTCAGCCGGTCCGGCTCGTCCGCGAGATGGGTTTCGTGAGCGCAGCGACCTTTGTGGTGCTGCTCGGCGGCACACTCCTGTCGGCCCTCGTCCATCCGGTGACGCTTGGTGTGGTCGCCTGGCAGCTCTGGCAGGGTGGCCTCATGCAGTGGCCGGGGGACGCCGCGGGCGACGCGCTCGTTGCCGTTTCCGCTGCCAATCTCGTGTTGGGCTATGCGAGCGCGATGTTGCTCGTGCTCGTCTCGGCGATCCGGCGGCGGGCCTGGCGGCTCATTCCGTCAATCATTTTCGTGCCGCTTTATTGGCTACTGATTTCGGTTGCGGCCTACCGCGCGCTGCTCCAGCTCCTGACCGACCCTCATAAGTGGGAGAAGACGGAGCACGGACTTTCGCAGCGACGCCGGTCGCCGAAGTTCAACGGTCACTGATCAAAGAGACTTTCGGTACATATAGTAGCGCCGAAGGTCGCTGAGCGGCGGCTTCACCGTCTCGAGGCCCTGAACGTCGAGCTCCTCGTCACTGAGGACCATGGCGCCGGGTGCGAGTGCCAAAATCAAGGTCGATCCGATCGCCGCCGCCATCTGCCGGCCGTACTCGGGAACGCCGTTGCCGATGTCGCTGTGCAGAAGCGCGACTCGCCCGGCGAACTGCAACGCCGCTTTCGGCAGCGTCTCCTCGATGGCGCCGAGGAAGGCGTGCCCCTCTCTCGGCCGGCTGTCCGGGTGCGATTTAACCTCGCGGTCGAAGATGTAGATGTCCCGGCCGGGGAGCTTCTCGCGCAAGTGATCGAAAGTGCGGCCATTGCCGAGGCCAACCTCGAAGACAACGCCGTCGACATCGCGAATCGCCTCGCAGGCGAGGTCCAGGCATTGGCGCTGCGCCGTCAGGCGGCGGATCATGGAATCGAGTCGGGACATGCAAATCCTATGTAGCGTTGCGAGCGCCTGGAGCACGTTCAGGCGAAGTGGACACCGGTTGGTCGAAAGAAAGTGCTCAAGACTAAGAAACTAGAGCGGGTGCTTGATTCAGCGCGAGCTGAACCCGCTCTAGTTATAGGGGTCCGCGGCGTCGCGCAGCCCGTCGCCGAAGAAATTGAAGGCGAGCACGATGATGATGACCGGCACCATCGGCCAGAGCAGCCAGGGATAGAGCACCACCGCCTCGATGTTCTGGGCCTCCGCGAGCATCACGCCCCAGCTCGTGATCGGGGGCCTGAGGCCGAGCCCCAGGAACGAGAGCGCCGTCTCGCCGAGGATCATGCCCGGGATCGACAAGGTCGCGGAGGCGATGAGGTGACTCATGAAGTTCGGGAGCAAATGCCGTCGAATGATGTGCGACGGCGAGGCACCCATGAGGCGGGCGGCCAAGGCATAATCCTCCTCGCGCAGCGCCAGGAGCTTCGATCGCACGGCGCGCGCGAGACCTGGCCAGTCGAGCAGGCCCAGAATGATCGTTATGCCGAAATAGACGACCACCGGACTCCAATTGACCGGCAGCGCCGCCGATAGCGCCATCCAGAGCGGCAGCTCCGGCAGCGATTTCAGGATCTCGATCGTGCGCTGGGCCAGATTGTCGAACCAGCCGCCGTAGTAGCCGGCAAAGCCGCCGATGGTGATGCCGAGCAGGAAGCTGATGGCGATGCCGATGAGGCCGACGGTCAACGAGATACGAGTGCCGTAGACGAGCCGCGAGAGAAGATCGCGGCCGAGCCGGTCGGTGCCGAAGAGGAAGAAGGTGGCGCCCTCGGGTGGGCAAACGAAGTGGAACCGGCCCTCGACCAAGCCCCAGAATTCGTACTTCTCGCCGAGGCAGAGAAAGCGCAACCGCTGCGGCTTCGACGTGTCGGGAGCGTACTCCCGCTGCAATGTCGTCATGTTGAGCTTGGAGGCGTAGGGATAGACAAAAGGCCCAACAAGCATGCCTTCGTGAAACAGATGGACGGACTGCGAGGGCGCATAGAGGAAGTCCCGGTGCCGGGTCGAAAGCTCGTAAGGCGCCAATGCCTCGACGAAGAACACCGAAAAGTAGCTCAGCAGCAGAATGACGGCCGATACGACCGCCAGCTTGTGGCGGCGGAACTTCCACCACATCAGCTGCCACTGCGAGGCGAGGTAGTAGCGCTCCTGCGCATCGGTGAAGGTCTGGGTTTCAGCCGGATTGAACGGCTTCTGCGAGACGAAATGCGCTAGCGGCTCACTCATCGCTTGATGCCGCCCTCGAGCCGGATGCGGGGATCGAGCAAGGCCAGCGCCACGTCGGAGACGAACATGCCGACAACGGTCAGGACCGCGAGGAACATCAGGAAGGAGCCGGCAAGATACATGTCCTGGCTGCGGAGCGAATCGAGCAGCATCGGCCCGGTCGTCGGCAGGCTCATCACGGCCGAGACGATGACGGACCCGGAGACGATCTGCGGCAACAGGCTACCGATGTCCGAGATGAAAGGGTTGAGCGACATGCGCAGCGGATACTTGATGAGCAGGCGGCCTTCCGTTAGCCCCTTCGCCCGTCCGGTCGTCACATACTGCTTCTGCAACTCATCGAGCAGGTTGGCGCGAAGCCGCCGGATCATGCCGGCCGTGCCCGAGAGACCGATCACGAGCACCGGCACCCACAGATGCTCGAGGATCGAGAGCACCTTGCCGGTGCTCCAGGGCTGATCGACATACTCGGGCGCCATCAGCCCGCCGATCGAGGTGCCGAACCAGACATTGGCCAGATAGAGCAGGATCAGCGCCAGCAGGAAGTTCGGCGTGGCGATGCCGAGGAAGCCCAGGAACGTGATGCCGTAGTCGCCGATGCTGTACTTGTTGGTCGCCGAATACACGCCGATCGGGAACGCCACTATATATATAAAGAGTACGGTCGCGAAATTGAGGATCATCGTCAGCCACATCCGGTCGCCGACGACGGTCGCAACCGGCTTGTCGAACTCGAAGGAGTAGCCGAGGTCACCCTGGACGAGGCCCGCGACCCAATAGACGTATTGCAGCACCACCGGCTTATCGAGGCCGTACTGCTTACGGAGGTATTCGATCTTCTTTGGATCGACATTCTCGCCTTGGGCCTGCAAGTCGGCGATGTAGGTGGTTAGGTAGTCGCCTTCCGGCAGCTGGATAATGGCGAAGACGAGCGCGCTGATCACGAGCAGCGTCACCACCATGGTCGCCAGACGTTTGGTGAGGAAGGCGAGCATTCGCTAGCTGCCCTCACCTAGACCGTTTTCCGATCCTACGGAATCGGAAAGCCGGTCAAGGCTATTGGTTTTGAGCACTTTCTTTCGACCAACCGGTATCCACTTGGTCGGAAAGTGCTCTAGTGGCGAACAGGTCGTCGAGCCGTAGGGGCGACCGGCAGGTCGCCCTTGCCTGATCGGCCGCCCATGAGGCAGATGTCCCGGCGCTGAAGTGGGCGACCTGCCGGTCGCCC
>JANNSX010000324.1:0-11091 GCA_031403155.1 Hyphomicrobiaceae bacterium
GGCGGAGCGTTGGCTGTGACGAATGGCATTAGGCACTTGGCTTTAGGCTTTGGTGTTCCGAACCAGCCGCGCGTCGCCGTCCTCACGCACCTCTACACCTTCTGCCTAAAGCCTAAAGCCAAGTGCCTAGTGCCACATTCGCTACTCACCATTCGCCGGCGCGAAGCGCCGGTCGGGTTCTAGGCACTATGCCGAACCTCTAATCCGTTCATCTACTGTCTCACTGCCTACTGCCTCACTGCCCCGATATCCGCTGCCCTATGCGCCACTCACCACCCCTACGGCACCACGGCCAAACCTTCCGGTCCTGCATAGAGCGTCCCATCCGGCGCATAGGCACCGGCAAATCCGCCCGCGCCGTCCGTCCTGCAGAACAGCCGGTGATCCCGATCGAGGCTTACCACACAGGGCGACGTTGCCGCGGCCGCTTCCGCCTTCAGCCTGAGATCGCCACGCGAGGGCGCCTTGAAACCCGGATCGGCGCGACGGCCGTTTTTGTTCATGCCGTATGCCGATGTCAGCGCAACCGGGAATCCGTTGCTCGAGACGTCGTAATCGAATTCGTTCGGGCCATCCTGCATTTCCTGGCCCCGGCCGTCGCGCGGATACCAGCGGTAACAGGTGAAGAAGGGAATTTCGCCCACCTCGCTCTGGTAGTGCGCCAGCCCCCAGCCGGAATCCGCGCCGCACTGCGGATCGCCGCGCGCGGGGTCCGGCGGCGGTTTGCAGAGTTCGGGATCGTAACCATCGACGCCCGGCTCGCAGAACAGGATGGCGTTGTTCCAATGGCGGATGTTCTTGGCCATGCCGATGCCCGAGACTGGCCCGCGGATGTACCAGGAATTGTTGAACAGGTAGAGCGGGCCTTTCGTCAGATAAGGATAGCGATCGAAGTCCTCCGGCTTGGCGTTGGCGTCCGGCATGCCGAGTTTGAGAACACGCCCCGTCATGCCACGCCGGCACGCCATCTCGGCCGGGTTCATGCGCAGCGGCTTGGCGGCGTCCTCGGTGTATTCCTCGATGCCGACCTCGTACCAGCCGCCCTCCGAGTAGTCGAAGCGCCGGTCGAAGCGGCTGTCATAGAAATCGCCATAGTCGGTGATGCGCTTGCATTCGGGCGTCTGCATCTTCGCCGACCAGCGGATCGCCGGCATGTCGTCGAACCAGCCGCGATTGGCGAAGGCGTAGATCGGCCCGCCGCCCGCGCCATCGAGCGACAGCCAGGCGTGCGAGTTGTGGAACTCGTTGTCGTAGACATAAGCCTCGACCGCCCAGTCCTCGAGCTCGACCGGATTGTCGCGGATGTAGGAGAAGCGATTGCCGTAGACGTAGATGCCCATGTTGTAGTCCTGGCAGACCGCGTCGCCCTCGCCGTCCTTGATGGCGTTCGAGCATTGGCGCGCGGTCAGCCTCACGCCGTTGTAGGCGTTGAATACGGCGTTGCGGCGGAAGATGATGGGGCCTGCGACGTGCGAGGTCGTGAGCAACGCGCCGTTCAGGTGATCGTAGCTGCCGTGATGCACACTGCCCCAGGGGATCGTCCGCCACATGTCGCCGGGGCAGCCGTTCTTCCAGCGCCGCTCCGGCTTGCAGGCGCCAAAGCGCGCATCGTCGGCCTCGTAGCCGGAGGGGTCCTGCACCCAGGTCGTGTCCTCGACCGTGATGCCGCTCGACTGGCGCTCGGGCGGCTGACCGGGTTTCCGGCCGCGCACCACGACGCCGTAGCTGCCGCGCGTGATGAAGGCGCGGCTGAGCGTGACGTCGCGGCTGGTTTTCACGCGGATGGCGGCAAGCCAGCAGCTGTCGAAATCGACATCCTCGATGGTGATCTTGCTGGACCCCTTGATGTCGATGCAAGTGGCGCCATCGAGCTTGTCGCTTTTCGGTTTGGCGCCATAGCCCTCGACCGCATCCGACGTGCCTTGCGGTCCGGCATCGAGCAGCGACTCGAACAGATTGTGCGCGGCGTAGTGGGAAATCTCGTTGCTCGAGGCCACCTTCTGCTTGCAACCGCGCGCGTTGGTTGGTGGCGCCGGGCAACCTCGGATGCCGTCGAGCGAGAGGCCACGAATGATGGTCCGCCGGCCGAGGCCGCGGATCGTCACGCGCTCGAGATCTTTCAGCAGCATCTGCCCCTCGAAGTACGCAACATCCTTGGCGCCGGGCGTCGAGGGCAGGAGCTGGATCTGGGTGCCGGGGGCCAGACTTTCGAAGCTCGCCTGCTCGTAGCGTTTGGCGGCAATGGGCTCCGCGCAATCCGGCGCGTAGCCGGGGCGGCCGTCGGGGGTCAGCGTCAAAACGGACCCCGGCGGGTTTCCCGTAGCGAGGGCTGGGCAAGACGCGGCCTCCGCCGGGCCGAGACGCGCGAGCATCAACAGGATGGCGATAGTGAACAGAAATGGCCGCATGCCGTGCCGCTCCCGGAAGGAAGCCCGATGGAAAGATTGGAGATTGGCGCAGCCCGTGACAGCTTACAAGATTAACATTGTAGCCGGGGCGCGTCCCGGCGTCCGATGTTCGAGAGACCCGCGGCGAACTATGGTGGGGCGACTCATCCCACTCATTTGGAATACGTCCATGACCAGCATCGACCTCGACCGCATGCAGCCCGCCGCCAAGGCGGACGTTCGCGGCAAACGCGTGCTCGTCCGCGCCGACCTCAACGTGCCGGTGAAGGACGGGAAGGTGACGGACGCCACCCGCATCGAGCGCTTCCTGCCGACGGTCGAGGATCTGGCGGCACGCGGCGCCAAGGTCATCGTGCTCGCCCATTTCGGCCGGCCCGACGGGCAGCGCGTTCCGAAGATGTCGCTGAAGCCGATTGCGGAGGCGATGGCGGTCATGCGCGGCAAGCCCGTCGGCTTCGGCGAGGACTGCATAGGGGAGGCTGCGACGGCAGCCGTCGGCACGATGCGCGATGGCGATGTCGTCGTGCTGGAGAACACACGTTTTCATGCGGGCGAGGAGGAGAACGAGGCGGGGTTTACGAAGGCACTGGCGGCGCAAGGTGATCTCTACGTCAACGACGCATTCTCCTGTGCGCACCGCGCGCACGCCTCAACCGAAGGACTTGCGCATGTGTTGCCTGCGTACGCGGGCGCACAGATGATGGCCGAGATCATGGCTTTGCGCACCGCGCTGGAAAATCCACAGCGCCCGGTGATGGCCATCGTCGGCGGTTCGAAGGTTTCCACCAAGATTCCGGTTCTGACGAATCTTTCGAAACGCGTGCAGCATCTCGTGATCGGCGGCGGCATGGCAAACACGTTCCTGCTGGCCGGGGGCGTGAAAATCGGTAAGTCGCTCGCCGAGCCGGATTTCGTTGCAACGGTGGCCGAGATCAAGGCCGCCGCAAAGGCGGCCGGCTGTACCATCCATCTTCCCGTCGATGCGGTGCTCGCCACCAAGCTCGAAGCGGGTGTGGCGACGCGCACCGCAGGCCTTGATGGTGTCGGCACGGACGAGATGATCCTGGATATCGGGCCGAAGTCGGTTGCGACGATCACGGCAGCGCTTAGCCAATGCCGCACGCTGCTCTGGAACGGCCCCGTCGGCGCCTTCGAGATCGCGCCGTTCGGCGAGGGCACGTTCGCGATCGCGCGGGAGGCGGCGAGGCTCACCATGGCCGGCACGCTCGTGTCGGTTGCTGGCGGCGGCGATACGGTCGCAGCGCTCAACACGGCGGGCGTCGCCGACAGCCTCACCTATGTTTCCACCGCCGGCGGCGCGTTCCTCGAATGGCTCGAAGGCCGCGCGCTGCCGGGCGTGGCGGCGCTGGTGAGGTAGAGTCGGCGGCACTTGCTGACAAAATTCTCGCGGCCTCCTTTCCTCCCCCTTCTTATGGGGGAGGACGGTTCGCCTTGGGTTTAGTGTTAGCTAAACCCTTAGGCGAACATAGGTGGGGGTGCTCGTGCCGCAGTATCGGTTTTGTCGACCAATTGGTTCTTACCACCCGCGCGCGCTTCGCAGGAGTGTATCTTGCATGAAGCCGTCGACGGCATCGCCGATACCTTGCGCAAGTCTCCGCCGGCTCGCCACATTTCTCAACGCCGAACCAGCACCCCCACCTTGGCGCGCCTAAGGACTTAGCTGCTGCGCATCTAAGTCCAAGGCGCGCGGTCCTCCCCCATAGAAAGGGGGAGGAATGGGTGCGGCAATTTTCCAGACCCAGAGGGATCACCATATGCGGTTGTGCTGCCAGTGCAGCCAACACGCACTGATTCAACGCTTGGACCATCCGCAATCACACCCGCTCAGGAATGCTCGTGTCGATGCAACGCGGAATGGCCTTTTCGGCGTCGTACATCGGCAGGCTGACGAGTGCTGCCGCGGCCATCTGGTCATCGCGGAGGCGCACGGAGACCTCGTTCGGGGCCGCATCGCTCGCCCGGTCGAGCCGCACAATCGCCGTGCCGCATTTGAGGTAAGGCGACCAGGCCGCAGCCGTGACCCGGCCGATGCGCTTACCGCCGCGCGCAACTTTGCCATCGATCAGCGGCTCGCCCTTCGGGCACTTCAAACCGTGCAGCAGCAGACCGCGATCGGCATTCGCCAGCGCCGCCTTGCCGATGAAGTCGGGTTTGCGCATGTCGACGAAGCCGCCGAGCCCCGCCTGATAGGGGTTCATGGTCTCGTCCATGTCGGAGATGTTGTTGAGGATGCCGGCCTCGATGCGGCGGATGTCCATGGAGTCTAGGCCACAGATGCTGAGCCCGTAAGGACCTCCTGCCCCGAGCACGTGGTTCCACAAACGCTCGCCATCGACCGGCGCCTCCTCCGGCAGCGTGTACCACTCGAAGCCGACCTCGCCCGTCCAGCCCGTGCGCGAGACGATGACCGGCTGGCCGCCGAAGCGGGCGCGCGCCACGGCGAAGTAGGAAAAGTCCTTCGGCATGCCGTCGTCGCAAGCCGCCGCCAGCACGTCGAGCGCGCGCGGGCCTTGCACTTGGCTCACCCAGGACTTGGGATCGCGGATGCGGACGTTCATCCCCTGCGCCTGCGCCACGAACCAGGAATAGACCGGGCCATCGGCCTGCACGTACCAGAATTTGTCGGGGGCGAGCCGCATCAGGATGCCGTCGCAGAGGACACCGCCATCGGGATAGAGCAGGAGACCGTAGCCGGCGCGGCCGGGCTTCAGCGTCGAGCAATTGCGGGTGAAGAGCTTATTGCAGAAGGCCTCGGCGCCGGGCCCCACGATCTCGGTCGGCCGTTCGCCGGTATCGACGAGGCCGGCCTCGCGCCGCTGCTTCCAGTACTCCTCGAAGCGGTCGCCGCCCTGGTCGACCGCCATCAGGCGATTGTTATAGACGCAGAATTTCGCGCCCCGCTGCTGGTGCAAGTGGTGATAGGGCCCGCCCCACAGCCCATAGTTCCACCCACCCTCGTCGAAGGAGGCGATGACGTTGCGTTTGAGATGTCCGGGCATTTGGGGTCGCTCCGTGGCGGCAATTGTTCGGCGCCATAGAAAATATCGACTTCATCCGAAGCGGGCCAGTCTCACCGCTGCACACTCTCCCACTCCGGATGCACCCACGGCACTTGGTTCGAAGCCGGGAGCGGCTCGCGCCCCAAAATGTGGTCGGCGGCTTTCTCGCCGGTCATGATCGAAGGCGCATTGAGATTGCCGTTCGTCACCTGCGGGAAGAGCGAGCTATCGGCGACGCGCAGGCCCTCGACGCCGATGACGCGGCATTCGGGATCGACGACGGCGTGACGGTCTTGCGGCTCGCCGATCCGGCAGGTGCCGCATGGGTGGAACGCGCTCTCGACGTGCTCCTTCACGAACTGGTCGAGCTCCTCGTCGGTATCGACATGCGCGCCCGGCTGGATCTCGTAGTCGTAGTAGGGCGCCATCGCCGGTTGCTTGAAAAGCTCGCGGGTGAGCGCGATGCAAGTGCGGAAATCTCGCCAGTCGTCGGCATGCGACATGTAGTTGAACTGGATGGCGGGCGGGGCCTTCGGGTCGGGAGATTTCAGGCGGATGTGCCCGCGCGACTTGGACCGCATCGGCCCGACATGCACCTGGAAACCGTGGCCCTTGGCGGCCGATCGGCCGTCATAGCGGATCGCGGCCGGCAGGAAGTGGTACTGGACGTCGGGATATTTCACGCCCGCCGCCGAGCGAATGAACCCGCAGCTCTCGAAGTGATTGGTCGCGCCGAGGCCGTTCTTGAACAGCAGCCATTGCAGGCCGATGAGGCCTTTCGAGACGACGCCGAGATGGCTGTGCAGGGTGATCGGCTGCTTGCAGGCGGCCTGCAGATAAATTTCCAGATGATCCTGCAAATTCTCGCCGACCCCCGGCCGGTCCGCGACGACGGGAATGCCGAAGCGCTGCAGCTCCGCCCCCGGCCCGATGCCCGACAGCTTCAACAGCTTCGGCGAGTTGATGGCGGAGGCCGAGACAATGACTTCCTTGCGGGCTCTCAAAATCTCGACCCGCCCGCCCCGCTCGATCTCCAAACCAACGGCCCGGCGCCCCTCGAACACGACGCGCCGCGCAAACGCGCGCACCAGCTGCACGCGGCCGGTCTTGAAGGCGGGCCGCAGATACGCATTCGCCACCGACCAGCGCCGGCCCTTGTGGACCGTCATCTCCATGGCGCCGAAACCCTCCTGGCGCTCGCCGTTGTAGTCGGCCGTCACGCCGTAGCCGGCCTCGCGACCCGCCTCGATGAAGGCCTTGTAGAGTGGATTCTTCTGCAAGCCGCGGCGGACATGCATCGGCCCGCCATCACCCCGCCAGCCAGTCTCGCCGCCGTGCGAGGTTTCCTGCCGCTTGAAATAGGGCGCGACATGCCGGTAGCCCCAGCCCTTGGCGCCCATCTGCTCCCAGGTGTCGAAGTCCTCGGCGTGACCGCGCACATAGACCATGCCGTTGATGGAGGAGGAGCCGCCGATGACTTTCCCGCGCGGTGTCACGAGCCGGCGCCCGCCCAGATGCGGCTCGGGCTCGGACTGGAAGCCCCAGTCGTAGAGGCTCATGTTCATGGGATAGGAGAGGGCCGAGGGCATCTGGATGAAGGGGCCGAAATCAGTGCCGCCATGTTCGACGATGGTGATGCGGTGCCCACCCGCTTCCGCCAGCCGATAGGCGAGCGCCGAGCCAGCCGAGCCCGCGCCGACGACGATGTAATCGGTCTCAGCCACGGCGCATCTTCCTATTCAGTATCGCCTCGACATACCCCTCGACGAGGGCAACCGCTTGCTTGGTGTCCGGCGTCTCGTCGCCAAGCGCGCATCTGAGATAAATACCGTCGATCAGCGCCGCGATGCCGCGCGCGGTTTCAATCGCCTTGGCGCGAGGCATGAGCTCAGTCAGCGCGTGCACGAGTGTCGAGTGCAGCCGCGCCGTGTAGACGCGATGCAGCCGCTTGGCGCCCGGCGACGCCTGCGCCATCGCGTAGAAGACAAGCCACGACGACATCGCCGCCGGCTGCAACTGATCGGCCGTGAAGGAGCCGTGGATGATCGCGGTCAAGCGCGCTCGGGGAGTCTTTGCGGTGCGCAACCGCCGCCGCACATGGCTCGCGAACACGCCCATCAGATGCCGCATGGTCGCGACGATGAGATCGTCCTTGCCGCCGAAGTAGTGATGCGCGAGGGCGGAAGAGACACCCGCGCGCCGGGCGATCTGCCCGACCGTCACGTCGAGCGAGCCGGTCGCGTGAATGGCCTCGATGGTGGCCTCGACCAGCTCCAAGCGGCGCTGCTGCTCCATCCCGCGGCGGGGCATCGGGGGATCCTTCGAAAAACGTCCAGAGGAGCCTAACCTAACTTGATTGACTGATCAGTCAACAACGCAGGGGCGGTTTGGCTGCGGGCGAGTGATGAGGCAGTAGGTAGAAAGGCAGTAGGCACTTGGGCAATCGGGGCAATCAGGTCGCAAAGCAGCCGGGCAATCAGGCCGCAGGCCGTGGCGGTATCGGGCGCCTTCCGATCCGGGGCTCGCGGAGGCGCGCGTCCCGCGCGTTATTGTGCGCCACGCCGCCGACGGCCTCATGCCGCCTTGTGATCCCTCCCGCGATAACGGATGCTCGCGCTCGGGAAAACATCATCGAGCCGCCATGCCCGCCGAAGTCCTCTTCTACCAGCTCGACCGCCAGCCGCTGGAGCGCGTGCTGCCGCAGCTCCTCGAGCGCACGCTCGAGCGGGGTTGGCGCGCCGTTGTGCAGGTGGGCTCGGAGGAACGGGCGGACGCGCTCGACACGGAGTTGTGGACCTATGACGAGGCGAGTTTCCTGCCGCACGGCACGGCGCGCGCGGGCGACATCGCGCGCCAGCCCATCCTCATCACCACCGCCGAGGACAATCCCAACGGCGCCACCGTGCGCTTCCTCGTCGATGGCGCATCGCTCGAGGACTTAGGCGGCTACACGCGCATCGTCCACATGTTCGAAACCAGCGATGACGCGCTGGCGCGTGCGCGCAGCGAATGGAAGCGGGCAAAGGACCAAGGCTGCGAAGTCACCTATTGGCAGCAGGACCAGGCCGGACGCTGGGTGAAGAAGGCATGAGCGACAACCCATCGGAAGCCCTCGTCCGGTTCGAGGAGATCTATCGCAACGCCCATGGCGATGCGGCCGGTGTCCCCTGGGCCGACAAGGCGCCGCGCGCAAAGCTGGCTGATTTTCTCGACGCAAATCCAGGCAGCGGCCGCACGGCCATCGATGTTGGCTGCGGGCTCGGCGACAATGCCGCGCTCATTGCGGAAGCCGGCTACCGTGTAACGGCCTTCGATCTCTCGCCGACGGCGGCGGCTTGGGCACAGAAGCGCCAAGCCGGCAAGGGCATCGATTTCCAAGTGGGCGATATCTTTCGACTGCCCGAAGCCTGGCAAGGCCACTTCGACCTGGTGCATGAGACCTACAATCTGCAGGCCCTGCCGCTCGAGGTGCGGGCGGAGGCGGCGCGCGCGATTGCCGGATTGGTTGCACAGGGCGGCACGCTGCTGGTGCTCGCCCGCCAGCGCAACACGGGCGAGATGGTCGAGGGGCCGCCCATCCCGGTCACGCTTGATGATCTCGCAGTGTTCGAGACGGCGAGCCTCGTTCTCGTAAACCAGGAGCTGTTCGACGACGAGCGCCAGATCCGGCACGTCAAGGCCATCTACCGGCGATCGGGATAAGAGGACGCAGCGGGGAAACGTGCTCAAGGTCGATCACTTACGCGTAGGCGCGCTGTCGCCGGTGAGCTTTGCGCTCGCCTCCGGCCAGTGCCTCGCCGTGACCGGCGCATCCGGCTCCGGCAAGACACGGCTGCTCCGCGCGCTCGCCGATCTCGATCCGGCCGAAGGCACCGTGATGCTCGAGGGGGCCGAGCGGGGCGAGATGACCGGACCGGAGTGGCGCCGGCTCGTCCGCTACGTCTCCGCCGAGCCGGGCTGGTGGGCGCCGACGCCGCGTCCGCACTTTCCGCCCGATATCGAGGCCGTGACGCCGATCGTGGAGGCGCTCGGCCTTTCCCGCGAGACACTCGACCGGCCGGTCGCAGAACTGTCGACCGGCGAGCGCTCGCGGCTCGGCCTCATCCGCGCCATTTGCGGTAAGCCCAAGGTGCTGCTTATCGACGAGCCGCTCGCCGGCCTCGACAGGGAGGCGGTGGCCCGCGTCGAGGCGCTGATCGGCGCCGAGCTCGACCTCGGCCGGATCGTCGTGCTGGTCTCGCATCAGGCAACCGCACTCCTGCGCCGCGCCCGCGCCGAGCTGCACATCGAGGCGGGCACCTTCCGGCTGACTCAACTCGCCCGGCCGCCGGCGTCACCGCAAATTTCCTGGAGCGAGAACGGCACCGGGCTCGCCGGGAGGGGCCCGCGATGAGTGCGCAACCGATTGGCATTCTGGAGTTGGCGATCGCAGCGCTTCTGTTGCTGCTCAACGCGGCGCTTTCGATTGCCTTCAACTTGGGCCTCGAGAAAAAGCTCGCCATCGCCGCTGTCCGTATGCTCGCTCAGCTCGCGCTCGCGGGTCTCGTCTTGAGCTTCGTGCTCCGGCAATCCTCGATTCCGCTGACGATCCTCGTGGTCCTCGTCATGGGCGCGGTCGCGGCCTACGAGCTGATGAGCCGGCCGGCGCATCGTCCGGAGGGCTGGTGGGCCGTTGGCCTCGGCGGCGGCACGCTCCTCCTTATCGGCCTGCTCGCCACGCTGTTTACAGTCGGGGGGATCATCCGTCCGGCCCCTTGGTATGACGCGCGCTACCTCCTGCCGATCCTCGGCATGGAGCTCGGCAACGTGCTGACCGCCATGAGCCTCACCTTCGACGCGCTGACGACGGCGGCATTTCGCGAGCGGCGCTCGATCGAAGCGCGGCTCGCCGAAGGCGGCACGCGCTTCGAAGCCCTTGAGAGCGTGCTCACCGACGCGTTGAGGAGCGGCACCATGCCCATCTTGAACACCATGGCGGTGGCTGGCGTCGTATCGCTCCCTGGCATGATGACGGGCCAGATTCTGGCTGGCGCCGACCCCTTGCAGGCGGCGAAGTATCAGATGCTGATTTTGCTCGTGCTGGCCGGCGCCTCGACGCTCGGCGTGCTCGCGGCGGGCCTCGGCGGCGTGCTGCTTATGACCGATCCACGGCACCGGTTGAGGCTCGATCGGTTGGTCGGGAGCGAGGGGAGGTGAGGCGTTAGATTGGGAGGGCCGTTGTGGGGCAAGTGCTGTCGTATCCGCCTCAAGATCGTTCGTAGGCGACTATCTCGTTTCGAAGTAGTAAATCAAAGTAGCCGTGCCTATTGTTGAAATGCGCAGGCAGACTTTTGTCCGAATGCGGGCGTTTGGTCGCAAGGGGGGTGAGACTTGTCGTGTTTTGATTTGCCTAGTGGGTTGGCCGACTGCATTGCCGTCGCAAAGCCTTGGATCGAGCTAATCCTCGGGGTGATGGGCATTGGAACGTTCGCGGTTGTGACGGTGCTCCTGGCGGTCGTGAAGAAATTCAACGATGCGAACGACAGAGCGACCAAAGCATACGATGAAGCGCTGGCCGACAAGCAGAAATCCGAATTGAGGTTGGATGACACCACGAGACAGCTGGGCGCAGTTCAATATCAATTGACTATGTGTCAGACCGCACGAAGCGGAGATGCAAATGA
>JANNSX010000325.1:0-31634 GCA_031403155.1 Hyphomicrobiaceae bacterium
CTCCAGGATGTACTCGACGAACGGACCGCGCAGGACCACGTCGGCGACAGTCGAGGGAATGCCAGTCGCACCCGTTTTCCAGGGTGACAGTTCAAAACGTTCGTTCTTGACGAAGACTTCGGCCCTCGCATTGCTCGCAGCGCTCGCTGCATGGGGAAACGAATAATCGTACCGGTTGAGCTTCACTGACTTCGAGCCGACGTCGAACACCCCCTCGAAGCGCGTCGACTTTCCGACGAAGCGCGCCACGAACGGCGTCGGGGGATGATCGTAGATCACCTGCCGCTCGCCCATGGCCTCGAGCTTGCCCCCGTTGACGACGGCGACGCGGTCGCTCATCGACAGGGCTTCTTCCTGGTTGTGCGTGACGTAAACGAAGGGGATGCCGAGCTGCTTCTGGTAGCGGCGGATTTCCACTTCCATTTCGTTGCGAAGCTCGCGGTCGAGGTTGGCGAGCGGCTCGTCGAGCAGCAGCAACGTCGGATGGGTGACGAGACCGCGGCCGAGCGCGACGCGCTGCTGCTGGCCGCCGGAAAGCTGGTCGGGAAAGCGATCCATGAGTCCTTGCAGCGAGAGGATGGACTCGGCCCAGTCGATGCGCTCCTGGATTTTCTGGGGCGGCTGCTTGGTCATGCGCAGCGGAAACGCCAGGTTCTCGCGCACGGTGCGATGGGGAAACAGCAGGAACTCCTGGAACACCATGCCGATGCCGCGTTTGTGCGGGGGCAGGTCGGTTACATCGGCGCCTTCGAAGAAGATGCGCCCCGCTGTCGGCCGATCCAGCCCCGCGATCAGGCGAAGTAGCGTGCTTTTGCCCGACCCGCTCGGACCAAGAATGGCGATGAACTCGTGCTTGGCGATGTCGATGCTGAGATCGTCCAATGCGCGAACCTGGCCATAGGTTCGCGAAACGTTGGCGATACGAATGTAGGGCGCCCCATTGCCGTTCTGGTCAGCAGCCATGAGCGAGCTCTCGGGATGGAGGGACGCAATACTCTCCGGCAGGTCTCAACCCGCCGGAGAGTGTCGTTGGAGCACAAGATCAGGACTGACCCGAGCCTAGGCAGCCTGCACGTTGGACCACACCCGCTCCCACTTCTCGGGCGCGGAAGGCTGGTCGAACATCATCAGGTCGGCGATCTCGCTGGAGCGGTCCATCAGGTAGAGCTTGCGCTCGTCCTCGGTCGAGATCGATCTCAGATCGACGGTCGTCGAGCAGCCGGAGACCTCGCCGATCCGCTTGATGACCGGGGCCGACACCATCCGATCGATGAACCGGTTGCAGAGGTCGAGCATCGGACCATCCTGAACGCCGGTGGTGATCAGCCAAGTGTCGACCCAGCCGAGGCCGCCTTCCTTCATCTTTAGTGTATGACGCCAGTCCTGCGCCGGATTGGCGTCTTTGGCGGTCAGCAGCTGACGGAACACCTGCGCAAACTCCACCGCCGCGACGACAGAGCCACCCTGTAGGAGTTGGTAGAGGGTCGCATTGTCCTGGTAGCGGGTGAGCAGCAGCTTCTTCTGCTTGATCAGCTCCGTCTCGATTCCCGCCAGCTCCTCGTCGGTCAGCACGTAAGGGTTGAACGTCTTGCCGTCAGGGCGCGGCTTGTCGCGCGAGCCGAGGCGATCCGTGACGATGAGCGCCGCGAGCGCGATGTTCTCCTCGAAGCGCGCGCTGGTCGACAGCCGGCCTGACCAGGCTTCATCGAACATGCATTGGACCGTCTCGGTCTTTTCCGGCGCCACGACCTTGGCATCGTAGGTGATACCGTAGGCGCCCCAGCAGAACGGATAGCCGATCTTGCTGCCGGAGTCGGGATCGGTCAGTACCTTGAAGGCTTCGGCCTGGAACTCCGGCAAATAGCCCGCCGAGGACGGGACTTGCGCGTAGTCGACCGCGCGGATCAGCTTCTCGCGGAAGTACAGCCGGGGCCAGAAGCCGTCGGCCTGGACGAGGTCGAACTCCTTGGTGCCGCCGACCCTTAGCTTGTTATAGGCCTCGGAATTGCCGTCGAAGAAGGTCGTGACGAACTTGATCTTGTTCTCTTCCTCGAATTTGGAAATGACCTCGGGGACGACATAGCCTTCCCACATCAGGGCCCTGAGTGACTCCGCCTGTGCGTAAGAGGGGCGGATGTATGGCATCGCCAGCGCGGCGCCTGCGCCGACGGCGAGGACGGTTCGTCTGCTAAGTTTCCTTCCCGACATTTTCGTTTCCCTTTCCTTGGTCAGTTCTTGTTTGGCACTCAGGCTAGGCCGCCGCGTGAGAAATGCCAATGGCCCAGCGGCGGCGCTTCTGCCGGACCTGCACCTTGTCAGGCAATTCCTTCCGCCTCGATCGAGCCCAAAACCTCGTCGAGCACATCGAGGGCGTGCGCCATGTCCTCATGCGTGCAGTCGAGCGGGGGCTTGATCTTGATGAGGTTGCCGAGGCCGGCATAGCGGCTTTCGCCGAACAGCACGCCCTTCTTGACGCCGCGCTTGTAAACCTCGGATGCGGCCTGCGTCGCCGGCTCCTTGGTGACCCGATCCTTGACGAGCTCGATGGCGACGAACAGGCCGGGTCCCCGGATATTGCCGATGAGCTTGCGGCGCTCCGCCATCTCGTGCAGCCGCTGGGTGGCGACGGCGCCGAGGCTGCGTGCCTTGCCGCAGAGATCGTCGGCAATGATGGCGTCGATGGTTGCTATGGCCGCCGCGAGCGCCACTGGAAAATTCCCGAA
Source organism: Hyphomicrobiaceae bacterium (assembly GCA_031403155.1). GTDB lineage: Bacteria > Pseudomonadota > Alphaproteobacteria > Rhizobiales > Hyphomicrobiaceae > JANNSX01. The sequence continues at coordinate 2,724 of JANNSX010000325.1, forward strand.
GGTCAGCCCATCCTCGCCCGCCTCGAAGCCGTTCAATCGCTCACTCGCCATGATGCCGGCCAGCGGAAAACCGCCACCGATACCCTTGCCGAAGGTCATGATGTCCGGCACGACACCGAAATAGTCGGAAGCGAACATCGCGCCGGTGCGCCCGAAGCCGCTCTGGATTTCATCCCAGATCAGAATGATGTCATGCCGGTCGCTGATCTCACGGATGCCCTTGAGGAACGAGACCGGCAGGTCGATGTGCCCGCCATTGCCGGGAATGGGCTCCACTATGATTGCGACGACGCCACCGTCGACGCCCTTGAGGATCGTGTCCTCGAGCAGATCCAGGCACAGCCGCGACTCCGTCTCGATGTCCAAACCGACGCGCGGCCGGTAGGGATCGGGATGGGGCACGCGAATAAAGCGCGGCTGCATTGGCAGGAATGGATTGTTGGGGTGCGGCCAGCGCGCCGCCGAGCGTCTGCACGTCTCGCAGCCCGCGTTGTCGCAGACCATCATCCAACTGGAGGAGCGGCTCGGGTTCCCGCTTTTCGAGCGCACGACGCGCAGCGTCGCCCTGACGGCATCGGGCAAGCGCCTGATGACGCGCGCCAAGGTGCTGAGCCTCTCTCTCGAGGCGTTCGAGGACGAGGCGAGGTCCTTGCAGCTTTCGCTGAAGAACGAGCTGCGCGTCGGCTACATGATCGGCACCGCGGTTCAGTTCATCCCGGAGATCGTGCGCGAGTTCGAGCGGCTGCGTCCCGATGCGTCGCTGCACCTCCAGGAGTTCGACTTCCGCGATCCGACCGCCGGCTTACGCGACGGCAAGGTCGACTGCGGCATCATCCGGCCACCGGTCGGCCTCGACGGTATCGAATTGGTCGATATCGCGCGTGAAACCTGCGTCGTCTGCCTGCCGGCCGGGCATCGGTTGAGTCGCAAGAAGACTGTCTTGCTCGACGACATCCTGGACGAGCCCATCGTCGCCGCGCCGGTGCCGGGCATTTGGCGCGATTACTGGCTCGCAAGCAGCTACCGCGCCGGCCGCCCGGCCAAGGTCGCCTACGAGGCGGCCACCGTCGAGTCGGAGCTGCAGGCCGTCGCATCCGGTCGCGGCATCAGCATCACCTCCGAGAGCACCGCCAGCTACTATGCCCGGCCCGGCGTCGTGTTCAAACCGATCACCGACATGAACAAATGCGTCATCGCCATCGGCCATCGAGGTCAGCCAAGCAAGCTGGTCGCGGATTTCATTTCGGTCGTCAGAAGCGTTTCTGCCTCGGTCGCGATCTCGGGCGCCAAGCCCGGCCGGCGCGGGCGATCCGGCCGCGATCAAGCCGTGCACGGCAACGCTGGGCAAGGATGAATAGCGGCAAACGGGGGGCTCGATCCGGTAGCCAGACCGGCATTCGCGGGCCTTGCCCTACAGCCCGAGATAAGCCTTTCGGACCTCCGGGCGGCCCATGAGGTCGGGGCCGCTGCCCGTGAGAACGATCCGTCCGTTCTCCAGCACATAGGCCTGGCCTGCGAGCGCGAGCGTGCGGTGAACGTTTTGCTCGGCGATCAGGATGCTGATGCCGAGCCCGCTGAGTTCCGTCACGAGATCGAAGATCTTTCCCGTCATGATGGGCGCCAAGCCCAGTGTCGGCTCGTCGAGGATGAGCAGCCTTGGCCCCGCCATCAGCCCGCGGGCGATGGCGAGCATCTGCTGCTCGCCGCCCGACAGCGTGCCAGCCATCTGCCTGCTGCGCTCTTTCAATATGGGGAAGCGGGCGAACATCTCGGTGAGCTTCGCCTCGGCCGCATGCCGCGCGCGCGGTGCGATGGCGCCAACGCGCAGGTTCTCCTCGACCGTCATGTCGGGAAAGACTTGGCGGCCTTCCGGGACGAGGGCGATGCCGCTCTCAACGCGCTCGTGACAGGCAAGGCCGGTTACATCCTTGCCATCGAACAGGATGCGTCCAGCACGCGCCGGCAAAACTCCGGCGATGGCGCTCAGCATCGTCGTCTTGCCAGCGCCGTTGCCGCCGATGAGCGCCGTCACGCCGCTTGCCGCCACCTGGAGCCGGACCTGGCGCAGCACCTCGACGTCGCCATATCCGACGGAGAGATCGTTGACCTCGAGCAGCGCCGTCATGCTCCGGCCTCGCCGTAGTAGGCGGTGAGCACGCGCGGATCGCAGGCAACCGCCTCAGGCGAACCGGCCATGACGAAGCGGCCGTGATGGAGGACGACGATCCGTTCGGAGAGATCGACAAGGGCTCGCATGACGTGCTCGACGACGACGAGCGTCAGGGTGTAGCGTTGGCGGATCTCGCGGATGAGCGCGACCATCTGGGCGACCTCGGCTGGCGTCAGCCCTGCCATCACCTCGTCGAGCAGGAGCACCTTGGGGGCGGCGGCGAGCGCGCGGGCGACCTCGAGCTTTTTCTGATCCGAGAGGGTTAGCGCGCCGGCGGGTTTGGTCGACTGGGGCGCAAGGCCAAACTCCGTGAGTATCGCATGCGCCCGCGCTGTGGCCTCCTTCCGCGAAGCGGCGGGCGTCCTGCCATAGAGCGCCGCGGTAGTCACGTTGCCCAGGACTGTCTCCGCCCTGAACGGCCGCACGATCTGGAAGGTGCGAACGATCCCGCGCCGGCAGATGCGATCGGGCGAGAGGCCGGTGATGAGCCGGTCCTCGAACACGATCTGGCCTGTTGAGGGTGCGATGTGGCCCGAGATGATTGCAAAGAGCGTCGTCTTGCCGGCGCCGTTCGCGCCCATAATACCGAGGATCTCGCCCTCGGCCACGTCAAAGGAGACATCGGCGAGCGCTTGTAGCCCACCGAAGCGCTTCGAGATGCGCGAGACGGCGAGCAGTGTCATGGATCGGCCGCCTTTCGCCGCGTCCAAAGCCCAAGCAGGCCTTTCGGTGCGAACATGACAAAGCCGATGAGGAGAAGCCCGAGCAGCACGAGGTAAAGCTGCGGCGCGCGCGCCCACAACAGCTCCTGCACGAGCGTCAGGAACGCCGCCCCGAGCAGCGGTCCACGCGCATCGTCGCTGCCGCCGATGATCGCCATGACGATGATCGACAGTGAGAGCATCGGATTGAACACCTGCCCCACCTCGAAATAGGTCGAGCGCAGGACGAGGATGCCGCCCACCATGCCCGGCACGAAGGCCGAGAGGCCATAGGCGAGGGCCTTGTAGCGCACTACCGGAACGCCGATCGTCTGCGCCGCCGTCTCGTCCTCGCGGATGGCGTTGAGACCAACGCCGAAGCGGCTCGGCTTCACGATCAGCGTCAGCGCCGTCGCAACGAGCGCAAAGATCGCCATCCAGCGGAACAGCACGGCATTGTCGGGAAGACCCATGAGGAGGCGGCTCGAGGCCCCGAGCGCGCGTTCGGCGTTCAGGATCACGTGACGCATGAGCTCGGCGATGCCGAATGTGAGTACGACGAAGTAAGGTCCGCGCACCCTGAGCACCGGTAGCGCGATCAGGATCGCGAAAAGGCTCGCGATGCACCCGCCGGAGAAGAGCGCCGCCCAGAGCGGCAGGATCTTCCAAGTGAGGACGGCCACATAGGCGCCGATGCCGACGAAGACCACGTGACCGAGCGAGATGTAGCCGGTGAGGCCCGAGAACAGGACCCAGCTCTGCGTCAGCGCGATCCACATGCACAGCGTGATCGCGACGCTCAGGCCATAGGGCTCGAGCATGAAGGGAAGTCCCGCGATGACGAGCACCCACGCGAGCCCGGGTGCCGCGATCCGCCGGTCGATCATCGGGCGCTCCTGAGGCCGCGCAAAAGTCCCTGGGGCAGCAGGACGATCGTCAGCACGAAGAGGCCGTAGAGCAGCACGCTCGAATAGGTGCTCGAGGTGAGCGCGACGCCATAGGTCTGCACGACGGCCAGCGCGATCGCGCCGATGATGCTGCCCCAGATGTTACCGAGCTGGCCGAGGATGATGACGAGGAAGGCCGTCACCGTGAAGGGAAAGCCCATGAAGGGTGTGATCTGCTCGGTCATGCTGAGGAGCGCGCCGGCAACGCCCGCCGAGCCGAAGCCAATGTGGAAGGCCAGGCGTTGCGTCCGCTCGACATCGACGCCGACGATTTGGGCTGCCTTGCGGTTCTGGATCAGCGCCTTGATCGCCATGCCGTGCACGGTGCGTTTCAAGAAAAGGAGGATAGCGATGAGCGCGGCCGCCGAGACGATGAGGATCGAGAGGCGGTTGACGCTCATGCGGACGCCGCCCACCTCGACGACGTCCCTCCAGAAATTGTAAGCCCGGGGCGTCGCGGTGAACGCGAGCGCCATCAGGTTCTGCATGACGATCGAGACGCCGAAGAAGACGAGAAGCGAGTTGGACTCGAGCCGCTCGATGGGGCCGCCCTGATCGATGAGCCGCTTGAAGAGGCCGCGATAGAGAACGTGGCCGATCAAGGCTGCAATCGCCGCCGCGACCGGCAGGATGACGAGCGGCGGCACGCCGAACAGCGTGAAGGCGCCATAGGCCACATAGGCGCCGATCATGGCGAGGTCGCCGTGGGCGATGTTGAGGAGGCGCATGGTGCCATAGACGAGATTCAGCCCGACGGCGAGCAGCGCATAGAGTGCCGCGAGCACGAGTGCCGAGAAGAGGAGCTGGCCGGAGAGGAGGGTCGTCATGCCGAGCAATTCAAAATTCGACTCTTTGTTAGGCGGTCGTGTCTGATGCTCGTCCCACGCCTCCCTTCACGGCGACCGGTTTCATGCATCTGAAGCGATAGCTGAGTCTTCTCTGAAGGTGACCCCCACCAGGCGCGTCCATGCGGAGCATGGCTCCGCCATGACGCGCCAGCCTCCCCACAAAGGGGGAGGCGGGATTGATAGGGCAGGACTAACAACGACGTACAGACCCAGCCGAAGTCGGACGAGGCAATTCGTGCTGAGGCCGACAGAGCCTCAGTGGTTCGGCTGCTTTGCGCCAGATGAGCATTGTCCGGTCTCCTCGTCATGGCATTCGGCAGTCTCTCAGCCCCGCCTCCCCCTTGTGGGGAGGCTGTCGCGTTAGCGACTGGTGGGGGTCTTTCGGCCAAGACTCCCGTCTATCAACACGCGCCGAGCCGGCTTTACAAAATGACCTCGCCCCTCACCATGAGGATCCGGTGAAAGGCGCTGGGAGCGGCTTGCATGAGGATGGGCTGCCCGGCAACCGAGCAGCCCTCGTCACTCAGCGCGCCTTATACTGCGAGGTCGCGATATCGGCCGGCCAGACGAGGTGCATGCCGTCGGCCTGGATCTGCAGGAAGGCCGTCGGCGTGGCCGCATTTTCGACGCCGTTGAACTTAACCGGCCCGTTGATCGTGTCGAAGGAGCCGCCGGAGATCTCGGCGCGGAGCTTGTCCTTGTCGAGCCCGGCCTTGGCCACCGCCTGCTGTAGGATCTCGCAAGAGATGTAGGCGAGCGCAGTGTCGAGATAATCGGGGCCGGAGCCGTACTTGGCGACATAGGCGTCATAGAAGGGCTTCGCCTTCGGCCATTTCGACTGGAACTGGCTCCAGTGGCCGATGGTCACGATGCCGTTGGCGGCCTCGCCGAAGGCTTGACCGAAGGCCGGGATCGTCGGGCCGACGAGCATGAACATGAAGGGCGCGGCGACGCCTGATTCCTTGAGCTGCCCCATCATGAGGAAAGAGTCGTTCGGATAGGAAAGCGCGACCACCCCGTCGGCGCCCGACTCCTTGATTTTGGTGAGCAACCCCGACATGTCCTTGATGTCGGGCGGATAGCTCTCGTTGACCGCGACCGCGATCCCTTCCTTCTCGAGGGCCGGTAGCAGGAACTGCAGGTTCTCAGCCGAGAAGGGCAGCACATTCGAGATGATAGCGGCCTTCGTGACGCCGGCCTGCTTCATCATCTTCGCAAGCTCAGGGCCGATCTTGTCGGGGATCGCCGAGGTCGTGAACCAGAGATTGCCGGGTTTCACCTCGCGGATCGCAACGGACGCCGCCGTATTGCCGACGACCGGGAAAGCGTATTTCTCGAGGATGCCGGCGATCGCCAGATGCATCGGCGTGCCCCAGGGCGCGAGCAGCAGGTCCACCTTGTCGCTGGTGATCAGCTTCTCGTAGATCTGCGCCGATTTGCCGGGATCGGATTCATCGTCGTACCAGACGAGTTCGACGGAGCGCTTCTCGCCCGCGACGTCGAGGCCGCCGGCCGCGTTCACCTGCTCCGCCCACAGCTCATAGGCCGTGATCTGCGAGGGTGCGGCCTGCGAGAACAGGCCGGTCTTGGCGATCGAATAGCCGATGCGCACTTTCTCGGCGGCGTTGGCGAGGCCGCTGCCAAGGACGAGCGGCACGGCGGCGGCAAGGCCCGCCAGGATCATTCTGCGATTCACGTTGTTTCCTCCCTACTCAAGTTTGAATTTTGGTTGGCACTCGCGCACGCTTCGCTCAACGCCCCGAACCTGACATGAAATGACAAGCCTGTTCAATCCAGACGCCAGCCGGATCGCCGCTGACATAGCTCGCCTGGAAGTGGTCCGCGCCTTCGAGCGACAGCTCGCGGACGGCATTGCCATGCTTTCGGAGCTCTGCCGCGAACTCGCCTGCCTGCCTGACGAGATGCGGGAAGTCGGCCGAGCCATAGGCGACCAGAAAGGGCGGCGCACCCGGCTTGATATGGCGGATGGGTGAAGCGGGCAGCTCTGCGTTGTTCTCAGGCGGGCCCAGGAACCTGGGCCGCGTGGAGAGACCCGAGCCCTCGCCGAAAGTGTAGGTGCCCGAGATTGGCAGGCATCCCTTGAGGACATCGTCCGGCAGGCCGCGCGATTTCTGCCAATCCGTCATGACGCCGAGCAGGCTCGAATAGTGTCCACCCGCCGAATGGCCGCCGGCGAAGATGCGCTTGGGGTCGCCGCCGTGCTCGTGGACGATGCGAAAGATCTTCACGATGGCGTCGGCGCAATCGTGATAGCCAGCGGGGAACACATGCTGCGGCGCGAGGCGATAGCCGATACTGACGAAGGTCACGCCGCGCGCGTTGAGCGCCAGTGCCATGAAGGCGAGCCATTCCTTGTAGCCGTTCGTCCAGCCGCCGCCGTGGATCATGGCGAGTACGATGCCACTCGGTTTCTGGGCAGGGCAGACGAGCAAGCTCTGGTAGGGATCGGGCCCGTAGGGGACATCGATGCCAGTGACGCCAACGCCGAGGCGCACGGCCTCCTCGTGGTACTTGGCGCCAATCGGACTGAAAGGCTCCTGGGGCGGATAGTCTTCGATCCGCATCACTCGGCCTCCAGCATGGCGTCGAGCAAGCGCTCGGGCGTCATCGGAAGCGCGCGCAGGCGTACACCGGTTGCCGCCGTCACGCCGTTCGCGATTGCCGCCGCCACCGGATTGATGCCGACCTCGCCGACGCCCTTGGCGCCGAACGGCCCCTCTGGCTCGGCGGCTTCCACGATGATGGTGTGAATGCCATGCGGCGCATCGAGCGTCGTCGGCACCTTGTAGTCCATGAGCGTCGGGTTCGCGAGGCGCGGCCCGTCCCAAACCATGGCTTCGGTCAGCGCAAAGCCCATGCCCTGCACGAAGGCGCCTTCCATCTGCCCCTCGACCGAGCCCGGATTGATGGCGCGACCGACATCCACCGCCGACCAGGCCTCCCTCACGTCGGCCTTGCCGCTCGCCTCGTCGACCTCGACATCCGCAATGGTGCAGACAAAGCTATAGACGCCGATCTGCGGGAAGGGGAGCCCGCGCGCGGCGGCACGCTTAGGATCGAGCGTCGGCTTGTTGAAAACCCAGGTGTTGTGGCCGACGATGGGACCGCCGGAGCGCCAATGCGCGCGCAGTGAGATGTGGAGGAACGGCACTTCTTTTCCAGGAACACCGACAACACCGATCTTACCACCGGGGCGCAGCTCGAGATCGCCGACGTCGCATTCGAGCATCTCGGAAGCGTGGATCTTCAGCTGCTTCTCGACCTCGAGCGCCGCGGCGACCACTGCGCGGCCGGTGGTGTAGGTGACGCGGCTCGCGGTCGTGCCCCAATTATAGGGCGAGCCGTCCGTGTCGGGGCTGGCCAGGCTCACCTGCTCGACGGGAACCTTCAACGCCTCGGCGCACATCTGCACGAGCACCGTGTCCGAGCCCTGACCGATGTCGACGGCACCCGTATTCAGAACGATCGAGCCGTCCTCCAGCACGCGCACGATGGCGCCGGTGCCCAAGAGGCCGCTGATATGAGCGCCGATGGCGACTCCCATTCCGCGCCGCTTGCCGGGCGAGGCGGTGAGCGACGCGCGCTGGTCCCAGCCCGAAGCCGCACGCGCCTTCTCGATGCATTCCGCAAGGCCAATCGAGGCGAGCTCGCCGCCGCAGAACCAGCGATCACCGGGCTGCGTCATGTTCTTGACGCGCATATCCAGCGGATCGAGCCCGAGCATTGCCGCGATCTCGTCGATCTGGCTCTCACCTGCAAAGCTCACCTGCGGATTGCCGAAGCCGCGGAAGGCGCCGAAGCGGAGCTTATTCGTATAGACGAGCCTGCCATAAGCGCGGACATGCGGGATGCGATAGGGCCCGCGCGACATCAGCAGCGAATATCCGAGCACGCCAGGCGAATCGTCGCCATAAGCGCCGCAATCGAGCAGAACCTCGGCTTCGCGGGCGACGAGCGTGCCGTCCGTCTTGGCGCCAGTCCGCATCCGGATCTTGAAGGGGTGGCGCGCGCGGACGATCTCGAAATCCTCTTCACGGTTGAGGATCATCTTGACGGGCCGCCCGGTCTTGATCGCCAGCATCACGACCATGGGCTGGACGTGGGCTTCCATCTTGTTGCCGAAGCCACCGCCGACACGCGGCGTCAGCGAGCGCAGCTTCGACATCGGCAACAGCAGGGACTCGCAGACATTCGCCTGCACGCGGAAGACGGACTGGTTGGCCGACCAGAGCGTGACGCGGCCGGACGCGTCGACCTCGGCGAGCGCGCCGCATGGCTCGATGGCGACGTGCGCTTGAGCTGAGGTTTCAAAGACTCCCTCGACGATGACATCGGCTTCGGCGAAGCCTTGGGCTATGTCGCCCTCGGACAGCTCCGTCTCGGAGGCAACATTGCCGCCGCAGACCGCCGGCCAGACCTTGAAGTAGCTGGCGAGGTTCTCGTGGATGGCGGGCGCGCCTTCCTCCAGTGCCGCCTCGGGCGTGAGCAATGCGGTGAGTTCCTCGTAGTCGACGCGGACGAGGCGCGCGGCCCTGCGCGCGGTTTCCTCGTCAATGGCGGCGACACAGGCGACTGGCTCGCCGAAGTAGCGCACCTTGCCCTTGGCAATCGGCGGTTCGTCCTTGATGAAGGCGCCCATTCGCCCATCGGGAAAGTCATCGCCCGTCAGCACCGCGACGACACCGGGCACCGCTTTCGCCTCGCGCGTGTCGTAGCCCTTGATGCGGGCATGCGCGACGGTCGCCTGGGTGATCGCGGCATGGAGTTGGCCGGGCCGGTTGAGATCGGCGATGTACTGCGCGCGTCCGGTGATCTTCTCGAGGCTCTCCAGGCGCGGCAGGCTCGCGCCGACGGCGGTGGCAATGGCAGCGCTCATATCCCACCCTCCGCGGCGAGCAGCACCGCATCGACGATCTTCTTGTAGCCCGAGCATCGGCAGAGATTGCCCGACAGCGCGCGCTTGACGTCATCGGCCGTCGGCTTCGCATTCGACTGCAGGCAGGCGTGGGCGGCGAGCAACATGCCCGAGGTGCAGAAACCGCACTGCACGGCGCCCGTCTCGACGAAGGCTTTCTGGATGGCGCAGAGCCGGCCCTCGGGCGCGAGGCCCTCGATGGTGGTGACCTCCGCGTCGACGCAGTTGGCGGTGAGCGACAGACAGCTGCGGACGGGCCGCCCGTCGATCAGCACCGTGCAGGCTCCGCAGACGCCTTGATTGCAACCGCGTTTCGATCCTTGAAGGGCGAGATCTTCTCTTAGTGTTGTCAGGAGTGTGTCGAACGGACGGACGGCTGCCGTTCGTTCCGCGCCGTTGATCTTGAGGGTGACGGAGAGCCGGGCGGTCATGACATGTCTGTGGGTTGGCGCGAGAGCGCGGTGAGTGTCTTGGCGAGGAGGCGCGGGACGACCTTGCGGCGGTAGTCCGCGCTGGCACGCGTGTCGTCGAGGGGGTCGAGGTGGCTGGCGATGAGATCGCCCGCACGCGCGATCGCGGCTTGCGTCAAGCCCTCGCTCACGAGCAATTCTTCCGCAGCATCGACGCGCACGGGCGCCGGTCCGCAGCCGCCGATCGCGAGGCAGACATGGGCGGGACGGCCGCCCGAGATTTGCAACACCGCCGCGACCGAGGCGATGGCGAAGTCGCCAGACACCCGCGCGAGCTTTTCATAGTGCGCGACCGTTCCTGCCGGGGCCGGAGGAATCAGCACCGCCGTCACGATCTCTCCCGATTGAAGCGCGGTCTCATACCAGCCCGTGAAGAACTCTTGCGCTGCCACCTCACGCCGGCCCGCCGGACCCGCAATCTCGACCCTCGCGTGTGCTGCGACGAGCGCCGGCGGATAATCCGCGGCCGGATCGGCGAACGAGATCGATCCACCGATCGTACCCATGTTGCGGACGGTCGCATTGGCGATCTGGCGCGCGGCCAGCGCGACAATCAATTGCCCGTCGCGCAGGTCGCTTTCCTCGGCGGTCTCGCGGTGAAGGCGCATGGCGCCAATGCGCGCGGTGCCGTCAGGCAAGCGGGAGAAACCGCGCAGTTCCGAGATGCGGGCAAGACTCACCAGCACGGACGGCTCGGCCAGGCTCGCATTCATCATGGCGACCAGCGTCGCCCCACCGGAGATCGCGCGCGCGCCCTCGTTCGCCAGCAACCCCAAGGCCTCGGCGAGCGTCTCAGGGCGATGCAGCGCTGCAACCATCACGCCGCCTCCGCCGCTTCCGCTTTCGCACGGAAGCTGTCGGCGAACCGGCGTCCGAAGTTCTCCGCCTTCTTCTTCATCATGCCGAGCCCATACTTTCCCAACCGGCCGGAGATGGTCACTTCCGACGCGTAGTGAACGATCGTCTCGCCGCCGGCCGTCGCTTCCAGCAGAAGCCGGCTTTCCGCGCTCACCGTGCTCGCGCGCGTCCCCTCCTCGCCCCGCGTGCGGGTCAAGACCTCGTGCGGAGGATTTTCGGAAACGACCTCGACCTCCACGTTGAAGCTCGCCGAGATAGGGCCGACGGAGAAGCCGATCGCCGCCTTGTAGAGCGTCGGCGTGACCTCGCTGATCTCCTTGCAGCCGGGGATGCACGGCACGAGCACGGCGGGATCGCGGATCAGCCGCCAGACATGCTCGCGCGGCGCCTTCACGACGAAGCTGTCGGCGATATGCATGGGGTGATGCCTGCTGTTCGGTGTCGGCTTGCCTTCGTCGACGCGACGTACACCGCGCGCTGCCGCGCGACCTACACCGCGCGCTGCCGCGCGACCTTCAGCTTCGCTTCCACGATGCGCCCCTTCTCGATGATCGTCTTGTTGTCGAGAACCACCGTGCAGTCGCGCAAGGGAACGTCGTAGTGGCCGCGCGTCGCGCGCTTTCCCCCGCCTTGCGTGTTGGGTCCGGTCGAGAACAGGAAGTTGCCGGGGAAGGTGCGGGCGGCGGCGCGGCTGCGCTCGGGCTCGTCGCCATTGAGCGCGATGCCGTACCAGAGCGATTGCGGATTCATGCCCCAGCCCAGATGCGAGATGGCATAGGGATCCATGTCGTCCGGACCCGTCTTGTTGTCGTCGAGCCAGTCTTTCATCAGCTTGGCGTCCATACCGCCTTCGATCTTGCGGATGAAGCCGTCCTTGATGGTGAGCCGCACCGCGTCCTGCACATAGCGGCAGAAGGGCAGGATGACGATGTCGCCCGGCGCGAAGACGACCGTGCCGTTGGCCGAGCCCTCGTTCGGGAAGGTGTGGATGTGGCCGGCACCCCAATGGTCGAAATGGCCCTTCTCGTCGGCATATCCCCACTGCGTCATGACCGGGTACTCGCCGCACTTGTAGGTAAAGTCGGTGCCGGCATCGCTGACGACGCGGACCTCCTTCGTCGTCTTGTACAGCTTCTCGGCCTCCCGCATCGCCTCCTTGAGGCCGGGCGGCGACATGAGCTGCTCGAGATCGTCCGGCGCATCGATGATCATGAGGACGCGCGTGCCGCCGTCCATCACCGCCTTGAGCCACTTCGTGAACAGCGGCACATGGTAGATGACGATGAGATCGGCGGCCTTGACGGCTTCGAGCGTGCCTTTGCACTGACCAATGGTCGGCACGCCGACCTTGGTCCAGGATGGGATCGAGTTGACGCACATCTCGTAGATGTCGGCGCCTAGCTCGTCGGCCGCCGCGAAGGCCGCCTGGATATACTCGCGCCGCGTCGTCAGATCGCTGACGAGGGCGATCGTCTCGCCCTTCTCGACTTTGCTCAGCCTGAACTGCTTCAGATAGAGCGAGGTCAGCTTCGCCGGGTTGACTTCCTGAACGCGTACGGCTCCGTGGAGCATTCCGTTCCCCTATGTTGGTCGCGACTCGAGCAGTGTGATCAGAGTCGAATGGCAGCGCTCCGGCAAGGCAAGCACTCGCCGGCTCGTGACCTTGGCCGCGTTGGCCAGGTTCTGGCTGTGGCCGAAACCCGACAGGGATATCTTGCACCTTGCCTGCGAGAACTCAAGAGTGCTTCAAGTTTGAAGAATCGGTCGCGTAGGCGAGCGCATGGGTCGCGCTGGACGCGGCCGTTCGGGAGGAGAGTCATGCTGGGGCCAACGGGGCATGTCGATCACTTCACGCGCGAACGGCTGCCGCCGGTGGAGCTTTGGCCCGAGATCAATCTCGACGGCTTCGCCTATCCCGAATGGCTGAATTGCGCGGTCGAGCTGACCGACCGGATGGTCGAACGCGGCTTCGGCGATCGTGTCGCGCTCATCGGCAATGGGCGGCGACGCACCTACAAGGAACTGGCGGACTGGACGAACCGCCTCGCCCGCGCGCTCGTCGAAAACTACGGCATCAAGCCCGGCAACCGTATCCTCATCCGCTCGGCGAACAATCCGGCCATGGTCGCCTGCTGGCTCGCCGCCACGAAGGCGGGAGCCGTCGTCGTCAACACCATGCCGATGCTGAGGGCAGGCGAGCTGGCACAAATCGTCGACAAGGCGGAGATCGCACTCGCCCTTTGCGACACGCGCCTCATGGACGAGATCGTCGCCTGCGCGAAGACTTCCCGCTTCCTGAAGACGGTCGTCGGCTTCGACGGCACGGCCAATCACGATGCCGAGTTCGACCGCGCGGCGCTGACCAAGCCGGTCCAGTTCACGCCGCCGCCGACCGGCCGGGACGATGTTGCCCTTATCGGCTTCACATCCGGCACGACCGGCGAGCCCAAGGGGGCGATGGCGTTCCACCGCGACATCCTCATCATCGCCGATGGCTATGCGAAAGAAATTCTCGGCGTCACACCCGACGATGTGTTCGTCGGCTCGCCGCCGCTGGCCTTTACGTTCGGACTGGGCGGCCTCGCGGTGTTTCCGCTGCGCTTCGGCGCCTCGGCCGCGCTGCTCGAGCAGGCGACGCCGCCCAATCTCGTCAGCATCATCGAAGAGTACAAGGCGACGATCTGCTTCACCGCGCCGACGGCCTATCGCGCCATGCTCAAGGCCATGGCCGAAGGTGCCGATCTCTCCTCGCTGCGCGCGGCGGTATCCGCCGGGGAGACGTTGCCCGCACCCGTCTATCAAGAATGGATGGAGCGCGCCGGTAAGCCCATGCTCGACGGCATCGGGGCCACCGAGATGCTGCACATCTTCATCTCCAACCGGTTCGATGATCACCAGCCGGCTTGCACGGGCCGGCCCGTCGGCGGCTACGAGGCACGCATCGTCGATGAAAGTGGGATCGAGTTACCCCGCGGCGAAATCGGCCGGCTCGCCGTGCGCGGCCCGACCGGCTGCCGATATCTCGCTGACGCCCGGCAGGCCAAATACGTCGAGCGCGGCTGGAACGTGACGGGCGACAGTTTCTGGCAGGACGAGGAGGGTCGCTTCCACTTCGCCGCCCGCTCCGACGACATGATCATTTCCTCCGGCTACAACATCGCCGGTCCGGAGGTGGAGGCAGCGCTACTATCTCATGCCGACGTGCTGGAGTGTGCCGTTGTCGGCGCGCCCGACGAGGAGCGCGGCATGATCGTCGAGGCGCATGTGGTGCTGGCAAAGGGCCGGACAGGAAGCGACGAGCGGGTGAAGCTGCTGCAAGACCATGTGAAATCGGTCATTGCACCTTACAAGTACCCACGCCGGGTACTGTTCGTCGAAGCTTTGCCAAAAACGCAAACGGGCAAGATCCAGCGCTTTCGATTGCGTCAGTAGAACTGCAGTCGCCCCAGGAGCGCGCGAAGTTGATCGGAGCGTGCGGCCCCCTCCGACCCAGGTCGTGCGTGCTTCACCGCGATCAATCCACGGCGGACAAATCGAAGTTCTCGCCAGGGAACCACTTGGCGAGACGGATGTCGGAGGTGCGGGCGTGGCCCTCCATGCCTTCCAGTCGGGAGATGCGCGCGGCGACGGGAGCAATCGAGCGATTGGCCTCGCGCGTCATGCGCTGCCAGGTGACCGTCTTCAGAAATTTTCCCACTGATAGACCGCCGGTATAGCGGGCGGCGCCCTTGGTGGGGAGAATGTGGTTGGGGCCGGCAACCTTGTCACCGAAGGCGACCGTCGTTGCCTCGCCCAGGAAAAGCGAGCCGTAGTTCTGCAGGCGGCTATGCCACCAGTCGAGATCCGCGCACTGCACGTGCAGATGCTCGGAGGCGTAGAGATCGGAGAGTTGCGCGGCATCCTCGCGGCTGCTGGCGAGGGTCACCTCCGCATAGTCGCGCCAGGCCTCTAAGGCATTCTTGCGGTTGGGCTCCGGTAGGCGATCGATGATCGCCGGGGCCAGCGCGATGACGCGTTCGGCCAGGTTCCGATCGAGCGCGATGAGCCAGACCGGCGAGTTGTAGCCGTGCTCGGCCTGACCGATGAGATCGGCGGCGACGATCTCGGCGTCGGCGGTGCCATCGGCGATGATCAGGCTCTCCGTCGGCCCCGCGAACATGTCGATGGCGACGCGGCCATAGAGGATGCGCTTGGCCTCGGCGACATACTGGTTGCCCGGACCCACGAGGATATCGACCGGCGGATTGCCGAACAGGCCGAAGGTCATGGCGGCGATCGCCTGCACGCCACCGAGGCTGAGAATCCGATCGGCGCCACACAAGTTGAAAGCGTAGAGAGCCGCGGGATGGATGCCTGCGGCCGAGCGCGGCGGCGAGGCGGCGACGATGTGCCCGACGCCTGCGACCTTGGCCGTCGTCACGCTCATGATAGCGGACGCGATGTGGGCATAGCGCCCGCCCGGCGCGTAGCAGCCGGCCGAGGCGAGCGGCAGATTCTTGTGCCCCGCCGTGAGCCCAGGAGAGACCTCGATGTCGACGTCGTGGATCGCCGCGCGCTGCGCCTCGGCGAAACGGCGGATGTTGTCGTGGGCGAACCGGATGTCGTCCTTCAGCTTGGTGGGCACCAGCCGCTCGGCGGCTGCGATCGTATCAACGGAGACGACGATCTCGCCATCCCAGCCGTCGAGCTCGCGGGCGTACTTCTGAGCAGCGGCCTCACGGCCCTTCTCGATTTCGGCAAGTATGGCGGCGACGCTCGCGCGCACATCGGCCTCCCCGGTCGCGGCCGTTTTGGTTGCTCGCTTGAGATACTCGACGCCCATGGCGTCCTCCACTGGCTGAGGCAGCGTTACATCCGCCCTTTCCAGGGCACGAGGCGTCGCTCCAGGAAGCGCATCAGCATATCGAAGGCATAGGCGATGGCGGCAATGATCACGATGCCGAGGATCACCGTCGAGGTCTGGAGGAATTCCGAGGCCGATAAAACCATGAAGCCGATGCCGTTCGTCGCGGCCACCATTTCGGCGGCAACCAGCGTCGTCCAGCCAACGCCCATGCCGATCCTGACCGCCGTGATGATCTCCGGCAGTGCCGCCGGCAGGATCACCTGCCAGAGCACCTGCCAACGCGACGCGCCGAGCGAGTAGGCGGCGTGGATCTGCTCGATGGCGGCCGAGCGCACGCCCGAGCGCGTGCCGATGGCGACGGGCGCGAAGATGGCGAGATAGATCAGCAGCACCTTCGAGAGCTCGCCGATGCCGAACCAGATGATCATCAGTGGTAAGTAGGCCAGCGGCGGCACGGGCCTGTAGAACTCGATGGGCGGATCGAAGACGCCGCGCATCACCCGGCTCATGCCCATGGCGAGCCCGATCGGAACGGCCGTGGCGCAGGCCAGCAGCAAGGCGCCGAACACGCGCGCGACGCTGACGCCGATGTGCTCGAAGAGCGAGCTGTTGGCAAAGCCATCCTGCCAGATCGTTATGAACTTTTGCACGATCGCCAAGGGCGAGGGCAGGAACAGCGGCTTGATCCAGCCGAGCCAGGTTGCGAGCGACCAGATGCCGATGATGACGGCTCCGGAGATGGCGCTGATCAGCAGGCTATCGCCTTGACCAGGCACGCCATAGGTCTCGCCAGGCCGGGTGGGGCGCGCGCGCATGAGCGCATTTGTTTTGGCCGGGCGCGGTGAATTCTTCTTGGCCGGGCGGCTCGCGTCAGATGTGGTCAAGGGAGCCCGCCTCCTCGTCGCCGAAAATGATGCCGAGCACCTGCTCGCGCAAACCGATGAACTCGGGTGAGGACTTGACCGCCCGTGCGTCACCGGACGCGAGAAAGTTTCGTCCGAAATCGATATCGAAGGTGTGGGTGATGCGCCCCGGTCGCGGCGACATGACGACGAGCCGGGTGCCCATGAACAGCGCTTCCTCGACGCTGTGCGTAATGAAGAAGACCATCTTGCCGGTCTTCTGCCAGATGGAGAGGATCAGCTCCTGCGCCTTCTCCCGCGTCAGCGCATCGAGCGCGCCGAGCGGCTCGTCCATCAACAAAATCTCGGGATCGTTGGCGAGCGCCCGGGCGATGCCGACCCGCTGCTGCATGCCGCCGGAAAGCTGATAGACCGGATGTTTCTCGAACGCGTCGAGCCCGAGCTGAGTGAGATAGCCGCGGGCGATCTCATAGCGCCTCGCCTTGCCCTCGCCGCGCAGTTTCGGGCCGAAGGCGACGTTGTCGATGACGTTGAGCCAGGGCAACAGTGCATGCTTCTGGAAGACCACAGCCCGGTCGGAGCCAGGTCCCGCGACCGTCTCACCATTGAGCTGGATCGATCCGCCGGAAGGCGCGATGAAGCCGGCGAGGAGGTTGAGCAACGTCGTCTTGCCGCAACCGGAGGCGCCGAGGACGACGATGAATTCGCCATCGGCGATGTCGAGACGAACGTTCTCTAACGCCGTCACGGACCCGGCGTGAGTTCCGGCCGGAAATACGACCGACACATTGTCGATGACGAGACTGCTCACCTGAGCTTGCTCACTCGAAAAGGAGAACGACAGCTCGAATGTCAAAGATGCGGGGCCACGGCATCGTTCTCGAACACCGTGGCCCCGTCTCTATGCCCAGCCGCCTACTGCTGCGCCGCCTTCAGATAGTCGGCATTGACGAACTTGGAGTAGTCGTCCAGCGCCGCATCGATGCGCTTGTTGGCCGCCAGGAACTTGGCCGTTGCGATCATGTTCTGCTGATTGCCGCCACCGAGCCAGGCTTCAGACGCCATCTCGGCGAGCGTCGGGAAGCCGTAGCCCGTCAGAGCCGCCGGAATTTCGGCGGCCGGAGCACCCGTCGCCGCGGCAATGCGCCCAATCTCTGCCGATTCCGCCGTCCAGGCGGCGACGTTCGACACATAAGCCTTGTTGGCTGCCTCGAGCGTCTTCAAGAAAGCCGTCATGAATTCGGGATTGGCGGCCGCGAACTCGCGATTGACCACCCAGCCGTCGAAGGTTGGCTTACCGGCCACCTCACCGGCATGCATGATCTGCTTGCCCGTCTTCATGGCGAGGCCCTTGGCGGGCTCCCAGATGAATGTCGCATCGATCTGGCCCTGCTCCCAGGCGGCCGAGATCTGGTCGGGCTTCATGCCGATCACTTCGACATCGGCCTCCGCAATCCCGGCATTCGCGAGCGCGCCCATCAGCGAGTAGTGAGCCGTCGAGCCGAGCGGAACGCCGACCTTCTTGCCCTTCAGATCTTCGACCTTCTCGATGCCAGAGCCGTTGCGCACGATGAGCGCCTCGGCGGCGCCGATCGCGTTGGAGATGGCGAAGAGCTGATAGTCGACGCCCTGGGTCGCGCCGATGGCGAGCGGCGAGGAGCCGAGCTCGGACACCTTGATGTCGCCCGAGGCCATGGCGGCGATCACCTCGGAGCCCGCGCCGAACTTGCGCCAATCGATCTTCCAACCGGTGTTCTTGGCGAAATCCTCGAGCGCGGCCTGGAACGGCAGCGGCGTACCGAATGTGCCGATGATGATGGACTTATCCTCAGCCATCGCACCGGTTGCGAGACCGATGGCGACGGCGCTCGCGGCTAGGCCTTGAAGCATACGCTTGAAGTGCATGGTAGTCCTCCCTGGTTGGACAGTGCCGACTCGCCGGGTTGCATTGTTTCGGGCGAGTGCAGCTTTCTCTAGCGCAGATTGGCACGGCCACTTTGCGCTGGAAATCGGTTGTGTGGTTGGTGCGATCGCGAACCTCATGCGGAGCGGGTCCGGATCAATGTCTTGCGCCGAGGTTCGTCCGCGGCAGCCACCGTCGAGGCCGGTACGCGCGTTCCAAGACCGCACGCCACGATCTCCTCGACAAGCACATCGAGTGCATCGAGCACGTTGTATCGGTCATCGAGAGCATCCGCGAGCACCGATAGCTCCGTGCAGGCAATGAGGAGGATATCGGCACCTTGGTCATTCAGGTCGTCCGCCGCGGATTGGAGCGTTAGGCGCTGGCTCGATCCGGTATCGCCGCGCTTCACCGCCTTGATCGTGCCCATCACCTCGTCCTGATTGCCAGGATAGACCGTCGAAATCCCGTGGGCCTCGAGCGCGCGCTCGTAGAGACCCAGCGTCCGCACGGCGGTCGAAGCGAGCATGCCAACCCGGCGGTTCTTCAGCAGCATGCGCGAGATGCGCTCGGCCGTGAGGGCGATCATGTCGAGGAGCGGCACTTGCACAGCCGCGCGGATGTCGCCGGCATAGGCATGCGCCGTGTTGCAGGGCATCGCGAGAACGCTGGCGCCGGCCGCCTCGAGACGCATCGCCATATCGACGAGCACCGGCGCCGGGCTTTCACCCGTCTTGTCGATCAGCGCCTCGATGCGCGAGGGCACCTTCGGATTGTGCTCGATCAGCATGCGGATGTGGTCCTGGTCGTCACGCGCCGGCGTCACTTGGATCACGCGCCGCATCAGCTCGACGGTTGCTTCCGGACCCATGCCGCCGAGCACGCCGACGATGAGAGGCAAGCCTGCCGCGCTCATGACGCCTCCAGGACAAAGCTCTTGGCCGCCTCGGCGGCCGCGCCTGTTCTGACGGCCTCGCGCGCCTCGAACGCACATTCGCGAACGATCTCGCCGATGAGCCGGCAGTCGTCGACCGAGAAGGTGAGCGGCAAGCGCATGTCGAGCAGCCCTTCCAGCACCCGGTCGGTTTGCGGAAGCGCCTGTGGTTCGATGTAGCGCCAGCTGTCGTGGCGGCTTGTATAGGCGACGGGTTCGCCGGCGCCGAACCATTTCAGCTCGACGCCGCGCGCCTTGCAGCGGCGGAGGAGATCGAGGATGCCTGCCTTGCCGAGGTCGGGGGCCAGGAACTGGAACGAGCTGCCGACATAGGTTTCCTCGGGCGGCCGCTCCGGCACCTTGATGCCGGGAAGGTTGCGCAGCGCCTCTTCCATGGCCCGGTAGCGCGCATTCCAGCGCTCGCGGTTTTCATCAAGCGCATCGAGCTGGGGCCTCAGGATCGCCGCGCGCAGATTGTCCATGCGGCCGCTGCAGTTGGGCGTGTCGAGGCGGATGTCGGAGAACACCTCCTTGCCGGGGCCCGCGCTATGCCGCTCATAGAGCATGTAGGAGCCGGAGAGGATCGTCGCCCGTGCCATCAGCTCGGCATCGCGTGAGATGATGAAACCGCCCTCGCCCGAGTTCGCGTGCTTGTAGGTCTGCGTGCTGTAGCAGGCGGCGAGGCCGTGCAGGCCGCTTTTCGTGCCGCGCCAGGAAGCCCCCCATGGTGTGGGCACAGTCCTCGATGACGGCGACGCCATGCCGGTCGGCGATCCGCATGAGCGCGTCCATGTCGACGATGTGGCCGCGCATGTGCGAGAGCATGAGAACGCGCGATTTGGTCGAAGCAATCTTTCGCTCGAGGTCGGCGAGGTCGATGACGAGGTCGTCTGTCACTTCAACCAAAATCGGCCGCCCGCCGGCGCCCTGGATGGCGCCCGGCACCGGCGACAGGGTGAAGGCATTGGTCAGCACCGGCTCGCCCGGCTTGACGCCATAGGCCCGCAAAGCGGTCGTCAGCGCATAGCCGCCCGAGGTCACGGCGAGGCAATAGCCCCCGCCCATGTACTCCGAGAATTGCTGCTCGAGCAGCACCGTCTCCGAAATCTCGCCCTCGGCGACATTGTAGCGATGCAGACGCCCCGAGCGCATCACGGCAACCGCGCGCTCGATCGCCGCCTCCGGGATCGGCTCCTGCTGGGTAAAGTTGCCCTTGAACACTTTCGCGCTCATCGGAGCCTCCTCGATCTCACGCGGCGGCCGTCAATCGCTCACCGGCGGTCAGCTCCTGGCGGTAGCCGAACAAGCCTGCCGCGCCGCCGGTGTGTATGAACACGATGTTCTGGCCCTTCTTGTAGAACCCCTTGCGCACCAGGTCGATGAGGCCGGCCATGCCTTTTCCCGAGTAGACGGGATCGAGCAGAATTCCCTCGTGGCGGGCAAGCAAGGCGATCGCCTCGTGCGTGCTGGGCGCAGGAAAGCCATAGCCCTGGCCGATGTAGTCACAATTGGCGACGACGTGCTCGCGGCTCAATGCGCCGGGGCAGCCGAGCCGTTCCGCCGTTGCCGCGGCGAGCTTGTAGACGTTCTCCTCCTGCTTCTCACGCGGCGCCCGGACGCCGACGCCCAGCAGCGGGATGCCGCTGTTCATTCCCGCGAGACCCACGGCCAAGCCGGCATGCGTGCCGGCGCTGCCCGTTGCCGTCACGACGTGATCGATCCTCAGGCCCATGGCGTTCGCCTGGGTGACCAATTCGATGGCGGCATCGACATAGCCGAGCGCGCCCGTAACGTTCGAGCCGCCACCAGGGATGGCGTAAACATTCCGGCCGGTCTTGCGCAGCGTCTCGGCGACCTTCTCGAGTTCGGCGTTCATGTCTGCGGTGGCCGGCCGGCGTTCGATTGTGGCCCCGTGCATGACATCGAGAAGCACATTGCCGTTCTGCGTGTAGTCCGCATCGGTCTTGGCCGTGCGATCCTCGAGCAGAATGTGGCAGGCCATGCCGAGCTTGGCCGCCGCCGCCGCCGTCTGACGCGCGTGATTGGACTGCGTCGCGCCCTGCGTGACGACCATGTCGGCGCTCTGGTCGCGGGCCTCCGCCATCAGGAATTCGAGCTTCCTCGTCTTGTTGCCGCCGGTCGAAAGCCCCGTGCAGTCGTCCCGCTTGATCCAGAGCGATGGCCCGCCGAGCAGCCGGGAGAGGTTCTCCATGGGCTCGAGCGGCGTCGGCAAATGAGCAAGGCGGACGCGCGGAAAGCGGGCGAGATTCATGCCAGTGCTCCTCTGGGGGCTCGGGCCGGAACCTAGACCTCGACGCGGTCGCTTGTGAAATGCCGAATCCGGCTGATATCATGCACGATCGGCATAATGTTCTCCGAGGCGTCGATGGAGCTCAAGTGGCTGGAAGATCTGGTGGCGCTCGCCGAGTCGGGCTCGCTTACCGAGGCGGCGCGGCGGCGCAACGTCACCCAGCCGGCCTTTACGCGGCGCATCAAGGCCGTCGAGGAGTGGCTCGGCTTCAAGGTTCTCGACCGCACGCACAAGCCGGCGCGTGCCCTGCCTTCGATCGTGCAGCGGCTCGAGGCCATGCGCGCCCTCAGTGTCGATCTGCGCCAGTTCCGCGACGACATCCTCGCCGCCGAGAGCGCCCCCCGGCGCATCGTCATCGCGGCGCAACACGCGCTTGCCGTCGGTCATCTTCCCGCGATGATCGCCCGGGTGCGAAGCGCGATGCCGGCAGTTGCCTTTCGCTTGCGCTCGGCCAATCGCGACGAGTGCTACTCACTCCTAATGACTCGCCAGGCGAGCATGCTCGTCGCCTATGAGACACCGCGATTGCCCATCGCCGCCGACGAGACGTTGATCGAGAAGCTGAAAATCAACGAGGACTGGCTCGTGCCCGTCGCTTCCCCCGCCAAGGCGGTGGATGCTTCGCGTCGCAAGGCCCGGCCCTCCGAACGAAACACGCTCGGCATCATCGCCTATCCGCGCGATGTCTTCTTCGGCAGGCTTCAACATGAGGAGCTGTTGCCGAAGCTGGCTGACCGCCACCGGCTCGACACCGTCTGCGAGACGGCCCTCGTGCCGGCGGTCCTGCAACTCGCCATCGCCGCCGTTGGTATCGCTTGGATCCCGAGGCGGATTGCCAGTCCGGCGATATCATCCGGCGCACTCGTCGAACTCGGCTCGGACTTCGGCCGGCTCCCCCTCGAGGTCGTCATTGCCCGCTTGCGCACACCGCGATCGCGTCTTGCCGAGAGTCTCTGGACGCAGTTCGAATTGACGTCCAGCTCAAACAGGGCGGATGGCGCTGAGCGGTGATTGGCCCGCGAGTACAGCCTCGGCAAATGGTCCATGATGCCGGACCAGGACGGCCGGTCCGGCCCGCGTGACGCTCGGCGGCCTTGGTCCGCCGCTACGCACCGCTTGTCATTTGGATTTCTGCGGAAAGGGCGAAGTCGGCGCCTTCTCCAATCGCGTTGGCAGGATCGCTCCTGAACCAACGGTAGAGCGTGAGCCGGCGCGCCGAATCAGTCATGGTCGGGCCAGAAAACTCGGGTGTGCGGATGGAAACGACGCTCTACTTACCGGTCAAGCAATTCCTCGAACGCTTGGGCTTCGAGGTGAAGGGGGAGATTTGCGGTTGCGACGTGGTGGCCCTCGACAAGGGTTCGCCGGCAGCTGTCGTCATCGCCGAACTGAAACTCACGTTCACGCTCGAATTATTGCTGCAGGCGGTCGACAGGCTGCCGGCGTGCGACGACGTTTGGCTTGCGGTCCGCGCATCGCGTCGCGGGCGCGGACGCGAGAGCGATGCGCGCGTCCGAAAGCTCTGCCGTCTTCTCGGGTTCGGCCTGATCGTCGTCTCGCCGAACGGACATGTCGAGGTCATCGTGGAACCCGTTCCCTGGCGGCCACGGCGAGACCCGAAGAGGCGCTCGCGGATCGTCGAGGAGCACAGCAAGCGCCGGGGAGACCCGGCGACAGGTGGGAGCACCCGCCGGCCAATCATGACTGCCTATCGGCAACAAGCGCTGGAGTGCGCCAAGGCACTGGCCGCGGCGCCAGGCCGGCCGCGCGATCTGAAACCCGCAATGCCGGACGCTTCCAAGATTTTGCTGCGCAATGTTTACGGCTGGTTCGAGCGGGTCGAGCGAGGCCGATATGGTTTGACCGAGCGCGGTCGCACTGAACTCGCACGCTGGACGGATAGCCACGCAGAGCCCGCCCCCCGCGCTGCCATCCTCGAATAGGAGCGAGCGAGGGGACTGGACAACCGGGGGCGAGTGAAGGTTGCTAAACCTTTTATTTTATTGGTCGGAGCGGGGAGATTTGAACTCCCGACCCCTAGTCCCCCAGACTAGTGCGCTAACCGGGCTGCGCTACGCTCCGCCGGGGCCCCTTTTGCCGGGTCGGGCGCCGAAGGTCAATGGCGGCCGCGATGGGCAGCATGTGTAGGCGCTCAGCTCGAAGCGAGTGGCATCGCCTTCTTGGGCGGCGGGAAGGCCTTGTCGAGCGCTGCCAGATCCTCGGCCGAAAGCGTGATATCCGCCGCCTTCCGGTTGGCCTCGAGATGCTCGAGATTGGCCGTCTTGGGGATCGAGATGACGTTCGGATCGCGCATGGTCCAGGCGATGGCGATGGCGGAGGGCGTCACGCCATGGCGCTTCGCCACTTCGGCGACAGCTTTGTTGCCCGTCACCTGGCTGCCGCCGAGCGGCGTATAGGCCATCACCGCCACCTTGGCGTCGCGGCTAGCCTTGAGCAGATCCCACTCGATGCCGCGCTCGGCGAGATTGTAGAGCACCTGGTTTGCGGCGCAGTTGTCACCGCCGGTCTGGCTCATGACCTGGGCCAAACCCTTCGCATCGAAGTTCGAGATACCCCAGTGGCGGATTTTGCCGCCTTTGCGCAGCTCCTCGAAAGCCGCAACCGTTTCGGCGATCGGATGGCTCCCCGGCCAGTGCAGCAGATAGAGATCGATGCGGTCGGTCTCGAGGCGCTTCAGGCTCCGCTCGCAGGCCTCGATCGCCCCTTTCCGCGAGGCATTGTGTGGATAGACCTTGGAGACAATGAAGAGCTTGTCGCGCTGGCCCTTGACGGCTTCCGCGACCACTTCCTCGGCGCCGCCCTCGGCATACATCTCGGCCGTGTCGATGAGAGTCATGCCGAGATCAATGCCGCGCCTGAGCGCCTCTACCTCGAGTGAACGCCAACCGGAGGTCTCACCCATCTTCCAGGTGCCGAGACCGAGTTGCGGGACGCTCTCGCCGGTTCTGAGCATGACGTGGCGCATGGGGGGCTCCTTCGATTGCGCGATGCCGGAGCATCGGGCGGAACGCAGGCGAGGGTCAAGCCGTCCTCAGCTCGTTCCGGTGCCGCCACGACATTACGTGCAATCGAACGTTGACGGCGATTACGCATCGGATAATGTCACTCATTAAGCATATTCCTGAGGTTGCGTGGATAAGCGGGGGCTTCGCCATGAGTGCCGGAACGTTTGCGCATAAATTGTTGGCGCTGTTTGGGGTGTTTGCGGCGCTGCTTCTCATCCTGGTCCTTGCCTACTCAGGGTATGTGGGTCTACTTGTCGAAGAAGCAGTAAGATCAGCGGCATCGAGCACTATCGCGTTCTACCAAACCAATGCGACGATCTTGGACAGTGCCGCTCGTTGGGTTGGCGCCGTGGCGACTTGCGTTTTCGGCATCATCGCCTTCGTCAACGCTTGGCACTACGCAGAAGTCAATCTGCCAAAGCGGTTGGCAGAGATGATTGAGCGTGAGATCGGCAACCATATCGAACTTCGCAGCGAGTTCGTTACGGTCAACGTGTCCCCATCATTTGAGGAATTGCTTCGACCGTTACCAACTCCCAGCGGCATCCAATGGCTGCTGAACCGCCTCAATCTGTTCTCGCCTAGAACGCTAGCAGACAAGTTGAGTAGAGATCCTGATGTTCTCGCAACCTCGATCGGCACGCTCAACAAACGGATTGAGGAACTCAAGCTATTGCAGGCCTCGGCCTACATAGCACGCGGCGTGGAATGGGCGCGCGACCGCACACCAGAAGATGAGAAGGACAAAAGTGGCGGAGAAGTTCTTTTGTGTTTTCGGGCCGCCACTCAGTCCAAGCCGGACGACCTGGATGCGATTGAGTTGACCGCCAAGCAAATGTCGCTGCTTGGCGCAAAGGCGAGCGAAGTTGACGAGCTACTCAAGAGAATGTGCGAGCAGGCTCATCAGCAAGCGAAACCCATAACACAGGCGCGGGCACTTCGCTTCATTGCAGAGCGACTCAAGAACGAGGGAACTACAAGTTCTTTGAGAGAGGCGAGACAGCGCATTCGCGCCGGCATCGATTTGCTCGAAGGGAATCTCAAGCTTGACCAGGCGGCAAGAGACGAAGAACTCGCCCGTTGCTACGAGCTAATGGGGCTTGTTCAGACTCGCAGAGAAGTGTTCCCGACGGCCAACACATCGCTGGACCGCGCCGTAGCATTGTATCTGACAATCCCCGAGCCAGAGCGGTCGCAGGGCCACGAGCGAGTAAAGTCTGTGCGAGATGAACTTGAACTCGCAGAGAGGGGCGCCAAAGCCCAGCCTGACTAGCTGGCTGGAGTTCACAACCCCCAAACCCACCCCACCCCATGGCCCAGCACGTAGCTTGCAGACGTCGCTACGGCAGCATTGCCCAGGCTGATAATCACCGCAGCCGACTCAACGAATGGTGACGCGCCCTCCGCTGTCGCCGGACGCAGCAACCTCCCCCGGCACAAACCCACCAAAGCCAGCAGACTTCCGCCGACGGCAATCGCCCAAAGCGTGGTGTCGGCCATGCCGGCGAGGCATGTTCCCATCAGAATTGCGAAAGCGGCGAGCTGAACGGAGCGCTCCATCGGCGTTTCCTTAAGTTTGCGCGATTATCGTTCGAGTGAACAAACGCAAACCAGAAAAGACCGAAGCTGGCGGCACGTGAACGCAGCCTGAGGCACACGACATAAATAAGAATTTTGGTTGTTGATGTCAACTCATTTATACACACTTTTCGATGCGTTTTTGATGCACTATGCTGAAGTAGGTTTAGTTTCAACACCGTGTGTTCCCGATGCCCAAAGATCGATCGGAAACCGAGCGATTCCAGACGGTTCTGTCGGTCGAGACGATTCGATTTCTGGAACAACTGGCGCTTCGAGGCACTCACGGGTCAAGCGTGCCCGCCGTCGGACGCGCCCTGATTGAGGAAGGCGTTCGCAACGCGATCCGTGAGGGGTTCATCTTGCTCGATAAGTGACGCGCTCGGCTCGCCTGCCGCGCTGGTCTTTCTCAGCCAGAATTCCCGTGTAGTCTGCGAGCAACGATCCCTCCCTGGAGTTCTCGCCATGCAGCAGCGCGTCACCACGCTCGACAAGCCGAAACACGCCGACCCGCTGGCGCCGCTCGCCGAAGCCGAGATCATCCGCGCGGCCGCCCTCGTCCGCGAGACTCACGACCTCGGCCGCGGCATGCGGTTCGAGACCATCGAGCTGGCCGAGCCTCCGGCGGCCGTCCGCGCCAAGGCCAATGGCAAGGCGCCGCCCCGGCGCGCCTTTGTCGCCACCTACGACACGGCGTCCGGCCGCCTGTACGAAGCCACCGTCAATCTCGACAAAGGCAAGGTCGAGAGCTGGGTCGAGCGCAAGGGCGCTTTCCCGCGCATCGGCCCCGACGAATTCCTCGATGCCGAGAAGGCGGCGCTCGCCGATCCGCGCTTCGTCAAGGCCCTGAAGCGGCGCGGCATCACCGATCTCTCGCTCGTCTGCTGCGATCCCTGGTCGCCGGGGCAAGGCCTGCTTGGAAGTCGCGAGACACACCGGATCGTGCAGACCATCGTCTGGCTGAGGAAGCGCCCCTTCGGCAATCAATTTGCGCATCCGGTCGAGGGACTCTGCGCCGTCATCGACATCAACACCGGCGAGGTGCTGTCCGTCACCGACGACGGGCCTGCGAAGGTGCCGGGCGAAGAGCGCGACTACGCGCAAGCGTTCCAGAAAACGTGGCGCACCGACTTGAAACCCATCGAGGTCGTCCAGCCCGAGGGACCGAGCTTTACGGTCGAGGGCAACCGCGTCGAATGGGCCGGCTGGCGGTTCGCGGTCGGCTTCACGGCGCGGGAAGGCGTCGTGCTCCATGATCTCGAGATCCGCGACGGCGCCAAGAGCCGCTCCATCCTCCGCCGCGCCTCGATCGCCGAGATGATCGTGCCCTATGGCAGCCCCTATGGGCTGCATCCCCGCAAGAACGCCTTCGATTGCGGCGAGTACGGCATCGGCGCCATGGCCAACAGCCTGGTGCTCGGTTGCGATTGCCTCGGCGCCATCCACTATTTCGACGGCGTGCTCAACGGCATCGACGGCAAGCCGCAGGTCATCAGACAAGCCATCTGCATGCACGAGGAGGACACCGGCGTGCTGTGGAAGCATGTCGATTTCCGCACCGGGCGTGCCGATGTGCGGCGCGGGAGGAAGCTCATCGTCTCCTTCATCGCGACCGTCGGCAACTACGAGTACATGTTCTACTGGTCGCTGCATCTGGACGGCACCATCGCTCTTGAAGTGAAGGCGACCGGCATCATCAACACCGCCGGCATCGATCCGCCGGAGGCCGCCAAGTTCGGCGTCGAGGTGGCGCCCGGCGTCATCGGCCAGATCCACCAGCACCTCTTCTGCGCACGCCTGGAGACGGCGATCGACGGCGCCGATAACGCGGTGGTCGAGCTCGACACGAAGCTCGAGCCGCCAGGCGGGGCAAACCAGGCCGGCAATGCCTTCCGGATGCATGAGACACTGCTCGAAACCGAGAAGTCGGCCAAACGCAACACCAATGCGGCGACGAACCGGTACTGGAAGATCGTCAATCGCAAAAAGAAGAACCGCTTCGGCCAGCCGGCGGGCTACCGGTTGATGGCGACGAACGCCATCACTGCCTTCGGTGGCCTAAGCTCGCAGCTCGGCAAGCGCGCGGGATTCACGCGGCATCATCTCTGGGTGACGCCGACGACGGAGGGCGAGCGCTGGCCGGCGGGCGACTATGTCAATCAGAGTTCGAAAGGCGAGGGTTTGCCGAAGTGGACGAAGGCGGATCGCTGTGTCGTCGACCGGCCGCTGACGGTTTGGCATGTGTTCGGGCTGAACCACTTGCCGCGCGCGGAGGATTTTCCGGTGCAACCGGCGGTCTCCTGCGGCTTTTCGCTGATGCCCGACAACTTCTTCGCCGAGAACCCGGCGCTCGACATACCGCCGGCGAAGAGCAAGAAGAGTTGCTGTGTGTGAAGAATGAGGACTCGCCTAGGCCTAAACGGGTCGAGCGATGCTACGCGCGGTGGACAATGTACCGCTTGCTGCTTCACACATTGACGTGGACTGATCGAGCTAACTGTATGTCGGCCTTCTCCCTCG